>DATFRP010000114.1:0-10182 GCA_035263125.1 Vicinamibacterales bacterium
ACAACCACCGTGCGATCGTCGGTCCAGTCCTCGACTCCACTGGGACCATGACTGTCGAGCGCGCGCGCCATGATCGCATCGCAGATGCGCGTCGCTGATCGCGAGTCCTGCTGCGCGATGCCGGCGGCCAGCGTACCGAGCGACACCGCGTGGTCATCGAACGACTCGGTCACGCCATCGGTCATCAGGATGCAGACGTCGCCAGCCGTCAACCGCAGACGCTCCTCGGCGTAGTCCGCGGTCGGGATCAGACCGAGCGGCGGTCCCCCTTCCCAGAGATCGCGACCGCCGCACCGGCGAATGAGCAGACCGGGAGGGTGTCCCGCATTGGCGTATGTCAGCAAACGCTCGGACAGCTCGATCCGTGCGATGACGCAGGTGACATACGGCGATCCGTGCCACTCGTCGTAGAACGCTCTCGACATTCGTACCGCCAGTTGAGCGGGGTCGTTCGTGTCGCGCGCGAGGTTTCGAAACGTCGAGCGGAGGAGCGTGAGTGCCATCGCCGCCGAGATGCCCTTCCCCGAGACGTCGGCGAGCAGCATGAGACGGATGTTCGGGCCCGCCTCCAGGAAATCGTAGAAGTCGCCACCAATCATCCATGCAGGAGTCAGCGTCGCTGCCCAGTCGAACCCGCGTGCACGCGACGGGATGGGCGGCAGAAGCCGCCGCTGCATGCCTTCAGCCAGTGACAACTGCGTGTGCATCACCACCTGTGCACGCTCGCGTTCGGTCAGCGCGAGGCGGGTCGCGCGCAGATGCAGCCACAAGTACATCGCGGTCCCGAGGGCGGTCGACAGGACCACATCGCTCACCCAATCGAGCTCCATTGCGGTCGGCTGAACGATCCGGATCACCGCCGCCTCGAAGGTACCTGCGATGAAGAAGAAGGCGACCGCGACACCTGCCGCCTGAACGAGCGGCCGAGTCCGGCCCTGCGCCGTCGAGTGGAATGGAAGCGGTTGGTCGCGAATGGCGGGAATCATGTGCGGTCAAGACCTACGAGCGTCCAGCCGTCAGCGTCACGGCGGAAATACGTGCGGATCGGAACTGTCCACGACGGATGGTCCGCACTGTCAGCGGCGATATCGATTCTGACGAATGAACCGGCGGCATCGGGCAGCGTCCCCGGGATGTTCATCGTCGGCAGACGGTTTTCGGTGGCCCCGATCGGCGCGCTGAGACCGGTGAGGTTGTCGTAGCTGTACCAACTCGCGCGATATCCGCGCGGCGCGCCGCCGACGTCCGACATGACCGCGGCGTTGTCGAAGGTCAGGGTCCCATCACCAGCAAGAGACGGCGTCACGATCGGATTGATCGCAGGCAGATACGTCCGCAGGATGATGTCGCGACGCTCGATCAGCGTGCGCGTCAGGTAGTCTTCTGCGGCGGCGTCGCTGTACATGCCGCTTCGAACGGCCGCGGCGATCATCGCGTCGGACATCGCCATGAGCTTCCGGGCAGCCCAGAACGTGTCGTCGGCGTCGGCACGGATGTACGCGGCGTTCGGCACGCGACTTCGCCACGCGTCCGGGTCGAAGTGATCGCCCTCGATCCGACCGACGCCGCGAAGCGTCGGATAGGCGATCGTGCGCCACTGCTCGATCGGGAATCCGAATCCGATCATCTTCCTGGCGGCCGACGCACCAGAGAGGTATTCATACCCTTCCCACCACTCGTTGGGCGCGATGCCGCCGCTCCCCAGGGTGGATCCGAAGTCGAGCGGGTGATGACGCACGCTGCTCCTGCCATCGACCGTCACGAGCGTGTCCAGCGTGTTGCCCGCCTTGGCATCGACGCGATCGATCCACGCCGCGAAGACGCGCATCGCTCTCAACTCGCGCCGGTTCTCATGCGGCACCACATCGTTGGGATCATCGGGGCGCGTGCCGTAGTAGAGAAACTCCCCGACGGGCTTGCCTTCGAGCGCTTTGCTGGCCAGCGCTCGATAACTGCCGTCAGGGCTGCGATCGACGAGCGCGAGGACGCGACCGACATCCGCCTGCGTCATCGGCCTTCGTCTGCCGTTGACGATGATGGTGGCCCGCGGGGCGACGCCGATGTCTTCGCGTCGAATCCGGGCGATGTGCGTCTCGGCGACGTCGTAGCCGAGCGCCCAGAACAGGTTCGTCGAGACGACCTCGGCACCGGTCGCCTGCTCGGGGTAGCCGGGGGCGTCGAACTTGACGAACCATGTGACCCCGGCGGCATCCTTCACGGTGAAACCGGGCCGCACGCCTTCCGACTTGCCGGAGACGGCAGTCCAGCGGCCGACCGGACCGCTCGTAGTATCGGGGCCTCGTTCGACATCGGCCGGCGTCAGTGGCTGCGTGCCGAGCCTGTTCGTGAACCAGCTCGAGTCGGGCACTTCGTCGATCGTGTTCACGTCCTTCGCCGGTCCTCGAGACGGATCGCCTTCCTTGACGAACAGGCTCGAGATCAGATCCCACGACAAGTGGATGGAAAACGGTTGCGCGTGCGACGCGTCCAACGGATCCGGCTCGCGAACGATCGGATCGTCCGGGAAGAACTTCGGCGTAGAGGCGATCACGGGAACGGCTGCCACCGATGCGACGACGGCCGCGAGCGTCGCGCGACGGAGGAAGCCATGAAGCGGGCCCTGCGAACGAGTCATGACATCACCTCAGAAGCTCACGCCTCGCGCGATGTTGTAGCGCCAGCCCTCATCGCTGTGCGCAACCTCGAGGCGAAGTGCAGTAAACGTGTCTCCATGAAACCTGGCGCCGATGCCCCATCCTCGCTTGAGGTCGCCCAGGCTCAGTGCGCCGGCCGATGGCGCAACCGTTCCCTGATCGAAGAACACCGCCATATTGATCAGCGGCGCCGGCGTCCATCGCAGTTCGCTTCGAAGGAGCAGACTGTCGCGGTCGGTGAAGCGGTAGTCGGTGAATCCGGGGAGCGTGTCGCGGCCGCCGATGGAGGGCAGCATGAAGAAAGGAATCGTCTGGCCCTTCGCGGCCGCCGTCATGTCGCCGCGCGCCTGCAGCGCGATGATCCAGTTCTCGTGCACGATCGGAATGAACTGGCGCAGATCGATCTCGGCTCGCGTGAAGCCGAACGCTCCTGCGGGATCGGCATAGTCGTGTAGACGCGCGCTGTAGAGCCCACCCGAGTCTGTGTATCCCGGTGACCGTCGCGTGTCGATCGCCGCAAACGTCGTGGTGTGCCACCACGCGGGGGATGAGCCGATGGCGGGTACGTCCATCGCCGAGCGGCTGATCGCCGGCGCCGACCCGGTGCCGTCGTTCGAGCTGGCACTCAGATAGCTCACGCCGGCACCGTAGTTGAACCAGCGGGGACCACGACCACGCAGTTCGGCGCCAGCCTCGGCCGTCTGCAGGCCATAACCGACTTCATCGCTGCGCGTCGACGCTATCCCGAGCCCGAAGAACGACAGGTCGGGCGCGTCGTCCCACTTGATGAACGACCGCACGTGCACGCGGTCGGTCGCAAACGGTGGGATGTCGATGGCGCTCTCGAACTGCTTGAAGTTCTCGACCGACCAGGCTGTCGACGCGCTCCACGTGCCGCGTTCTTTCAGCGGCACGACCGACTCGACGCCGAGCGCGAAGCCCGCCCCGGGACGGAAATCTCCGAATGTCGGGCGTATCGATGGTGGCTCCGGCTCGAAGATGTGTTCGAGCTTCGTCACCAGAAGATCACCGGCCTCGCGCGTCGGCGGTTGCAGTTGAGCGGCTTTGTCGTCTTTCTGCTGGTCGATCTCTTCAGTGCGCGTCTGAGTAGATGCCGCAGATGCCGTCAGCGTCACAGCCGCGACAAAAACGGCGGTCACACCCGATCTGGTCATCGGTCGCCTCCAAGGCGAGTAGACGCGACCGCGGTGAGCGTCGAATGAGTGGGCGATTAATTCGCGTTCATGTGTGGTCCCGACGAGGAGCGGTCCGGATTAACTGAAGTTAATGGCCGGTTCACCGCGTCGCCACGACAGAGCGCTCGAAGTAGCAAGGAACGGAGGCGACGGAGGGAACGGACTAAAGGGGCTGCGCGAGTTGCAGCAGCGGACAGAACGGCAAGAGGCTCTGGGATGGCTTCGTGGCTTCGAGTGCGAATCGACCATGATGCGGCATCCCTCGCATGGTCACGGTTGTCTGAATTGGCGGTCGCGCACCGGTTGTCGGTCGTCTCGAGGTTCCGGAGGCTTGACAGTAGCCAATCGTCGTTCCCGCTGCCACGTCACACAATTGTGAGTGGAGGGGCGCAGTTGGGGACCGAGCCGCCCCTCACGCGCCACTGTCAACGCATACACAGGAATCTCGCGTGTCTCAAGGTGGGCGCGAAGCCTGAACCGCTCGACGAGCAGGGCTTGCAGCATCTTGACCGACGCAACGTCAAACGCCGTTGACCCAATACCAGTCGCGACCGGCACTCTGACCCGCCCACAGCCTCGAGCCAAATAAGAGCAGCAGAAGAGCGAATATGCCAGAACGCGCATCGTCAGGCACCAAGTGCCGGACAGACCCTTACCGGTCGACGGGCATGCCCATCTTTGCGCTTTGAGGCCCTTTCAACGGCTTTTTGCCGCCATCGGGCGGGGCTCTAGAGGCATAAAGCGACATGTTTTCGACATGATATATAATTATTACTGTTTTTTCGACGTATGAGGATAGATTTCGACGTCGTATGTCTGTGTAGTTATTTCGACGTAGTCGTTCCAAATAGTCGTATTTTCGACTCCTATAAGTGATTTTCGACAGTGAAGCTTCAAAGACCGCAAACTGGCACGTTTCAGGAGCAGACCATTCCTCAGGGCGCCCGCCTGGCTGGGGCCGCCGCCCTCGTGCACGAGCTTGCCATCCCCGCACCTGTCCGCCGCCCGAGCTGCGTGGCTGAGCAGCACGTCAGGGGCAGCCGGAGGCACGAAGGCGCATGGACGGTCTATGACAAACGCTACTGGCCGGGCGACAGCTACGACGACCACTTCGCCTTCATCCTCAAGCACGAAGACGCCGACCTGCTGGTGTTGAAGCGGATCTTTGCCGCTGTGCCGCAAGCCGAAATCGAAGCGATGGTGCGCGCCGCCCCCCTGGCTCTCGATGTGCGCCGTGCCTGGTTCCTCTACGAGGCGCTGATGGGCCGCACCCTCGATGTTGAGGACGCGCCGCGCGCGGCAGCTATCGATCTGCTCGACCCGAAACGTTACTTCACAGGCAAGCCGCGCCTCTCAAAGCGTCACCGCGTCCGCGACAATCTTCTCGGCACGGGCCGGTTCAGCCCAGTCATCAGACGGAGCGCGGCGCTTGAGAAAATTGTGTCGCTCGATCTCGCCGGCAGGGCGCGCGATACCGTGGGCCGCACAGGCGGCCACCTCGTTGCGCGCGCGGCGAGCTTCATGCTGCTCGCCGACAGCCGCGCCAGTTTCCAGATTGAGGGCGAACGGCCGCCGCGCAACCGCCTCGAACGATGGGGTCGCGCGGTGCTGCAGGCCGGGAAGAACCATCTCACGATCGATGAAATCATCCGCCTTCACGGCGTGCTCGTCGAAGACACGCGCTTCGTGCGCGCGGGTCTGCGCCCGGACGGCGTGTTTCTCGGCGAGCGCGATCACCTGGGCGATCCCCTGCCCGAAT
This sequence comes from Vicinamibacterales bacterium, assembly GCA_035263125.1. Lineage (GTDB taxonomy): Bacteria > Acidobacteriota > Vicinamibacteria > Vicinamibacterales > UBA2999 > Gp6-AA40. The sequence continues at coordinate 5,610 of DATFRP010000114.1, forward strand.
TCATCGGTGCGCGCGCACAGGATCTCGCCGATCTGGTGACGGGCATGCTCGAAGCCAACGACCGCATGCGCGACGACGGCCTCGATCCTGTCCTGCAGGCGGCAGCAACGGCGTTCGCCTTCGTTTACGTTCACCCCTTTGAGGATGGCAACGGGCGTCTGCATCGCTGCCTCATTCACGACGTCCTTGCTGAAAGGAAATTCACGCCGACGGGAATGGTGTTTCCTGTCTCGTCAGTGATGCTCGACCGCATCGACGATTACCGCTCGGCACTGCAGGCGCACTCCGGCCCGCTCATGCCTTTCATCGAGTGGCGCCCGACGCCCGAGCGCAACGTCGAAGTGACAAACGACACGGCCGATTTGTATCGGTATTTCGACTGCACGGAGGCAGCGGAGTTTCTATACGGGTGCGTCCAGCGCGCTGTTGAGAACGACCTGCCGCGGGAAATCGACTATCTGCGCCGCCATGACGAAGCGATCAGGCGCATTATGGAAGCCGTCGAGATGCCTGACCGCCTCGCCGAAAACCTCGTGATGTTCATCCGCCAGAACAACGGCACACTATCGAACAATCGTCGCGAAGGCGAATTCCAACAACTGCGTGATGATGAAGTGCACACGGTCGAGCACATCGTTGCCGATGCCTTCACCGGCTTCGATGACGCACCCGGTCAGCTGGGCACGCTCCCGGCGGTCTAGGCAGAGTGGACGTCGCGGGCGATTATCACCGCCACACTTCGCGCCGATCGATGTGAGCAGTGTGAAATTCAAAACGAGAGCGAGACAACCACTCCTCGCCGTGCTTTCGACGCAATCGGCGACACGGTCAGCCGCGCCGCGTCTGGGACCGGCGCCAGGAAGATGGTCTCCGACTTCTTGATGCTCCACCCGATCCCAGCTCCGGCAGCTGTCCCGACGGCAGTCGTCGTCAACACGACCCCGAACATCACCGCCGAGCATTCAGGGTCCTGGTGGCATCCGCCTGCGAGGCCCACGAACGCGAGGCCCGCGCCCGCGCCCGCGCCGGCGCCGATCAATGCGCCTCGTCCGGCCCAGCTTCCGCGGCGACGCGTGATCTGCCTTACCTGTGTCTGTGGCAGTTCTCGGCGTACTCCGTTCACCAGCAGCCCGAGCGATGATGACGAGACGTCCTCGACGGTGCCGGTCGTCTCACTTCCGCTGGTGTCGGTGACTCTCACTCTCGCTCCAGGCGTGACCGTGGCCCGGAGATCCTCGAAAGAGTACGAGATACCGGCGGACTCGCCCAGCGTCATCGTGTGATCCATGGCGCCCGCGGACAGCTGGATGGGCGCGCTGGTCTCGAGCGTCTTGCCGTCACGCAGAACGGCCACCTCGAAGATCCCGGGAGCCAGACCGGTGAACGCGAATCGCCCTCTCGCATCGGTCATGGTGGTCGCGACTGTCTGAACGGCGCGCAGTCTACCGCTGAGAGTCCGAACTCTCAACTCCACACGATGATGGGCCAGAGGTTGCGCCCTCCCGTCGAGGACCAACCCGGCGATCTGGCCGTTCGCGTACCCGTTCTGTTCGTCCGGCTGAAGCCAGACACTCCGTTCGGCTGCGCGGGCCTGCACAGGATGCGCAAGAAACACGACGATCAGCACGTGGAGCAGCAACCGAATCCGTCGAATCGAGAACCATGTCATTGACGCCTTCGCCTCGCAGTGGAAGGTGCAAGAGGCACGGAAAGAGGCTCAAACGAGCGCCAGCCTAATGCGCGCGCCGCGCCAGCCAGACGTAGGCCAGACCGGCAAGCACGGTCGGCGGTCCCTCGCTCCAGCTCCACAACAACGGCATACCCGCGGCGAAGTCCACCACAGTCACGATCGCGCCGGCCAGCGCTGTCAGCCAGCCGATGACGATGATCACATCGAGATAGCGAACAACGTCGCGGGCGAGATAGAGATGCAGAACACCGAGCACGCCGTACATCGTCGAGAGCGAGCGTGTCAGATATTCGGTGAGCGGTGAACGATGCAGCGGCCCGACGCCGAGCCAGCCGGCGATCGACGCCATGGCAGACGTGGGTAGGACGACAAACAGAAAGGCGACGCACATCATGCCACCCAAGACGTACAACAGCCACGTCAGGAGCCGCCGCGCGGTCTGCTGCTTCACGTCCGGAAGTGTAGACGAAAGGAGATATCAGGCGTGATTGTCGGAAGACCGGTTATGCGACAGCCGCACGCCCCCGGCACAGCGCGCGTCGCGCGTCGATCCGATGATTGCGCTCAGACACGAGTAAAGATACGTTGTCAATGTGATGCTGGATCAAGTCACCTGTCACGGGGTCTGACGTGAGCGACGACGAGCACAGCGAGCACGAGCCACTGGGGGGCACGACTTCGGCAGCGCCCGCCGCATCCAATGCGGCGCTGGCGTCGCGATTCCACCAGATGTTTCCGGTCTTGTCGCAGACCGAGATCGACCGCGTCCGACGTTTCGGCGAGGTCAGGCGATTTCCTGCCGGAGAGCTGCTATTCCAGGCGGGAGAGGCGATCCCCGGGATGTACGTGGTCCTGTCAGGCCGGATAGTGATCGAGCCACGGGATGGGCTGGGGCAGCCCGTGCCCGTCGCAGCTTTCGCGCAGCTGATTGGCGCACCGGTCGAGGAAATGCGGGAGGTGGAACCGGGCGAAGTCATTGCCGAGATCGGCCAGCTCTCTGGAAGGCCGGACTTGAGCGTGTACGATGCCCGCGCCGTTGGCGACGTCGAGGCGATCGTTGTTCCGCCTGAAGCGCTGCGAAGCCTGCTCGTCGCCGAGGCCGAGCTCGGCGAGCGCATTCTGCGCGCGCTCATCCTGCGTCGAGTGGCGCTGATCGAGCTCGGCTTCGGAGGTCCGGTGCTCGTCGGCGCCCTCAGGTCGCCGGACGTGACGCGGCTCTCGCTCTTCCTCGAACGCAACGCGATTCCGTTCCGCGTGGTCGATCCCGATGAGGATCAGAATGCATCGGCCCTGCTCGCGCGCCTCGCGCTGAAGCCGGGCGAACTCCCAATTGCCGTCCTGTCGGACGGCGCAGTGCTCAAGAACCCGACGAAGCAGGAGCTGGCTCGAGCCCTGGGCCTGGTGGCGACCAGCCTCCGCTCCGAACCGTACGACGTGGTGATCGTCGGCGCAGGTCCCGCCGGGCTTGCAACTGCGGTCTACGGCGCATCGGAGGGCCTCGGCGTCCTGGTGCTGGAAGCGCTTGCGTTTGGAGGACAGGCGGGCGCCAGCGCGCGCATCGAGAACTATCTCGGTTTTCCGACTGGCGTCTCGGGGCAGGCGTTGATGGCCCGCGCGTTCACGCAGGCGCAGAAATTCGGGGCCGAGTTCAGCCTGTCCACCGAGGTGACCCGGCTGGACTGCACGTCGGAACACTCGGGACCCGATCCAGTGCACATCCTCGAGCTTGCCGACGGGCGGCGCGTCCGGGCACGCACGATCGTGGTCGCTACCGGCGCGCGTTATCGCCGTCCGGAGATTCCGAACCTCGCACAGTTCGAGGGCCGTGGTGTCTCGTACTGGGCGTCGCCCGTCGAGGCCCGGCTGTGCCGCAATGAGGACGTGGCGCTGTTGGGTGGAGGAAACTCGGCGGGCCAGGCGGCGGTGTTCCTCGCAAGCCACGCGCGTCACGTACGCGTGCTGGTCCGCAGACCCGGTCTCTCGAGCACGATGTCGCGCTACCTCATCGAACGGATCTCGGGCTCTCCGAACATTGCGGTGCTTGGTGAGACTGAGATCGTTGAGCTCCTCGGCACCCCCGAAAACGGTCTGCAGGGCGTGCGTTGGCGCAACCGACGCACGGGGGCCGAGGAACAGCACGCGATCGCCCACTTGTTCCTCTTCACCGGGGCCGAACCGGTTACAGCGTGGCTCAATGACAGCGGTATCCCCATCGACGAGAAGGGCTTCATCCGGACCGGTGCCGACGTCGGTTCAACCGACCGATCGCTGCTGCCGCTCGAGACCGGCGTCGACGGGATCTTCGCCGTTGGCGACGTGCGCTGCGGATCGGTGAAACGAGTGGGAGCGGCCATCGGAGAGGGGGCCGCAGTCATCGCGCAGCTGCACACCTTCCTCGCCAGGCGTGATCCGACGTCGACGAGCGCGACGCGGGCCGAGGCAAGCCGATCCGCAGCTCCGTAGTGGATCTATGTGGTTGTACGCTGGCGCGACCTCAGTGAGCACCCAGCGCCTCACTTGCCAAAGTTGAGACGAAACTCAATACCGTGCTCCCCGAAACCCAGACGCTCGTAGAGCTCGTGCACCTTTGGCCTCGACGTTCGGCTTGTTGCGATTAGTTTGTAGCACCCGAGGTCCCTGGCAACTGCGATGACCTCTCGTACCAGGGCAGTACCGATCCCGCTTCCTCGTTGCGACTCATCACGAAGACGTCTTCGAGCAATCCGAACGGAGCGTCATGAAGATCAACCTTCATGAAGCGACCCTCGGAGGAGCGATGCGGTCATTGTTAGACAGCCTCGATCCCAAAGGCTCGCATGGTTTGCCGAAGGGCTGCGGGGCCGGAGTCCACGTCAAAGATCGCAGCATTGATACCGACCTCGC
>DATFRP010000115.1:0-6770 GCA_035263125.1 Vicinamibacterales bacterium
GCGTACTCGCCGGTGTTCAGATCGATCGCGTTGAGCGTGCCCCACGGTGGCGCGATTGCCGGATAGCCATCAGCGTCGAGGAATTTCTTGTAGCCGGTGAATCGATATTTCGGCGCTCCCGCCGCGGGGCTCGATTCGCTCGCGTCATTCGGCGCCAGTCCACCGGTCCACGCCATCTCGTTGGCGTTCACATAGAGAATTCCGGTTGCCGGATCGAACGCGGTACCGCCCCACTCCGCTCCCCCATCGAATCCCGGAAAGACGACGGTCTGCGTGTTGACGCCGAGCGGCGCGAACGGCCCGCCGTTCCGGAACGACGCGAGCGCCTTGCGCGCCTCGAGATTCGCTGCCGGCGTTCGCGTGGTCAGCATCGTCTCCGTCAACTGCTGTCGCGCGAACGGTGCCGGCTTCAGCGGAATCGGCTGCGTGCGGGCCGTGCGCTCACCGTCGACGCTGCTCGCAGCAAACGCGCGGTACTCGAGTGGATACAGCGGCTCGCCCGACCCGCGATCGAACACGAAGACGTAGCCGTTCTTGGTGACTTGCGCGACCGCTTCGACCCGCCGGCCGTTGCGCGTCAGTGTGACGAGACTGGGCGGCGACGGAAGGTCGCGATCCCAGATGTCGTGCCGAACGGTCTGAAAGTGCCAGAGGCGGCGACCGGTATCGGCATCGAGCGCGAGCAGCGAGTTCGCAAAGAGATTGTCGCCGAGACGCGCGGCTCCGTAGAAATCGGGCGCGGCGGATCCGGTCGGCGCGTAGACGATCCCGCGCTGGACGTCGACCGCCATCCCCGCCCAGTTGTTCGCGCCGCCAGCCGTTTTCCACGCATCGCCCGGCCACGTTTCGTATCCGGCCTCGCCAGGATGCGGAATCGTATGGAATGTCCACCGCTGCGCACCGCTCTTCACGTCGAACGCACGAATGTCGCCGGGGGATGAAGGCCAGCCTTCGCCCACGCGTCCGCCGACGATCAGCATGTCCTTGTAGATCATGCCGGGCGTCGTCAGCGCGATCGATTGGGCCGCCGCATCACGATCGAGCCCTTCACGCAAATCGATGCGACCGTCTTTCCCGAACTTCGGATCGGGCTTCCCGGTCTTGGGATCGAGTGAGTAGATGTAAGACCCCTGCGCCGTGAACACACGCGCGTCGTTGCCATCGGCCCAGTAGGTCACACCGCGATTCGGGCCGCGGCCGGGCATGCCCGAATCGAACGTCCACCGCGCGACACCGGTTGCGGCATCGAGCGCGACGACCTTGTGACTCGGCGTCGTCGTGAAGAGCGTGCCGTTGACGACAATCGGATTCGTCTGCAGACCTCCAGCCTCACCGGAGTCGAAGGTCCAGGCCACCTGGAGCTGCTTGACGTTGTCTTTGTTGATCTGCGTGAGGCTGGAATAACGAATCTGCTCGGGACCGCCGCCATACGCGCCCCATCCGGTATAGCGGTCGGCTCCCTCTGGCGCAGCGTTCCCTTGTGGTGCTCGAGCATGCACCGCGGAGAACGCGGTCAGGCCGAGAATTGTCGTAACACGAATCGCGCGCGTGAAGATCATCGCCCCAGAAACGCGACTCGATTGTAACCTTGGGAGGGCCGCCTGAAGGCGGCCCCTACGGGTTCGCAGGTACGTAGGGGCCGCCTTCAGGCGGCTCCCGTCTTCAGCTCGACTTGCCGGGCCCGTTGAGCACTTCCTGCAGCGCGTTCATGCCGACGGGTTTGGTGAAGAAGTGGTCGAACACTTCGAGCGCGCGCTTCTTGTCCTGTTCCTGCCCCCATCCGCTGATCGCCACCAGCGTGATGTTCCCGTCGCGTCGCTGGCGAATCTGTTTCGCCAGCTGGATGCCGTTCATCACCGGCATGCCGATGTCGAGGATCATCACCGTGGGTCGATAGCTGTCGATGAGCGCCAGCGCGCTCGCCGCATCGTAGACGACGCGGACGTCGGCGCCCAGCATGCTGAGGAGGAGGCCCAGGCTGTTCGACGTGTCCTCGTTGTCGTCCACCACGACGATGCGATGACGGGAGATCTCCCCTGGCAGCACCGGCTCATTCCGGACCGCAGACGGTCCGGACGCCAGCGGCAGCTTGATCACGAACTCGCTGCCGTGGCCAATGCCGGCACTGTGCGCCTCGACCGTGCCGCCGTGCAATCGGATCAGTGCGCGCACCAGCGTCAGGCCGAGCCCGAGGCCGCTTTGTGGTGAGCCGTCGTCGGTCACCTGCATGAAGATGTCGAAGATGTGCGGAAGCACGTCGGCATTGAGACCGCGCCCATCGTCTTTCACGGAGATCCGGCCGCGCCCGTCCTCGCGAGTCACCGCGATGGTGATCGAGCCGCCCTGGCTCGTGTATTTGGTCGCGTTGTTGATCAGATTCGAGATCGACTGCGAGATTCGAACCGGATCGGCGTCGAGATACAGTGGCTCCTGCGGCAGCGTGACGGTGAGGTCCTGACCCGCGCGGTCGATCAGCGGTTGGTTGGCCTCCACCGCCACGTTGACGCATTCGGCGAGCGAAATGCGCTCGCGCCGCAGCGTCACCTTGTCGAGCGTGATGCGTGAGATGTCCAGCAGGTCATCGACCAGACGCATCAGATGCGTCAGCTGGCGACGCATGGTGATGCGCGCCTGCTCCGCCGACTTCGCCGACACGTCGGGGAGATTCAGAATATCGAGCGCCGTGCGCAGCGGTGCAAGCGGATTTCGCAGCTCGTGTGCCAGCGTGGCGAGGAATTCGTTCTTGCGGCGATCGGCATCCCGCAAGTGCTGCTCGGACGCTCGGCGTTCGGTCACGTCGACGAAGGTCATGACGACGCCGTCGATGCGCTCGTCATAGGTGCGGTACGGCGCCAGGCGCATCAGCTGCCATCGACCGTCCTTGGTCTGCACTTCGCGCTCGATCCGCTCGAGGTCGTCGAGCACCTTGTCGATGTCCGTCTGCAGGTCGGCATCGACCAGATGCGAGTTGATATCCGACAGTGGACGGCCGCGATCGGTCGGGATCAGCGAAAAGATGTCGCGGGCTCGCGGCGTGAACAGCTTGATGCGCGACGAACGGTCCAGGAAGATGGTGCCGATATCGGTGGAATTGACCAGGTTCTGGATGTCGTTGTTGGCCTGCGACTGCTCTTCGATCTTGACCTTGAGCTCCTGATTGACGGTACGCAGCTCCTCATTCACCGACTGCAGTTCTTCCTTGCTGGTTTCGAGCTCCTCGGTCGCCGACCGCAGCTCCTCGTTGATCGCCTGGAGTTCTTCGTTCGACGCCTTCAACTCCTCGGCCTGCGTTTCGTGCTGCTCGATCGTGGCGCGCAGCTGCGACTTCAAGCGAATCAGCTCATCCTCGAGGTGCCGGGCAGGCTCTGTCGTGCTGACCGACGTCGACGACTCTGCTCTGACGACGTCACCACTTTCATCCGACTCGTTGAAGACGATGAGGAAGAATCCGCGCGCCGGATCCTCTGCGCGCAACACCGGCTTCACGAACAGGTCGACCAGCACCTGGTGTCCGTCGACTCGGACCTTCAGTCCGCGCGCCTCGACGTTGGTGCGATTCTGCGCCGCCTGATAAAGCGCGGTGCGCAGCTCGAGTCTGATCTCCGGCCGGACGACCCGGAGCACGTTCTGCGACGGTTCTCCTCCGCCGAACTGGAGATAGCGTCCGACTCGCTCCGACAGATGGACGATGTCGTGCTCCTCGTTCACCACCACTGAGGGTGGCGCGTACTGTTCGAGCAGGCGCTGGTGCAGATCGGGAAACGACGGCCGCTCACGCCCGCGGGCGTCCGCACTCCGCTCACCGGACTGTACGTCCCTCTGACGTGAAGAGACGGCCGTCAGCGACACTGAGAATCGCGCGGGCACGGCCCGGCTCTGAAACAGGTGCGTCGACTTGTCGACGATCGCGAACAGATCACCAGCGCCGTCGACAGACTCTGACGACCCGAGCAGGAGATACCCGTTGGGATTCACGGCGAAGTGCAGGACCTCGATGACACGGTTCTGTGCCGCCCGATTGAGGTAGATCAGGAGGTTTCGGCACGAGACCAGATCGAGATGCGAGAACGGCGGATCCTTGATGAGATTGTGGTGCGCGAAGAGCACAATCTCGCGGATCTCCTTCCGCACGCGGTACCGTTCGCCCTCCTTGGTAAAGAACCGGCGCAGCCGCTCGGGCGAGACGTCGGCAGCGTCGTTCAGGGTATACAGTCCCTCGCGTGCGATCGCCACAGCCGCTTCGTCGATGTCGGTGGCGAACACCTGCAGCGAGGGGCCACCGGGCACGTTCGCGCCGAACTCGGTCAGGAGCATCGCGATGGAATATGCTTCCTCGCCCGTCGCACAACCCGCCACCCAGACGCGAACCTGATCGTCCTCGCCTTTGCTCGCGAAAATGCGCGGCAACACCGTTCGTTCGAGCGCCGCAAACGCGTCCGGGTCTCGGAAGAACGACGTCACGCTGATGAGGAGGTCCTTCAGCAGCGCCGACGCTTCTTCCGGACGCTCCTGCACGAAGTGCGCGTACGACGGCAGATCCGTGAGCTGGTGGACGCCAATGCGCCGTTCGATCCGGCGCAGGACCGTCGCGCGCTTGTAGTTGGTGAAGTCGTGACCCGTACGCGTGCGGACGCGCGCGAAGATCTCGCGCAGGGCACTCTCGTCCGATTCGACTCGCTCGCCCGGCTCCTCGGGGATTCGAACCGTGCCGAGACGATCGCGATACGCGAGAATGCGCGCCGGCATCTCGACAACGGGCAGCACCTGATCGACCAACTCGGTGGCAATCGCGTGACGCGGCATGTCCGGGTAGTCGGCTTCGTCGGGATCCTGAACGAGGCAGATCCCGCCGCGCTCCTTCACACGCTTCAATCCCATCGAGCCGTTGGCACCCGTGCCCGAGAGCACCACACAGACCGAGTAGGCGCCGTGCGCATCGGCCAACGTGCGAAAGAACACATCGACCGGCGCCCGACGTTCTTCGATCCGCGTGATCTCGGACGCCGCAAGGTGGCCGTCGAGCAATGTCATGCTGACGTTCGGAGAAATCACGTACACATGATTCGGTTCGACGAGCACCCGGTCGCGGACTTCGATGACCGGAATTGCCGCCGACACCTGCAACACTTCGGCGAGATGGCTTTCGTGTTCGGGCGACAGGTGCAGCACGAGCACGTACGCGATGCCACTGTCGGCCGGAACGTTCTCGAAGAATTCCTTGAATGCACGAATGCCGCCGGCCGAAGCGCCAATCCCGACGATGAGGAATTCGTTGCTGTCCATGGATGGTGGTCAGCCCGCGGCACTTGCGGGAAACCCTGATCGGGCACAGGGTACCACCGTTCATGATCAAAAGGGGGAGAGCCCCCACTCCGTCAGAGGGTCGACTTCAGCGCCTCACGGCCGAGAGCGATCTGGCGCACGGCCTCCGCATCGGCACCTGCCGCCTTCGACCGTGCAACCAGGTCATGCATCGCTGCCTCATCATGGCGTCTCATGTGCTCGGCCAGCTGTTTGAGGAGTATCTGAGCCTCCTCGAGCGACCGCACACCCGCCCATAAGGTCGCTTCGATCCCTTCGCCGATGGCCGCAATCAGCGTTTCGACGGAGTAGGCATGGCCGGTGTGGCATCTGAAACGCAGCAGACCGTCGTCAGCGACCTTCAGCAGCACGCCGTGACACTCCGGGCAGGCAATCAATGACGGAGAGCCGATTTGCTGCACCCCCGCGTCAATCGGGTTCCGTTCTTTCGCAATGTCCACTTCGACCTCCAGAGCTGGAGGCGTCTCCGGCCGAGGCGCTTCCTGCAGCGGTCCACTGGCAAGTTGTGTCAAGAGCGGCGCCATCTCGGCAATGGGGACGCAGTGATCGATGGCGACATGCCGTGCAGCGTTGGCCGGCATGGAGGGAAACAGCGCTTCGCGAGGATCCTGGATGACGGTGGCACCGCCAAGCTGCTTGATCGAGTGCATGCCGGCCGTCCCGTCGTCGAGCCCCCCGGACACGAGCACGCCGATCGCCCCGGGGCCAAAGACTTGAGCTGCCGAGCGGAACAGCGGATCGACGGCCGGCCTGAAGCGGTTTTCGCGTGGCCCCTTCGTCAGCTGAAGCGAGCCGGGCTCGACTATCAGGTGACGGTCGGGCGGTGCTACGTAGAAACGTCCCGGGTGCAGGCGCACGCCCGACGTAGCGTGCTCGGCGGGAAGCGCTCCTGCCCGAGCGAGAATCGATGGCAGCAGACCCGGCGAGTCCGGGGCTGTGTGGAGCGCCACGCAAATTGGCGCCGAAAAGTCTCTCGGGAGATCCGAGGCGAGCGTTCTGAGTGCCTCGATCCCGCCTGCCGAGCCTCCGATGACGACGAGTCGTCTCCGGCGATTGCTCACCACATCTCACGGCTCTGCAACTACCAGACCGCGCCCCTTTCAGCTGTATGGCGTGCCAAACGCGAATCCTGGCCGGACGGTAGCAATCGTATTCGAGAGTTGGGATATAAGGAAGCCGCGTTCGATGAAGATTCAGACTACCCATGTCGGAAGCCTTCCTGGTCCAACCGGCTTCGACCCTGTCTCGCCGCATACCGATGACGATCTGCGACTCAGCGTTCAACGGGTCGTCGATCAGCAGCGAGCCATCCACCTCGACATCATCAACGAAGGCGAGCTCACCAAGGGGGGCGACTGGCTCGCGTTCATGGACGGACGCCTGGGCGGGTTCGAGGAGCGTCCGATGCCGGCGTCGGGTTCGATCATCGCCGCCGGCAAGGATCGTGA
>DATFRP010000116.1:0-11460 GCA_035263125.1 Vicinamibacterales bacterium
CTGGAGGCGCGATCGACCACGATCACCTCGATCAGTGCCGTTGTCGCCTCGAGCTTGAGTCCGAGTTGCTCCTGGATCGCGGTGACCAGCGCGGGCGGCGCGTCGGTCGCGGCCGCGTTTGCATTCGGAGTGGGCGCCGCCAACTCCGGCGTCCACTGCAGATCCACGTTGAAGCGGCCACGCAGATCCGTGCGATCGATCACGACGCGATCGGCCGATGACGACAGCACGCCGGCAAGCCGGGACATATCGATCGAATCGGCGATCACATGCCCGGGTGCGCCGCCGACCGCGCATCGCGGCATCGCCCCGCGCCCAGCTCCCGGGCCGGGCAGTGCGGGCGGACGTCCGGCGCGCACCGTTTCGGCGAGCAGCGCGTCGCAATCGAAAGTCGACCGTGTCAGCTGCGGACCAGGCGCGCGATCGCGTCGCGCGGTGACCAGCGCGTACACCGGCCGATCCTGCCTCGCTCGGTGAACGGCGAGCGCGAAGCGATCCTCCAGCAGCTGCCGCAGCATCAGATACACGGGTGGGGGCGAGCCGTCGCGGCCGGGCAGAAACCCGCTCAGATCGAACGATCCCTTTCCCTCAACATCGAATCGCTCCGAGTCGATCCACTCTGAACCACCAACGATCTCTTTCGTTCCGTACGCCATGCTCACGAGTTGTCGCAGCGTGAGGCCACCCTGCGCGAAGCGGCCCGGTTGAATGTGTCCCGATCGGGCGCCGCTCGTATTCGTTTTCACCGAGGTGACATCGAACGACAGTCGAGACGCGGCGATTGGAGCTGGGGTCGCGGTCTGGGCCGATGCGCCCGTCGCGATCGCGAGGAGGAGCAGCACCGCAGGCGTCGATCGCCGAATCAGTCCCTCGAACACGAGCGATCGCTGCCGGGAGAACCCGCTGCGATGTCGACGGATCAGGACGAGTCCGAGCATCGTGCCACTAACCATCGAGGCGAGCACGACCCACCACAATTGCGACGCAACCTCCCCGAGCACCACCAAGACGACGGCGAGCGTGAGACCGCCGACACCGTCGAGCGGACTGGGGGTCAGGTTCACGCGAACCGCTTGCATGCGCAATCGACGCGAACGCTCGATCGCCTCGACAGGCTGCAGGTCGACGAGCTTCAGCGGACGGATCTCGCCTGATCGATGGAGCAGCGTTGTTGCGGCCGCGGCGATCACCTGCGACCACAGCCACGTGAGCGAGCGCCGACGCTCGAACTCTTCGAGGAGGTCACCGGCCAGTGCGTCGCTATCGGGGACGAGCCGTTCGAGTAGAGCGATCGCGAGGCGTGTCATGGGTGCTTCACTTTGAGCTGCGGGACCTCGCTCCACATCGTGACGAACGCCTGCTGCGTCTCGCGCGCTGCCGCTATGCCCCGCTTGGTGACGTGGAAGTAACGTCTGGCCCGTCCGCCGCGTTCCGGAGTTGGATCGCCGGTACGAGAAGTGACGAGCCCGTTCCGCTCGAGTCGATCGAGCGCGGCGTACGCGGCTCCCATCATCACTCGTCGCCCGACGGTGGTTTCGATGTCGCGGGCGATCTGCACGCCGTAGGCCTCGTCGCCGACGCGAAGAATGGCGAGCACGATCAGCAGCTCGAAGTCGGTGAGCAGGGTGCGCGGCATATGTTCACAAATTGTGAACTAAGGTTCGGCACGCGTCAAGCCGAGTCCGACTATCATGGCGGGAGAAGAGCAACGCCGTGAGCACGTCCCGCATTCCAGTCCTGCTCGCCCCGCTGCTCATCAGCACGGGCCTGATGAGCGCGCAGGATCCGCCTCCGTCGCAGGGCGGCGCACAGGCGACGTTCCGCGGAGGCGTCAACGTCGTCCGTGTCGACGTCATCGCGAGCGACTCGCGCGGCAATCCGGTGACCGACCTCGCCAAAGAGGAGTTCGAGATCATCGAAGACGGCCGGACCCAGACGATCGATCTGTTCCGCCAGATTCGAATCGACGCCACCGTGTCGGACTCCTCGCGGCCCCGGCAGGTGCTGAACCGCGACACGGAAGAACGCGAAGCGAGCCGTGACGACGTCAGGATCTTCGCCATCATGCTGGCCGACTATCAGGTGTGCGCCGAGCGTTCGCGTCTGGTCCGCGATGCGTTGGCAGGCTTCGTCGACAAGCTTGGCCCCAACGATCTGGTCGCGGTGATGAGTCCGCTGATGTCCGTCCGGGATCTGCTCTTCACCTACGACCACGATTCGATCCTGAGGACGATCCAGGGTTTCGAAGGACGGAAAGGCGACTACACGCCACGGAACGCGATCGAAGAGGAGCACCTCAATCAGATGCGTACCCCCGAGCCGATTCGTACCGCCGTCGTTCGCGACGCGCTCGAGGCGCTCGCGGTGCGGCTCGGATCGATGCGCGAGGGACGCAAGTCGCTCATCTTCGTGAGCGAGGGCTTCCCCGCGGGCTGGTACGCCAATCCGCAGCAGCTGCACGAGATCACGCGCGAGGCCAACCGTCACAACACATCGATCTACCCGCTCGATCCACGCGGGCTCGTTGCCGGCGACGGCGATGTGGCAGCGACGCTGCGTCCGGGATGCGGCCGTATTCCACCCTCGACGCGGCTGCACCTCACGCAGGAGACGCTGCGGGAGCTGGCCGACGAAACCGACGGCCGCGCCATCGTCAATCGAAACTCGCTGGCCGAAGGCCTGGCGCAGATTCTTCGCGATTCGAGCCTCTACTATCTGCTCGGATACAGCTCGACCGCCTCGCAGACCGACGGCAAGTTTCATCCGATTCGTGTGCGCGTGAAGCGGCCCAAAGTGGAGATCCGCGCCCGCAAGGGATACTGGGCCTCGACGGCCGACGACGTCAGCCGTGCCGCCACTCCGGCGCCCGTCACTCCGCAGCCAATCCTCGATGCGCTTGGCGCAATCGCCGCGCCCAATCGGGACGGCAGACTGGTGCGCACATTCGTGGGAATCGCACGCGGCGTTGAAGGCAAGGGGCGCGTGACGATCGTATGGGAGCCACTGTCTACAGGTGCCGGGCGCGGGGAGATGGCGACACGCGTCGCAGTCACCGCAACACGCCCTCGCGGGGAAAACCTCTTCCAGAGCGCGCCCGACGATCTCGCTCCCGGCGCCCTACATCGTGTTTCGTTCGACGTTCCGGCGGGCTCGCTGGAGCTGACGATGACGGTGACTGATCGCGAGGGCAACACGATCGATCGCGAGAAGCGCACGATCAGCGTGCCCGATTACACAGGTGCGGAGGCGGCCCTCGGGACTCCGCATTTTTACCGGGCTCGAACGCCCCGTGAATTTCAGGCGCTTGCCGCCGGCGCGGATGCGACTCCTATAGCCACGCGCGACTTTCCGCGCACCGAGCATCTGTTGATCCGCTTCGATGCGTATACACCTGGCAGCGATGCATCGGTGCCGACCGCCGCGATACTCTCCCGCGCCGGTCGCAGGATGTTCGACGTGCCTGTCGCGCGCGCGACGGCGGGTGCGTCGCATCAGATCGATCTGGCGCTCACTCCGCTTCCGGCGGGCGAGTATTTGCTCGAAGTCGTGGCTGCTCCGGATGGACCGCGGCAGCTTGCGGCATTTCGGATCCGTTAAAACGCAGAGGGGGTAACACGCAATGGCCACTACCGCCAGCACGCTCACGACACGTCCGGTCACCTCAGCGCTCTTCATCGGGGGCAAGGAACGACAAACCGCCGACAAGATGGCGATTGCCGATCCAGCCAAGCCAGGTGTCGTGGTTGGTCATGCCGCCTCGGCCACGCCGCAGGATGTCCTCGACGCCGTTGCCGCCGCGAAGGCGGCGTATCCCTCGTGGGCCGCGCTCACGCCGCAGCAGCGCGCCGAGAAGATGCTTGCCGCTCTGCAGGGCATCGACGGGGCGAACCGCGACGCTGACGCCGCGATTCTGTCGCAGGAGAACGGCAAAATCCGCTTCGAGGCCTGGGTCGATTCACTGGTGCTGGAGATCCGGTGGAAGCTGGCGCTGAGCCACGCCGACGAAGTCGACACGGCGAAGGTGCTGCCGCCCATTCCCGGGGCGATTCCGGTCCAGACCACGATCTCGTACCAGCCGCTGGGCGTCGTCTCCATCATCGTGCCGTTCAACTGGCCGATTGCCATCCTCGGGGCCTCGCTGCCACATGCGCTGCTCGCGGGCAACACCGTGATCGTGAAGCCGCCGCTGACGGCGCCGCTCGCCACGACCCGCGTGGTGCAGCGCATCGCCGAGCAGCTGCCGCCCGGCGTTCTCAATGTCGTCACCGGCCCCGACGCCAACATGTCCGCGTTGATCCGCAACCCCGACATCGCGAAGGTCTGCTTCACCGGCTCCGTTGGCGGCGGCAGGAAGATCATGGAAATGGCCTCGGCGAGCCTCACGCGCGTCACGCTGGAGCTCGGTGGCAACGACGCGGCCGTGATTCTGAAGGACGCGCTTCTCGACGACACGCACCTCGATCGGCTCTTTGCGGCCATCTACGACACCACCGGCCAGATCTGCATGAACGCCAAGCGGGTCTACGTGCACGCGTCGCGGATCGATGAAGTGGTGAAGGGGCTGTCGGCGCGGCTGGGGAAGGTCAAGCTCGGTTACGGCCTCGACGCGGATACGACCATGGGCCCACTGCATTCGCCGGCACAGAAGAAATTCGTGGACGAGCTCATTCAAGAAGCGAAGCACGCGGGCGCCAACGTGCTGGAGTTCGGTGAACTGCCGTCGGGCGAGATGGCGGGTGGCAACTTCGTCCGGCCGGCGATCGTGGTCAGCCCCGACCCGAAGTTGCGCGTCGTGACCGAAGAGCAGTTCGGCCCGGTGATCCCGATCATTCCGTTCGAGACGGAAGAAGAGGCGATTGCGGCGGCCAATGACTCCTGGGCCGGTCTCGCCGGCTCGGTATGGACGGCGGATCCCAAAACGGCCAACCGCGTTGGCGGGCGGATGGTCTGCGGCTACGTCTGGGTCAACGACCATGGTGCGACGCGGCTCGACCTTCGTGCCCCGTTTGGCGGCATGAAGGCGTCGGGCTTCGGCCGCGAGCAGGGCATCGAAGGCATCCGCGCGTTTCAGGACACACGCGCGATCGCTCATCTCGATGCGGCGACGTTGGCCACAATGCATCACTGATCCCCACGCCTTGTGCGGGTGCGTCGATCGCGTTGTTGGCGATCGCGGGGATTGAGGGATTAGAGCCAGCCGATCGGCGGAGGGTCGCCGACGATGCACGCACCGACCATCTCCAGGAAGCTGTCGCTGAGCAGCAGATGCTGGCTCATCGTGATCGCATCACGGAGCAGGCGATCGAGCGGCGTCTTGGTGGAGAACACCGCCGTCGGGCCGACCAGGTCGTACATCATCTGGGCCACGTCTCGCGCCATGCGGAAGGCATGCGACAGCGACAACGCCATCGCTCGCCGTGTGTCGGGCGATATGCGGCCGTCGGTCTGCGCTTCGTGCCAGATGCGATCGATCGTGTCGTAGGTGAACGCCCGCGAGGCGCGCCACGCCATCTCGGCTTTGGCGAGTGTCACGCGTGCGTGCGGCCTTTGACGCAGCGACATCGGCGGCGGCGGAAAGATGTGCATCTTCTTGTCGGCGATCGCGATTGCCGCATCGATCGCACGGCGCGCCACTCCGAGCGCGACGCCGTGCCAGCTGGCCAGGAACATCCCGAAATAGCAGTACAGCGGTTCGCGGCGGCGTGGAGGATCATCCTGCGAGAGCGTGTGTGCCTCCGGCACGAACAGATCTTTCACTCTGTAATCGTTGCTGCCGCTGCCAGCCAGTCCAGTGCTGTGCCACGTATCCAGGACTTCGAACTGCGAGGCCGACGCGATGGCGATGCGTGCCTGAGGAGCACCTCCACGCATCACTGGCTTGCTGTTCTCAGTGACGAGAAAGCCCCCCACGATGACATCCGCATGTGTCGAGCCGCTGCCGAACGTCCAATGTCCTGAGAGGCGGTACCCGCCATCGACACGCTCGCCGAGTCCGTTGGGAGGAACCTGTCCGGCGGTGACGTAATCGAGATCGGGATACAGCGTGCGCGCGGCGCCCTCGTCGAGTTGTGCGGCGAAGTAGCCGCTGTCCGATCCGATCTTCACGCACCACGCGACCGACGCGTCCGCACCGCCGAGCACCTCGTACACCTCGCATTGCTGTCGAGGTGTCATTTCCGGGCCGCCCCACGCATCCGGCATCGACATCCGGAACACCCCTGCCGCCTTCAACTTGGTGACGAGATCGGTCGGGAGCCGGCGGAGCGATGCGATCTCGTCGGCGCGGGTCAGGATCTCCGGTTGGAGCGCCCGCACCGCAGAGATGATGTCGGCTGCGGACAGTGTCGTACTGACGTCAGACGTGCCCCCGTCGGTCAATGTCATGTCCCAAGCCCCATGTACGTAGCAGGCGTGCGCATTGTACCGGAGGGTAGGCGTATCATGCGTCGATGAACGATCGCGATCGACAGCCAGGTGGCCCGTGGTGGCAACCGAGCGGCATCGACGTTGGCAGACGCCGCGCGCTCGTTGGACTCTCCGGCGTCGTCATGGCAGCGATGAGCGCCAGGCCCACCTGGGCCCAGGCGGCAGGCCGCTGTGTGCTCACGCCTGAAGCGGGCGAAGGGCCTTTCTATCTCGATCCCAAGCTCGTGCGCTCGGACATTACGGCGGGGCAGCCTGGTGCGCCTTTGCAGCTCGCGCTGCAGGTGGTGCGGGCCGGCGACTGCGCCACGCTCGCCAACGCACGCGTCGATGTCTGGCACGCCGATGCCGTGGGGCTCTACTCGGGCTACGAGAAGCAGTCAGGCGTTGGCGGCATTTCCACCAGGGCGGCAGTGGGCCAGCAGTACTTGCGCGGCACGCAAGTGACCGATGCCGCAGGCATGGTGCAGTTCCGCACGATCTTTCCCAGCTGGTACGGCGGGCGCACACCGCACGTGCACTTCAAGGTGTTCCTCGGCGGCAACGAGGTGGTCGCGAGCCAGATCTTCTTCCCCGACGAGATCACCAAAGACGTGTTCAGCACGTGGCAACCGTATCGGCAGCACGCCTCGAAGCGGACGACGTTCAACAACAACGATCCAATCAAGCAAGGTGTGTTTTCGGACGTGACGCGCCAGCGCGGCTCCTATGCGGCCAAGGCGGTGCTGGTTGTCGCGTCCCGATAGTCAACTCGGTCACCCTGCACCAGCCTGCAGGAGTTTCGGCAAATCCCAGTTCGTGAAGTCGCCGATCCGGTCAATGCTCACATCCGCTGCCGGGTAACTCTTCAGCACGGCCGGGTCCAGAGCGTAGTGCCCCTGGCGAGGAAATACCGTCGTCAAACGCTCGCGCCACACACTCTTCATCGCCGTGAGGATGCGGAGCTTGTCGTCCACCATGATGTAGTGCTTCGCGGGATAACGTCGCTCGACGTCGTCGAGCATCCGTTCCTTGTGGATGTAGATCAGCACCCGATCCTCGACCGCCTCCGACACACCTGACCGTTGCGCCTTTCGCGGCTGGAACACGACGTCGCCATCCGAGAGCAGCACCGTCGGTCCCCACGCGCTCGCGTGCGCGACGGCATCGAGCGCTCCGGGATACAGCCGGTTCGCAAACGGATAGTCCACGAGAAACGCCGACATCGCAAGCACGCTCGGATCGAACGCCGTCTCGTTGCGAAACCGCTGCAACGCCCCGAGGTAGTCCGCGTAGCCGAGCTCTGCCCGCTGCGCTTCGAAAATCTCCCAGTACCGCGCGGCCAGGGCCGGCCCTACATGGGCGTCGAGATGGCGGTGGAGATCGGCCGCGATGCGGTCGTTATGGATCAGCGTGTTGTCCAGATCGAAGAGCGTGACGACGTCGTAGGCCACGACGTGCGAGCTTACCTCGCCGCGTACTCCTGATGAAACAGGGCGGCAATCAAGCTCCAGTCATTTGCTTTTCAGCCATTGCGCCGCTGTCTTCATGGCGCGCTCCAGGAATGAGGACTCCGGAGATCGACTGCATTCGGCAATCACCGTTTCCTTGATCTGCCTGAGATTCTTGACGACGGTCAGCTGCTGATCTCTTCACCGTGAAGGTGAGCACGCCTGGGAAACGTCTCCTTGAATTACGCCGCATCCTGATTGCCCGGGTTTGTGAACTTCCCTTCGGGAGACAACGCCGGCGGAGCGACACCTTGCCTTGGATGCCCCGCTCGGTGAGGCCCTGCGGATACAGCTTCTCTCCGCAGTAGATCGTCACCGCATCGACCAGCGCGGTTCATCCCCACCCGGTGTAAAAAGGCCGGTTCCCCGCGTGTTCGGGCGTACTGATCTCGGCGTTGTACCCAATAAGCCCTCACTTACGGAGCACAACGACGATGAGTCTGGTCCCCGCGATCCGGCGGAAGTCGCCACGCCCGTCTATTTCTGTTGCGACGGGCGGGAAGGTATCATTCGAGCGCGACCTCCCCCCTATGCCACCAGACGACGGGTCCTTAGGCAGCTCCAGCGCCGAGCCGCCGCTCGACCCGGAGACTACGATCGAACTCCTCCAGCTCGCGAAAGCGGGCGATGGAGAAGCGCTCGAACGGCTGCTCGAGCGCTGTCTCCCTCCTTTGCAGCGGTGGGCCCATGGACGGCTCCCGCCCAATTCGCGTGGCATGCTCGAGACGGCGGACATCGTCCAGGACGCGGTCATGAGCGCCATGCGTCATCTGGGGACGTTCGAGCCGCGTCATCAGGGCGCCCTCCAGGCGTATCTGCGGCGTGCGGTGCTCAATCGCATCCGCGACATCATCCGCAGAACGAAGCGCCGGCCGCAACAGACCGAGCTGCCCGACGATCTCAAAGACGAAGCGACCTCGCCACTCGATGAGTTGATCGGCGAGGAGAACGCGGCGCTGTACGACGAAGCGCTCGAGCGGCTCGACGACGCGGAGCAGGAAGCCATCATCGGTCGTCTCGAGATGGGCTACAGCTACCAGGATCTCGCGATCGTACTGGCCAAGCCTTCTGCCGACGCCGCCCGGATGGCGGTCACTCGCGCCTTGAAGCATCTGGCGAAAGAGATGCGCGGTGAATGAGGCCATGGATCAGGCCGTCGGGAATATCGCGGACGGAACGCCGGTCGACTGGGGCGCGATCGAGGGGTCAGGCGAGCGCGACGGAACCAACGCGTGGGTCGGCAATCTCCACATCATCCAGGACGTCGCCAATTTCTACCGCTTGAGCGCATGCGACACCGGGCCGGTGCCGCACAGCACGCCCGACGAAGAGGCGACCGTCGAAGTCGTGGTCGGTGAAGAGCGGGCCGCGCGATACAACGCCGCTCTTCGCCAGTTGACGCGCGTCGATCGACACGCGGTGATCGGGCGGCTGGAGCTCTTGAGCAGCTACGGCGATCTTGCGGCAGTGCTCGGATATCGCTACTGGAGCGCACGGGCGTCGGCCGGCGCCGCGCGCCGGGCCGTCACGCGCGCGTTGAGACATCTGGCGGTCGAGATGGGTCATGTCTGAAGCCGTACTGGACCGGGCGATCGAGAACATCGCGGATGGACTCACCGTCGATTGGGCAGTGCTCAGCGGCGCCGCCCAGGCGCCGGACGGCCGGCTTGCGAAATGCTTGCGCATCATCAATGACGTCGCGAGTCTTCATCGAGCCGATGCGGCCAATCTGGTTACTGAGATGCCCACCGGCCCGGCCACGGTTGTCGATACCCGTGTGCACATCCCGGAGGCGTGGGGGAAGTACAAACTCGCCGACCGGGTCGGCGCAGGAAGCTACGGGGCGGTGTATCGCGCATGGGACGCCGATCTCGAGCGCGACGTGGCCATCAAGATCCTTCATCACCGGTTCGGCGACATGCGCCTGAAAGACACGCTGCTCAAGGAAGGGCGCGCGCTCGCCAGGATCCGTCACGACAACGTCGTTCGCGTCATCGGTGTCGAAGCCCACGAGGATCGAGTCGCCCTCTGCATGGAGTTCGTCAAGGGGCAGACGCTCGACGAGATCGTGCGCCGTCAGGGCACGCTGAGCGCGCGCGAAGCGATCGGCATCGGCGAGGACTTGTGCCGGGCGCTCGCCGCCGTGCATCGCGCGGGATACATCCATCGTGACGTCAAAGCCAAGAACGTCATGCGCGATGAGGGCGGCAAGATCGTGCTGATGGATTTCGGCACCGGCCGGGCGGCGGACCGTCCTGGCGCGTTCGGCGACCGCGCCGGCACGCCGCTGTACATGGCTCCCGAGGTGCTCGAAAACGAGCCGGCCTCTCCGACGAGCGATGTCTACAGTCTCGGGGTACTGCTTTACCACCTGGTCACCGGCGCCTATCCGGTCGACGCTCGAACGATCGATCAGCTTCGAGAGGCGCACGCCAAGCGGCAGCACCGATGGCTGAGCGAGCGCAGGCCCGATCTGCCGGTTACGTTCATGCAGGTCGTCGAGCGCGCGATCGCCCTCGATCCGCAGGACCGTTACGCAAACCCGAGCGAACTGCTCTCGGCCTTGAGCGCCCTCAGGATCGGACCGCACCCGACGCTGCTGCGCGTTTCGAAGTGGACGGTCGTCCTGGCGGTTCTCGTTGTCGGAATGATCGCGCTTGGCGCAATCACATCAGAGATCTTCAACGTCGCACTGGATCGATCCGGCTTCGCCAGCGAAGGCGTCTGGGACTATCTCGTGTGGGGACGTCGAACCAGCTTCCCGCCGTTCTTGATCCTGGTGATGGCATTGCTTACTGTCAGTGCGCTCGCCGTGTTGCGCCGACTCGCCGTGGCGATTTCGAAGCGGGCCAGCGCGCTCGATGCGTTCGCCGCCAACCGATTCGCTACGCTCGGGCATCGTCTGCGGATGGATGAAGCGCCGGTGCTTGCGTCCTACAGCCTGTTGATCTCGGCGGCTGCGCTCGCGGCTGCGTGGTGGTACTTTACGCCGCTGATTCTCGCGCTCGTATCGAGGATTTCAACCGCATCAGCCGACGACCTCGCGTTGCTGTCCCCACGCTACGTGACGTACCACAACTACTATCGCGGCGTGTTTTCCGCCGTCGTCATGATTGCCGTTGCCGTCTGGTACCCCGTGTGGAAACTGGTGCGAAAAGGTCAATCAGTTCACTGGGGAATGGTGGCCGGTGGCATCCTCGTGACGTGCGTGTCGATGGCACTGCTGCATTTTCCGCATCGGCTGCTGTACTTCAACAAGTCGTTCGACGCGGTGAGCTGGAATAACGAGCGCTGCTACATCATCGGTGAGCGAAACAACGATCGTCTGTTGTTCTGTCCCTCGTCACCGCCCCCTCGCAATCGGGTCGTGCAGGCTGGCGACAAGGCGCTCGTGCCGCTCAACGTGCGAGAGAGTATCTTCACGCAATTTGCGGAACATGGACCGAGCCCTGAGGTCCCGGGCAAGAGTTAGCCATCACAGGTAACACAAATGCGGGTGAACGAGCCTGCGGGAGTTCGTCATGCGACGAGTGTGCGCGATTGCGTT
>DATFRP010000117.1:0-15989 GCA_035263125.1 Vicinamibacterales bacterium
TCACGGCTTGTAGGGCTTCTGCGCCGCCGCCAATATCTGCGTCATCGCCGGGATCTTCTCGACCGGCGGCTGCGCGCTCTTGAAGCTTCTGATGTAGGCGTAGACGTCCTTTGCTTGCGTGTCGCTCAATGACTCGACGGGGTAGTTGGGCATCGACGTCGACGGCTGAACCGGCGCGACGTTCGCCCGGCCTCGCAGAAACGCGATGAAGCTGCGTTCGGTCGCGAGGTTGGCCGGCCAGTTGGGCACGAACGCGCGCGCGCCGGTCTCGCCGTTATAGCCGTGGCACGAATAGCAGGCGTGCTCGTAATACAGCTTCTTGCCCGCGACGGCATTGCCAGTCACGGGACTGGTCAGCGTGGTCACCGTGGGTCCGCTCGCCGCTGCGCCACGTCCGCGGCCACCACCCCGTGCCGCAGGAGCCTGGGCGCTCGCACTTATCTGCAGCAACGCCGCCATGGCGCCGACGCCCGCCAACATCGCAATCGATTTCATCTTGACAACCCCACCTGCTCAATTACCCCGCGGAAGGAGCTGAGAGCGCAGAGACGACGATCAGCGCAGGGAACGCAGAGACGCAGAGATCATTAGGCATTATGTCTTTCTGTTCCTCTCTGCTTCTCCGCGATCCGTGCGTTGATCGTCGTCTCTGCGCTCCCATCAAACCCCACCGGCCCTCGCCCCTATCGGGGCTGCGTGATCACGTCGATCATGTACGGCGATCCCTTCTTCACCGACGCGAGGCCACGCTTGAGCGCCGGACCGAGCTTGAGCGGATCGGTGATCGGGCCCTCGCCGGCCATACCGTAGGCGGCCGCCATCATGCGGTAGTCGATGAATGGATCGCGCAGCGTCGTGCCGATGTGGCCGCGATCGGTGCCGCGGCCGCGCACGCCGCACATGTACTCGACGAACATCAGCTCCTGGTGCCACGCGCGGTTGTTGTGCATGACGGTGAGCATCGGCAGTTGATGATGCTGGGCCGTCCACAAAACGCCGGGCGCGTAGTTCAGATCGCCGTCGGTCTGCACGTTGATCACGAGCTGTTTGCGGCTCTTCGCGGCGAGCGCCGCTCCCACGCTTGCGGGCGCACCGTATCCCATGCCGCCCGCGCCCTGTCCGCCAAGATAGCTGTATGGCTTGTTGTGGTCCCACAACTGTCCGTTGTGCCCGCCAGAGAAATTGCTCGGTGACGCCAGGATCCAGTCTTCGTCGACGATGAGCGGCCAGAGCTCGGCGTAGAGGCGTGCGGTGCTGATCGGGCTGGCGTCCCATCCGGCGCGGCGCTGTTCGAGCGCGCGCTTCAGCGCGTCGACGCGCTCGGCCTGATTGGCCGCCGCGTGCTTCGTCGACCTCTCCTGGATGACGCGCTGTCTGTCGGGGCTCATCTGACGTTTCACTTCGTCGATGATCGCCGGCAGACTGGCTTCCGCATCGATGTCGATCGTGCGCCCGGCTGGAGCGCCGCCGCGTCCACCACGGCCGCCTCCCGCACGCGAGACGCCCGGAGCGATGCCGCCGAATCCGATGTTCGTCGGATCGCGGCTGAGCAGCGTCGCGAGGGACGGGCCGACGAGCGAGGCGGTGCCGCCCGCCTGCTCGAGACCCAGCGTGTAGTCGTACGATGTGTTCGCGCCGGGGCCGCACAGCGGATGACGCTGCGGGAAACTCATGGGCCCTTGGGTCGCGGCGGTGCCGGTCGATGCGCCCACGAGCTCCGCGAGTTGGACTGAGAGCTTCACGCCCTCGGGCGTGCGCAGCCGGCCGACGTTGATGCGCGGGTTCTGTGCGTCGAGCAGTCCCTTTGCAATCTCGCGCGCCTGACCCGGATCGATTCCCGCAATCTTCGGCGCCAGATACGCCGGCACTTTCAGCGTTCCGGCTTCCTCCTTCTGCAGGTCGATGTCGATCACCACCATCGTCGGACCACAGGGGGGCGTGATCGCTTCGTTGTACGCGCGCTGGATCGCGACCAGCGATTGTTCGAGCGTCTTTGGCGTGGCGTCCCACTTGGTGTAGCTGCGAACCATGCCGGCCATGTCGTTCGCGCTGTGCGCGGCGATGAAGCCGAGATCGCGGCCGGCGATGAGCAGCGCCGGCGTCTTGTCGTAGTACGCCTGGTAGATCGACATCGCGGCGTGCTGGATCCCGATGGTGCCGTGCAGCAGCGCGCACATCGGCTTGCCGGTCGCCTTCCCGTACCCGTGCGCCATCGTGACGGCCGATTCCTCGTGAAGGGCTGTGATGAATTCGGGCTTCACGTTGGGCGGGTTGCCGTAGTTGATCACCGATTCCTGCAGGCCTTCGAAGCTCGACCCGGGATTGGCCGCGACGTACTCGATGCCGAGATCCCTGAGGACCTGCACCATCAGATCGGACCCTGGCCGCACGGCGGCGCGCGCGTTGCCGCCCGTGGGCGGACGGACCGCGCCGGCATCGCGCTCGAGCTGTGCCGGCGATGGGGCGGGCGCCTGTGCGGCCGCACCGGCAGGTGGCGTCGCCGCTGGCGCACTACTCTGTGGCGAGGCCGTCACGTCGGCCGACGGAACAGTGGCAATCGCGGCCGCGCCGGCAGCGGCACTGGCGGCACCCTTCAGAAACCCACGGCGGTTCACGGCGAGCTTCTTGGATTTCACGGTCGGTTCTCCTCGAGCACGTGCACAGGACCTAGTGTCCCGGCCGCGTAATTCGCAGCATAACTCCCAGGCGGGGCATCCCGGCTGGCTGCGTTGCTCATCGCTCACTTATGCCCAATAAGCTCGCTCTTCGCGCCTTGCCATCCGGGCGCCGCGCTCCGGGACTCATGCCGCGAATCACGCGGCCGGGACACTAGGATGAAAGACAGCCAATTGTAGTGGATTGCCGGACCAGCCGCTGGCCGTGGGACGAGTCCCATTCAGCCACGACTCTTGGCCACGGAGATCACGAAGATCTTGGCCACGGAGATCACGAAGATCACGGAGAGGTTGGGCCACGGAGGTCACGAAGATCACGGAGAAGTTCGGCCACGGAGGTCACGAAGATCACGCAGAGTGGCGGAGATCACGAAGTCAGAAGAGAAGATCTCCGTGTTCGTCGGTGTCTCACCTTTGTGATCTTTGTGGCCAAAACTCCGTGATCTCCGTGGCCACTTTCATTCGGTGATCTTCGTGTTCTCCGTGGCCTTGGTCTCTGTTCTCCGTGTTCTTCGTGGCCGCTATCGGAAGTGCACGGATGACTTCTCATTCTCGTTGCAGACGAACTCGATGAGGTCTGTGTCGAGCATGATGTCCTGATTGACCGTCACGCTCCACGGTCGCGTGTACGCCTTCGGATCGTCGACGGTGATCGCGATCACGAGGTGGCCGAAGTCGGGACGCGTGAATCGTTCCGTCACGGTCGCGGCATCGGTGAGTGGACTGCCGTTGACGTCGATCCAGCCGTCATCGCGAAAGCCGTTCGTGGTGGCGACGAGGGCATCGCCGTCCCAGGTTGCCCTGGTGTACCCGTACCACCAGGGCTGCACGTCGCGCGGCGGCGGCGGCCGGCCGTCGATCAGAATCTGACGGATCCCGGCGTTGCCTTCGTAGAGCAGCAGCATCAGCGATGGCGTCTGCACGATCTTCCGCGGCATCGGATGCGTGTGGAGCTGGAGGTTGCCGAGCGGAAGACAATGCGCGTCGGGATTGTCCTTGCTGTTGTTCGTCATGCGGGTCTTCTTCAGTCCGGCGCCATACGCTGTGAGCGGCAACCCGCCGGGTACGCCCGATGCGATGTCGAAGAAGAGCCCGG
The DNA here is from genome assembly GCA_035263125.1 of Vicinamibacterales bacterium. Classification (GTDB taxonomy): domain Bacteria; phylum Acidobacteriota; class Vicinamibacteria; order Vicinamibacterales; family UBA2999; genus Gp6-AA40. The sequence continues at coordinate 3,772 of DATFRP010000117.1, forward strand.
GTCCGCGGGGCAGTACGGCCGGCGTGCCGGGTGCGCCGCCTGTACCGCTCACCCCGGTTCCAAGGTTGCGCCATCCGGGGTTCTCCCAGATGCCGCTGAAGTCCGGCTTGCCCTCAGCCGTGCGCGGCGTCTTCGCGCTCAGATCAGGCTTTCCATCCGCCGTGCGAGGAACGTTTGGAGTCGGGAACGCGGGCCATTGCGCCACGAGAGAGACCGACATCGCGAACGCGACTGCTGAGGCAAGAGCAACGCGCCGTGCGGCGTCCATCGCGCGGATTGTAGTTGATTGAGCCGATTAACGGGGCAGTAGACAGTGCTGAATCCTGGAACCTGATTCCTGCCTGATTCCTGATTCCTGCTTCCTAGGATGGAGGGCGGGCCTGCAGCCGCTCCCAAATGGGAGGCGGAAGCAACTGCAGAGCCCACCCGGGCGACGTGGCGCCGTGCGCGATGCGAGAAAACCTGGCGACCGCGTCGCGAAGATAGGAGCGTACTGCGGTCCGTGCTTCACGGCATCTTAAGACTTGATGAAATCTTCTTCAGGCTGATGTCACATGGGCGTCACCGCTTGTCACCCGCGTGCCTTGATCGCGAGGTCCAGGAAAACCATGATCGGTTTGCTTGGCATGCGAGGGGTTGCTAAGCTCGATACATGCGCCCTCGCCCCACTCCAGTCGCGTTCGTCATGTCGATAGCGATCGTCTCCTCGATCGCAATCCTCTCCGGTCAGCAGGCAACGTTCAAATCGGGCACGAGCATCGTGCCGGTGCTCACCACCGTCACCGATGCGCAAGGTCGGCTCGTGCCGGATCTCGAGCAGGGCGAGTTCACGATTCTCGATAACGGGAAGCCGCAGCCGATCTCGTTCTTTCAGAACGAGACGCAGCCCTTCACTGTTGTCGTGATGCTCGATTTCAGCGCCAGCATGACGCCCAACCTCGATCTCCTCAGAGACGCCGCGGAGCAGTTCCTGCTGCGCATGCTGCCGCACGACAAGGGGCAGGTCGGTGCGTTCAGCGACAAGATTCAGTTCAGCGGGACGTTCACGAGCGATCGCGATCGCCTGATCGCTGCGCTCAAGGATCTGCAGTTCGGCAACCCGACGCGACTGTACGATGCCATCGACGCGAGCATCGATGCCCTGCGCGGCGCCGAAAGTCGAAAGATCGTCGTCGTCTTCACCGACGGCGACGATACGGCGAGCAAGCGGAACATGGGAGACGTGCTGGCGCGCGCGCGTCAGACCGAAACGATCGTGTACGCGATCGGCTTGGAGTCGGAGATCGCGATTGGCCCCGGTCGTTTTCAGCGCACGCGTCCCGACCGCGGCCTGCGCAAACTCGCCGACGAAACCGGCGGCGGATACTTCGAGCTGACGAAGACGACCGAGCTCGCGCCCACGTTCACGCGCGTCGCCGCGGAGCTGCACAGCCTCTACACCCTGGGGTTTACACCAACGTCCTTCGACAATAAGGAACACAAGCTCGCGGTGAAGATGAAGCAGGCCGGACAGACGGCGCGGACGCGGAAAAGCTACGTCGCCTCCGAGGAACGTCTGAGCGAAGAGAACTAGCCACGAACCGAGGCGTGATGTGCTCTGCCACGGAGATCACGGAGAGCACAGAGAGCTTGCCACGGAGATCACGGAGAGCACGGAGGGCTTGGCCACGGAGATCACGAAGGGCACGCAGGAATTCTGGCCACAAAGGACACACAAGATCACAAAATGGGTCACGGCTCCGTGATCTTCGTGATCTCCGTGGCCCAGTTCTTCGTGATCTTCGTGATCTCCGTGGCCCAACTTCTTCGTGATCTCTGTGATCTCCGTGGCTGATTTCTCCGAGTCCTCAGTGGCCAGTCGTCGTGCCGCGGATCAGGATCGAATCGCCTCCGTGGCCGGCTGGCCGACACGCAGCCAGCGCGTGCGCACCACGCGGGTCCACCACATGAGGAAGCCGGTCGCGAACAGGAGCGGCGGCGCGAGTCCGAGGACCAGCCACGCCAAGCGAACGCCGATTCCGCCGAAGTTGCCCACATGCAGCGGAGCCACCCACGCCACGATCACGTCTCCGATCGTGCGGCCGGTGGCCGGCGCTTGCGGCAGCAGGGCGCCGGTATGCTGATCGAGATAGACGGGCGTCAGATCGGCGCCGGCAGGCGTCGGCCGGGCGGCTGAGAACATCACGAGAAACGCCGCGGCATCGCTCGACGGCACGACTACTCGTGCGACGTATTGCCCGGGCGCGTGACTGCGCGCTTCGTCGACGAGCGCGCGCCAGGTTGGCGGCGTCGATCGACCCGAGCGCGGGCTCGATTGCGGTGCGCGTGTGACGGTGATCGGCGAGAGCCGGTTCACGACCGATCGAAACGTTGACGGAAACGCAAAGTACACGCCGGTCACCGCCCACATCAACACGAACGCCATCGTCCAGAAGCCGACCGCGCTGTGGAGATCCCAGTTCACGCGCTTCCACTGGCGCCGAAAGTCGATCGTCAGGCTTCGCCGCCAGCTGGCGCGGCCCGGCCACCAGATCACGAGCCCGGTGACGCACATCGCAGCGAGGAGGCACGCGCCGATGCCGTTGATGATGCGCCCCGTTCTGCCGCCGAGCAGATCGAAGTGCAGATCCTGGAAGGTACGCACGATCGATGTGTCGGGAAGTTCTCCCAGCAGGCGAGCGGTCACCGGATCGAGCAGCAGTGTGCGGAATGTGTCGCCGCTGCTCGAATACGCCAGATACGTGGGACGCTCGGTCGTCGGCGCATCGATGCCCGAGAGCCGTTCGTTCGGGTACGCGCGGGTGACGCTCTCCATGATGTCCACTGGCTCGGCCTGCGGGCCCGATCCACTCGGCGTGAATAGATCAGGATGAAACGCGCGCTGCATGTCGATCCGGAACACGAGTGCCGCGCCGGTCACACAGACGATGAAGATGTAGATGCCCGCGAGAACGCCGACCCACAGATGCACCTGGAAGAGTGCGCGTCGCGCGAGCACCGACTGCGGTCGATCGAGGAAGCCGTTCACGAGGGCTCAGTCTAGTCCCCTGGAAGCGTGATGACTCACCTAACTCCCAGGCGGGGCATCCCGGCCGGCCGCGTTGCTCATCGCTCACTTATGCCCAATAAGCTCGCTCTTCGCGCCTTGCCGGCCGGGCGCCGCGCTCCGGGAGTTAGGCAAGTCATCACGCTTCCAGGGGACTAGCCAGATTCCCGCGAATCGATTCTGAAGACTATCTGAACCACACGTCAGGTCGCCGCCAGGCGGAGACGCGTGCCGCGTGCTGGTTGCAGTCTGACGAAGAATTCAGGAACTCTTCATGGATGTCTCAGAACGGCTCCCGCCACCGCAGACCTGCAAAGCGCGCGTAGTCCCTGTCCGTGGTGATCCACTCGCAGCCTGATTCGATCGCCAGCGCAGCAAACCAGGCGTCCTGCACGAGATTGCCAGTCGCACGCGATCGACGACACAGGTCGACGAAGATGTTCCAGTGTCTGGCCCCCGCCTGAATCACCGTGCAATGTTCGGGTTGGAGCAGGGCTTCACAGAACGCCAGCGATTCGGCGACCGGACTGGGATGCCGATAGATGCCCCGGTGGGAGCTGATCCGAATGAGCGAGGAGAGCACCTGCGGGGCGATGCCGTACGCGGCATCACCGTTGATCATGTCTTCGAGCCAGCGATGGTACTCGTCATGCCGAGCGGAATCGCGCCGGAAGGCGTAGATCAGCACGTTGACGTCTGGCAGGATCACGCTCGACCGTCGAGTCGATCCAAGGTGGCGCTGGAGTCGTCGAGATCGATGCCTGGATGAGTCCCTCCGGTCGATCGAGAGACAGGAAGCCGGACGCGGTCCCGTATGCGCCGGCGACGTGTGCCCGCGAGCACCAGTCGCAAGCCACGTTCGATGAATGCCGTCACCGTCGTTCCCTGACGCCTGGCTTCAGCTTGTGCCTCACGCAACAAGCCTTCATCGAGTCGGACAGTGGTCCGCATACACCCGAGCGTACAACGATAGACATACGTATGTCCAGCTGCGCTCTGCTAACCTGCCCGCTGCGCCTGTCACCCCAACATCGGGTCTCGATGCTCAATCCGCCGTGGGACGTTCGACGTGATCGACGACGATCACGCTCACAGGTCCGGTGGCGCGATCGAGCTTGAGTCCGAGTTGCTCGCGCAGCGCCTGGAGGAACGTCGAACTCGTGTCCTCGACCTGCGTGGCGCGTGGTGTCGCCGACTCGGGAGCCGGTGACCATTCGACCGAGAAGTCGAAGTCGCCGGCGAGTCCGGTGCGATCGACGACGGGCCGGTCGATTCCGGTCACGGGGTTCATCAGGAATTCCGCCACTCGTGCCATTGTCACCTGACGGCCGACGAGACGTGCCAACCCTGGAGCGCTCGCCACAGTCGGCCCGATGGCGCCGCAGCGAATGGGCGGGAGCCACGGTGGCGGCTCGTCGCACGACTCCGAAACCTCGTGACGTCGAAGCAGGGAACCTGTCTTTCCTGCTTTCACGACGTTCAGCACGAGGATCGGCTGTGTCTGTGTCTCTCTGTGCGTTTTCAGTGTGAACCGCTCCGCGAGCAGCGACTGCATCATCAGCCGCATCTGGTCCTTCGTCGGATTTCCTGGTGCGCGGGCCTCGATGTCGAAACGCTCGTCGTAGAACCATCGCGGCAGGCCGAGCAGATCGCCCTGGCCAAGCGTGAACGCGAACCGGAGGTAGGCGATGAGTGGCTGATTCGTGGCGGAAAAGAGACCGCCCGCGACGAATGCATCACCGGGACCGAGAGGAAAACGCGCGGTCGCAGGAGCGTTGGACGTGTTTCGTTTGACCGACGCGACATCGAACGCTATCGGGCGGGCCGCCGTTGAACCGGTCGCCGACTGTCCGTTGGGCGATGCCAATGCGATGATTCCGCCGGCCAGGCACAGGAGTGCGCACGTCAGGCGCATGACGACTACTTTAGCGGACTCTGCCAGTTTCGAACGTAGACGATCTCAGCTCCGCCCGGCACTGCCGCCACCGTCACCGGAAACTCCCGCCCGTGCCTGGTCACCGTTCGCCCCGCGATGATCCCGACCGCCGAGCCGAACACCGCGTCACTCAACCAATGGCGATTCGCCGGCAGTCGCGAGATCGCCACGTACGAGGAGAAGATGTACGCGGGCACGGCGCCTCGCCATCCGAGATGACGTTCGAGCGCGGTCGCGAACGCGAACGTATCGGCGGCATGTCCGGACGGGAACGAATTCTTGCCGCTGCCATCAGGGCGCTCTCGCCGTGTTGTGTACTTGAGCGTCTGCACCATCATTTCGCTGATCGCGAGCGCCTGGATCAGATCCATGCCGAGGTGAGAGACCTTGGGCTTGTCGCCGATGCGACCGACGGCATAGGTGGTCACGGCGAGCGTCAGTAGCGTCGGAAGCTCACCGATGACTTCACCGGGCCTGAAGAAACTCTTGGCAAAGTCGCTGTTGGTGAGCGATTGATTCACGTCGTCGTCGAACGGATGCGCGGCGAGCGCGAGTCCGCCTCCGATCCCAACCCAGAGCAGGTTCTCCTTCGACGGAAGATGCGTGATGTCGTTGCCGAGATCTTTCACCAGTGCCTTGATTCCAGTGTGTCGCGGCGTCGGCGGCGGCCCGGCCGGCTGTGTGACGACCTGCTCCGCGTCGAGCATCGCTGTCACCGCCGGCACGAGTGGCTGCTGACCACCAAAGGTGATTGACTGTGCCAGGACCGAATCGGCGCCGACCAGGATCACCGCGCAGACCAGCCACCACTGATATCGAAGATTGATCATGGGTTCGTCCCCTTCTCACCGGAATCAACGAAGAAACTGAAGGTGCCGACGCACACGACAACGCTCTGCCGGCTTGCGGCAGTTGAGAAGGGGTTCAGATACGCAACGCCAGGGGCGGGGAACTATCGTTCGAGACAAGCGAGATCAGATGACCTGCGGTCGACACCGGACGGAGTATTCCTCCTCCCTGAACGGGAGCGACCGCCGAGAGCGGACGAAGCCATCTGGTGACCGCAGATGCGGCCACGGTGAGCGCGAAACCGACGCACACCGCCGCGATGACGACAGTGGCTTCAGTGTCGTTGTCGTCCCGCAGCGTCTGGTCCCAGGTGTCGAACGCTTCGACGAGCGGCACGACGATGCAGACGGCGATGATCGCCGCGCTGAGGTATCGCCTGAGCGCCACGTCACAAGTGTAACGGATTCGAGATGTGAGACGAGCGCCCGCTCCGACGAGCTTTACTCAGCTACTCCTGTCGCATGGCCTCGAGCGGGTCCACTCTGAGTGCGCGCCGGGCGGGCACATAACACGCCAGACACGCGACGATGAAGAGTGTCAGGAGGACGACGGCATAGGTGACCGGGTCAGTCGACGTGACACCGTATAGCGAACTCCTGATGACCTGCGTCAGCGACAGAGACGCCGCGAGACCGATCGCCAAGCCGATGCCGATCACGATCAGGCCGCGCCCGAGGACGCTGCCGAGAACGTTGCGCGCCGACGCGCCGAACGCGACGCGAATGCCGATCTCGTTCGTGCGCTGCGTCACCGAGTGACTCATGACGCCGTAGATGCCGACCACTGCAAGGAGCAGCGCGATGCCGCTGAACACGCCGAGCAGGATGACGTATTGACGGAATCCCTGTGTCTGTTGCGCGGCGAAGTCCGCCACGAGCTGCACGTTGTTGACGGCATGCGCCGGGTCCAGTTCCTTGGCGGCCGTACGGGCACCAGGCAGCCAGTTGTCGATCGGTGCGGCCGAGCGGACGACGAACGTCACGCTCTCGAGACCGAAGGCGGTGATCCCGGCTTGAATCGTCGGCAGCTGAACGTGCGGCACGTACATCACAGGCTGCGGCTCACGGTTGCGGACACTGGGCCGGATGTCGGGAACGATGCCGACGATCTGCCGTGGCTGATCGTTGTAGAACTGAATGGCGATCGTCTGCCCGATCGGATCCTCGTTCGGCCAGTACCGCTTTGCCATCGTCTGGTTGACGAGCGCCACCGGACTCGTCGACAGCGTGTCGAGGTCGGTGAACTCGCGCCCGCGTACGAGCGGCCTCTGCAGGACCTTGAAGTAGTCGGCGCCGATCGGCTGCCAGAGCGCGCCAGGTGTGTCTCGTTCGGAGGGAGGCGTACGTCCCGCGATCGTGAACGAGTAAAAACCTGCGAAGCCGAGCGGGATGCTCGAGCGCATCGTCGTGACGCTTTCGACGCCGGGCAACGACGCGATCCGATCGCGGATCTGATTGACCACGGTGTTGATGCGCGGGCTCAGTTGGAATTCGAGCGAGCCGATCGGTGTGACCTTGCCGGTGGCACCGAAGAAGTCCCGACCGGTGAACGACATCTGAAACGTCGTAAGGTTCCTGGGATCAAGGCCGGTGTCGACGGTGGTCAGTCGGATCAAGCTGTTGATCAGAAGCCCGGCGCCGGTCAGCAGCACCAGCGCCATCGAGATCTGCAGCACGACGAACGCGCTGCGCAGCCGCTGCTTGCCGGACGAGATCGTGGCCGAACGGTTTCCGGCTTTGAACGCTGTGGAGAGATCGAGACGCGACGCCTGCAGCGCGGGCAGGATGCCGAAGACGATCGCGGTCAGCAGCGACACGAGCGCGGTGAAGCCCAGGACCGTCGGACTCAGCGCCACTTCATTCAGCCGCGGCAGCCCTGGCGGCAGCCATTTCAGCAGGCCGCTCATGCCGAGCCAGACGAGTACCAGACAGACAACGGCGCCAGCGACGGCGAGCACGAGACTCTCCGTCAGAAGCTGCCGGATGATGCGCCCGCGGCCCGAGCCGATCGCGGCGCGCACGGCCAGCTCACGCTGCCGCATCATGCCCTGCGCCAGCAGCAGACCGCCGACGTTGGCGCACGCGATCAGCAGCACGAGGACCGCCGTGCCTTGCAGGATCTGGAATGCTGATCGGATGTTGCCACCGACCATCGACTCGTCGAGCGGAACGACGCGAATGCCCCAGCCCTTGTTCTGTTGCGACTCTTCACCGAATTCGCGAGCCAGTTGATCGGCCGCGGCCTGTGCCTGTGCCACCGTGACTCCGGGCTTCAGCCGCGCAACGACGTCACGGTTTCGCGCCGGGCTGCGGCGCCCGGCGCCCGTAGCGCGGAGCGGCACGAAATAATCGGACCTGGCGTTGGCGAAGACGAAGCCCGGTGGCATCACGCCGAGGATCGTGCTCGGCGAATCGTTGCCGCCGAAGTCGGCGACCCGCAGGCGCTTGCCGAGAATGTCCGGCGTCCCGTTGAACCGGCGCTGCCACAGGTCATAGCTGATGAGCATGACCTTCTCCGCATTGCCGTTGTCCTCGGCCTGTGTGAACCAGCGTCCCATGAGCGGCTTCACGCCGAGCGCCTGGACGGCGTGGTAGGTGAGCATCTCGCCCTCGAGCCACTCGGGTCCGGTCGTCAGGGCGTCCTCGGGATCGGCCACGTTCCCCGACACCCCGATGTAGCAACCGGCGGCGCTGAAGAACGAGTCCTTCGATGGGAGGTCGAGGCAGACCGTTGCGTTGAAGCGACTCCGCTGATCGGGACGATTCGGCGGCGTGGGCCACATTCGCACGAGCCGATCGGGCTCCGGATACGGGAGCGAACGAAGCAGGATGGCGTTCACGAGGCTGAAGACCATCGTGTTCGCACCGATGCCGAGCGCGAGCGAGAGGACGATGATGAGGGCGGTGCCCGGCTGCCGTGCCACGACGCGGGCGCCATACCGTGCGTCCTGAAGGAGTTCGCCCAGGAGAGTCAGTGGTCGCATCGCGCGCCTCTTCGAAACGAAGTTGCGCGGGCTATGTCAATCAGTGTGCCGTCCGATTCCGGAACAATTCTGGAGCTCTTCCGATCCTGTTGTTCGCTCCTGGGACGATTTGGTGCCGAGAGCGGACAAATGCCCGAAGATCGTAGGGGCCGGTTTCAGCGGCCCCTGACCTATGGTCGCGATAGGCGCTCGGCAAACTTGAGCAGCGCTCCGGGCCAACCGCCCTCGCCGCTGACGGCGTCTCGCATGTGCTCCCAGCCTTCGCCGTGTCGCTCGAGCCGACGGTGCTCCAACTCGACACGCGTACGGTTGGGGGTCTCGGCGATGAAGCGGACCTCGACTTCGCTCGTCTTCGCGAGATCGGTTTCGATCTGCCAGCGCGGGCTGATGTCCCAGCTGATCACGACGCGTTGCGGCGGCTCGTAGACCAGGACCCGTCCCCATTGACACTGCGAGCCGTCAACGCCGCGGTCGTAGACACGGCCACCGACATGCGGCTCGAAGACGCGCTCGGCGATCGGCACGGCAAGAATGTTGTACTCGGGTGGAAACCACGTGCCGATCCCCTCTGTGAACACCGCGAACGCGCGCGCCACCGGGGCCTCGACGATGACCTGTGCGCGCACAGCCGCTTCCTGACCTGGCGCCATCATTCGGGATCCTCCATCTGCTCAACCGCGTACTTGTATGTTGTCAGCGCACGATTCCAGAACCGATCGAGGTAGGACCGCAGCGCGTCGATGCCATGCACGTCGACCTCGTAAATGCAGCGGTTGCCCGCGCGGCGGCCGACGACGAGTCCTGCGTCTTTGAGTACCTTGAGGTGTTGCGACACCGCCGGTCGACTGACCGGCAGCTTGTCGGCGATTTCACCGACGGCCTGGGGCCGATCGGCAAGCGACTCGAAGATCGCCCGCCTCGTCGGATCGGCAAGCGCCGTCCACCCCTCCCCTCGATGTGACGCGGCCTGCATCAGTAACTCGTGCTCTCAGCCTGCTGCTCAATGGTAAGTAATTGCTAACGGTAAGCATATGCTTACCTATTTGGCCTGTCAACCTTTTAGCATCTCCTTTCGTCCAAGCCCCGTCATGGCGAACACCTTCCTGCACGATCTCCGCTACGCTGTCCGTTCGTTCGTCAAGAGCCCCGGGTTTACGCTGGTCGCAGTCCTGACCCTCGCCCTGGGCGTTGGCGCGAACACGGCGATCTTCAGCGTGCTGCATGCGGTGGTGCTGCGCGATCTGCCGTACCACGAAGCCGATCGTGTGGCGGTCATGTGGACCTGGAATCTCCAGCAGAATCTGCCCGATGGTTCGTCGTATCTGAACTTCCGGGACTGGAAGGCGCAGAGCCGCGAGTTCGAGCAGATGGCGGCGTATCTGCGTCCCGAGTTCACTCGTGCCACGCTGAGCGGCGACGGCGAATCGGTGCGCGTCAACGTGGGATTGGTCGGGCAGGGCTTCTTCGAACTGCTGGGCACGGCGCCCCTCGCCGGACGCGCATTCGTGTCCGATGATTTCAAAGATCAGGCGACGGCGGTCGTCATCAGCTACGGACTTTGGCACCAGCGGTTTGGCGGCGATCCGAGCACAGTCGGGCGGACGATTCAGGTGGATGGGACGCCCGTCGAAGTCGTCGGCGTGATGCCGTCCGGATTCGAGCTACCGACGGCGGACGTTCAGCTCTGGCGGCCGCTCTGGTTCGGATCGAACTGGCAGGAGGAACGCAGCCGGAGCGCGGACGCGCTGATCGTCCTGGGCCGTCTCAGATCCGGTGCGACGATTGAATCGGCACGCGCCGAGATGAACGCGATCGCTGCGCGTCTTCGCAGCGAATACGCCACGACGAACGCGAGCTTCGGCGTCACCACCGACGCGCTGGTCGATCGCGTGGTCGGACCGACCACACAGCGGTCGCTGTGGCTGCTCTTTGGTGCGGTGGGATTCGTGCTGCTCATCGCCTGCGCCAACGTGGCGAACCTGATGCTCGCGCGCGTTACCGCCCGCAGCCGCGAGTTCTCGGTGCGAGCGGCGCTCGGCGCCAGCCGCTCACGGCTCATCGCACAGGCATTGGCCGAGAGTCTCGTCCTGTCACTGTTCGGCGTCGTTGCCGGTACGCTGATCGCCTGGCTGGGCGTGCTGGCGCTGCGTGCGTGGGCCGCCGGGGTTCTACCCCGCGCCGACACGATCCACCTCGATGCAGGTGTTCTGCTGTTCGCGCTGGCGGCAGCCCTGGGCTGTGGCCTGCTCGCAGGTCTGCTGCCGGCGCTCCAACTGTCGATTGGCGGCACGGCCAACGCGCTGCGCGACGCGGGGCCGCGTCTCCTCGGCGGACGCAGCGGACGCCGTTTGCACCAGGGCCTCGTCGTCGCCGAAATCGCCTTGGCCGTCGTCCTCCTCTCCGGCGCCGGCTTGCTGATTCGCAGCTTTGTCCGCGTCGAGACGACCTCGCGTGGATTCGACTCGTCCAACGTACTGTTACTGCAGGTCGATCTGCCCGCGAGCTACAACAATCGCCAGAAGATCGCCACGTTCTTCAACGAAGCGATGCAGCGGATCCGGGCGCTTCCAGGAGTGATTGCCGCCGGAGCCATCAGTGACTTCTTCATCCATCGCCAGCCCGACTTCCGCATCGCGCTCGAGGGCCGGCCGGCGAGGCGGCCAACTGATGCGGCACCACCACTCACCGGCGACAACGTCGTCCCCGGTTATTTCGAGGCGATGCGGATACCGCTCCTGCGCGGACGTCTCGTCGACGATCGCGACCTCGTCCCCAACGCACCGCCTGTTGTCGTGATCAACGAGGAGATGGCGCGACGGTTCTGGCCTGGTGAGACTCCCGTCGGCAAACGGTTCAAGTACGGCCTCGACCCCTCCGTCAACATGCCATGGACGACGGTCGTCGGCGTCGTCGCAGATATGAGGAGACAGCGGCTGGACGAGCCGCCGATCCCGTACATGTTTCAGGCCGGCGTCATCCCGCAGATGGACATCGCTGTGCGCACGAGCAGCAATCCGGAGGCGCTGAGGGGCGCGATTCGCGCGACGATGGGAGCACTGGATCCAGGGGCTCCGCCTTACGGAGTCATCACGGTCGAGGAGCGACTGAGCCAGAGCGTCGCGCTGCGGCGTTTCCAGACGCTGATGCTCGCCGCGCTCGCAGCGGTGGCGCTCATGCTCGCTCTCGTGGGTGCCTACAGCATCATCCACCGCTCCGTGGCATCGCGGACCCAGGAGATCGGCATCCGCTCCGCGCTCGGGGCGAGCGCATGGACGGTCTCGGCGATGGTGCTCGCCAATGGACTGTCGCTCGGGGTGGTAGGACTCGGGATCGGCCTGCTCGGATCCGTCGCGCTCAGTCGTGCCGTGGCGTCATTTCTCTATGAGACGAGCCCGTTCGATCCG
>DATFRP010000118.1:0-16713 GCA_035263125.1 Vicinamibacterales bacterium
CCATAGCTGCGTGAGACGGTGACGAGCGATCCGAGCGGCACCATCGCACCGTGGTCGTTGCGCGTCTGCAGCCGGCGAATCTGTTCCGGCTGCAACCGGAAGCCAGACTCCGCCTGCGCATTGACCTGATAGGTGCGCCCGAAGCGGTTGAAGTCGTTGACGTAGAGCGAGCCGAGATACACCTGCAGCGTCTCGAACACGTCGGTGAGCGACACACCGTAGCTCTTCACGCGCTCCCGATCGACGTTCGCGTCAATCTGGGGCACGCTCACCTGGAAGCTCGAGAAGAGTCCCGCGAGTGAGGGTGCAGTGCGCCCTTTCGCGAGGCTTGCCTGCAGCTGCCCATAGAGATCTTCGAACCCGGCGCTGCCGCGATCTTCGACGAACAGCTTGAACCCACCGACCGACCCGAGCCCCTGCACCGGTGGCGGCGGGAAGATCGCGACGATCGACTCGGGGATCTGCATGAAGAACTGCTGGTTGAGCGCGCCCACGATCGCGCCCGCGCTCAGGTCCGGCCGCCGCCGCTCCTCCGACGGCTTCAGCACGACGAACGCGATGCCCGTGTTCGGCGAGTTGACGAAGCCGTTGATCGACAGCCCTGGGAACGCGACCGAGCTCAGGACGCCCGGATTCTTCAGCGCGATGTCGGTCATCTTGCGGATCACCGCGTCGGTGCGATCGAGCGTCGCGCCGTCAGGCAGCTGTGCGAACGCGACGAGATACTCCTTGTCCTGCGTCGGGACGAATCCAGGCGGCACTCGCGAGAATCCGATTCCGGTGAGCGCAATCAGGCCGGCATAGAGACCCAGGGCCACGAACGACACGCGCAATACCCGCGCCACGCCAGTCGTATAGGCACCGGACGCGCGGCTGAAGAACCTGTTGAAGCCCCGGAAGAACCATCCGAAGAGCCGATCGGCGGTGCGCTGCACGATGTCGCGCGACGCCTCACGCGGCTTGAGGAGCCGCGAGGCCAGCGCCGGGCTCAGCGTCAGCGAGTTGATCGCCGAGATGATCGTCGAGAACGCGATCGTCAGCGCGAACTGACGGTAGAACTGTCCCGAGAGTCCGCTGACGAACGCCGTCGGCACGAACACCGCACAGAGCACCAGCGCGATCGCGATGATCGGAGCCGACACTTCTTCCATCGCGCGGCGTGTCGCATCGATCGGCGACAGCCCCCTCTCGATGTGCCGCTCCACGTTCTCCACCACGACAATCGCATCGTCGACCACGATGCCGATCGAAAGAACGAGGCCGAAGAGCGACAGCGTGTTCAGCGAGAAGCCGAAGGCAAGCATCACCGCGAACGTGCCGACGAGCGACACCGGCACCGCAACGAGCGGAATGATCGATGCGCGCCACGTCTGCAGGAACACCATCACGACGAGGACGACCAGCAGAATCGCTTCGAAGAGCGTCTCGACCACCGCTTTGATCGAGTTGCGAACGAAGATCGTCGGGTCGTAGACGATGCTGTAGTCGACGCCCTGCGGGAAGTTCTGCTTCAGCCGCTCCATCGTCTTGCGCACCTGGTCGGAGGCATCGAGTGCGTTGGTGCCAGGCCGCTGGAAGATGCCAATCGCGACCGCAGGTTTGTTGTCGAGCAGACTCCGCAGCGCGTAGATGTTCGCGCCGAGCTCGACGCGACCGACGTCGCGCACGCGTGTGATCTGTCCATCCGGCGTGGCGCGCACCACGATGTCGGCGAACTCGTCTTCGGTGGTCAACCGGCCGCGAGCATTGACCGAGAGCTGGAACTGCGTATCGACCGGAGCCGGAGGCGCACCCAGCACACCCGCTGCGACCTGCACGTTCTGCTCACGAATCGCGCGAATGACGTCGGTCGTCGTCAGCTGTCGCGAGGCCAGGCGATCCGGATCCAGCCAGATCCGCATGCTGTACTCGCCGGAGCCGAAGACCTGCGCGCTGCCCACACCGGGGATGCGCGCGAGCTCGTCCTTCACGCGCAGATACGCGTAGTTGGCGAGATAGAGGTTGTCGTAGCGCTCGTCGGGCGAGACGAGGTGCACGACCATGATGAAGTCGGGCGTCGACTTCTCGGTGACGACGCCGATGCGCTGGACTTCGGCCGGCAGCCGCGGCAGCGCCTGGGCCACGCGGTTCTGGATCTGCACCTGCGCGTTGTCGAGATCCGTGCCGAGCGCGAAGGTGATCGTCAGCTGCATCCGTCCGTCGGATGTCGCCTGCGAGAACATGTAGAGCATGTCCTCGATGCCGTTGATCTGCTGCTCGAGCGGCGAGGCCACCGTCTCGGCGATGACCTTCGGGTTCGCGCCCGGATAGGCCGCGCGCACGACGACGGTCGGCGGCACCACCTGCGGGTATTCGCTGATCGGCAGTTTGAACAGCGCGATCGCGCCCGCCGCGACGATCATCAGCGACAGCACCGCCGCGAAGATCGGTCGCTCGATGAAGAACTTCGAGAAGTTCATATAGACCTCAATTCGTGGCGTTCCGTTCGCGTCGAGCATTCGCGGAGACGTCTCCGCTTCCGTCGTAGTGTCCGGCTTTAGCCGGACCCTCCGTGTCGGGCACCGGCGTCACCGGTACACCGGGACGAATGCGCTGCAGCCCGTTGACGACAACCGGCTCGCCTGCTTTCAGTCCGCTGCGCACCACGCGCAGACCATCGACGATCGGACCCAGCGTCACCGGCCGGTACTCGATTTCATGTTTCGGCGAGACGACGTAGACGAACTTCTTGCTCAAGTCGGTGCCGACCGCGCGGTCCTGAATCAGCAGACCGCGATAGGTGCCGGAGCCCGCGAGCCGCAGTCGCACGAAGAGCCCGGGCGTCAGCTGTCCATTGGTGTTGCGGAACACCGCGCGCCCGCGAATCGTTCCGGTGGCGCCATCGAGCTGGTTGTCGATGAAGTCGAGCTTGCCCTCGTGCGGAAACCCGTCTTCGTTCGCGAGCGCCATCCGAATCGGCTTCGGCGACCGGAGAGCAGATGCCTTCGCGTCCGCGTCACCGACGTACTTCAAGTAAATCTGCTCGTCCGCATCGAAGTACGCGTAGACCGGATCCAGCGACACGACCGTCGTCAGCAGCGTCGCCTGCCCCGGACCACTCGACACCAGGTTGCCTTCGGTGACGATGGCGCGGCTGACGCGCCCGTTGATCGGCGCGGTGACGCGCGTGAACTCGAGATTCAGCTGCGCGGCACGCAGCGCCGCTTCGACGGCAGCGACCTGCGCCGCCGACTCCTGCGCGAACGACGCACGCCGATCGCGCTCTTCGTTCGCGATCGCGTTCTCGTTGTGCAACCGCTCGGCGCGTGCGAGCTCGCTGTTGGCGCGCTCGACCGTCGCGCGTGCGCGCGTCAGCTCGGCCTGCAGTCGATCGACTTCAGCCTGGAACGGCCGCGGATCGATCTGGAACAGCAGGTCGCCCTTGCGCACCATCGCGCCTTCGGTGAAGTGAACTGCGGATACGTACCCGGAGACTCGAGGCCGGACTTCGACGGAGTCGACGGCCTGAAGGCGCCCGGTGAATTCGTCCCACTCGGTCACATCGCGCTCGATGACGTTGGCGACGGTGACCTGTGGCGGCGGAGGCGGACCCTGCTGCGCAGCGGTCTTCGTGCACGCAGCGAGGATGACGGTGAACGCGATCGGCGCAAACAGCAGCGCGACGCGCGTGCCTCGTGAGAGGCGATCTGAAATACCCTTGATTGAAGCGCTCATGGAGTGCAGTTTCGCGCTCGCGAGCACACGCAAACAATCGGGCAGTGGACGCACACGCGACTAGCGCTTGAGGGTCACTTCTGCACTCGCCGAGTTGCTGAGACCGATCTACGACCTTTGGCCGATGCGCCGCTCGTCCATGCGTCCACTTCGCGTTCGTGACACGACTAGTCGATAATTGGTGTCGGGTGTCGTAAGGAGCTCAGTGTCGGGCGTTATTGAGGGAGTTCAGTCGTGTGTGGAATGCCGGCAAGCCCGATCGGCGGCGCGGAAAAAACGCGCTTTCGGATCCAACCCGATAGCACACGTTTATCTTCCCAGCTAGTTGAGAGTGCATCGCCGTGTGGGCTCCCTTCAGCGCGTTTTTAGAGACTTCGATGATCGCGCCGCCTTTAGGGCTTGCCGCCATTCCACACACGACTGAACTCCCGACCGTGACAGCGCGTGAGGTCACTTGGGTTATGAGGCTGGTTGCAGCGTCGAACGGGTGGCGCCGGGAGGGGCATCCCCGCTCGCCGCGCAGGCGCCTACTCCGTGATCCGGTTCTTGGCGGCCGTGACTGGTCATTTGGCGCCGAGGACGAGCGGGGAGACCCGGCGACAGGACCCGTGAGCCCCAACGTCAATATCGAACCCAAGTGAGCAAGCTTCAGGAGCAGCACATGTGCGATGAAAACGTCGTCAACGGACTCGCAGATGAAAGCGCGGACCCGACGCCGACTTCGAGCGGCGGATGCGGTGCCGTGATCGATGAGAGCGTGCGTCGTGTAATCGACGTAGGCGAGGTGACGTCGCTGCGGAGCGCACTCCTGAACGAGGCGACCGAGCGGCGACGCGCCGAGTGCCTCGCGAACATTCAGACCGAGATCACGAAATACACGCTCGACCTGCTCGTGCGCGAGCCCGATCTCGATGGGTTCTTCCGCGCCCTCCTCAAGACGCTCGCCGAAGAGGCCGAGAGCCACGTCGCCGGCGTGTGGCTGCTCAACGAAGAGAAGCAGTGCTGCGAGTTCTGGATGGCCCACTTCGGCGGCAACGTCGTCACGACCAAGAACCTGGTTGAATTCTCAGCGTCTCGCAAGGCGGCCGCGCAGGCGCAGCATCTGTTCGACTACAAGCCAGGCTGGGTCTCGACCATCGAGTATCGTCCAGACGATCCACGGGTGCCGGAAGCGGTGCGCGAGTTCAACGAGGCACATGGCGGCCACACGTCCACTGTCGTCGCGCCGATGATGGTTGGCGGCAAGAATCTCGGATGGATCACGATCTGTGTGCCCGACACTGCCGAAGGGTCGTGGTGGCGCATCGCGCTCGTCGAAGCGATCGCGCGGCACGCGGCGCTGGCGCTGCATCAGAGCCGGCTGTTCGATCAGAAGCGCACCGAGGAGCGCCGCAAGGCCGTTCTCGAGGAGCGCAATCGCCTCGCGCGCGACATTCACGACAACCTCGCGCAGGGCTTCGGCGCAATCCTGATGCAGCTGCAGGCGGCGCAGCGTGAAGGCACGCCGCTGCCACCGACGGTCACGCACAGCATCAACGTGGCAATCGAGCTCGCCCGTACGCACATGGTGGAAGCGCGGCGATCGGTTGGTGCGCTGCGCCCCAACGTCACCGACGGCGAGGACATCGCGCGCGCGATCAAGCGCGTCGCGGAGCTGGCGCAAAAGACGTCCGACATCCCGATCGAAGTCGAGATCGACGAACTGCCGCGGTTCGGTGACGGTGTCGAGCGCGAGGTGATCGGCATCGCGCAGGAAGCGCTCACCAACGCCGTACGTCACGCGCGCGCCAACCGCATCACGGTCCGCGCCTCCCTGTCCACCTCACTCGGCCTGCGGCTCTCGATTGTCGACGACGGGCGGGGTATTCCGCGGGAGCGCTCATCGGGCGGATTCGGGATGACCAGCATGCAGGAGCGCGCCGATCGCATCGGTGCCTCGCTCACCATCGTCACCGCGCCACGCAGCGGAACCGAAGTCGTGCTCGCGTGGGAGCCGTCTCAGCTGCCGACACAGGTCCATGCCTACAATTGAAGCAACTCCCGCGTCCGCGCTGAGCGCTTCTGCGCTTCGCGGGGCAGGCAAGCCCGACGCACGCTACGTTATGGCGACGACACGCTCCAGCGTCCTTCTGGTGGACGACCACGCTCTGCTCCGTACCGGCGTGGCGAACATCATCAACCACGAGACCGACCTGTTCGTGGTGGCCGAGGCCGGCAACGGCGTCGAGGCGCTCGAGGCCTACGAGCGCCACAAGCCAGACGTCACGCTGCTCGATCTGCGGATGCCTGTGATGGAAGGCGTCGAGGTCGTGCGCCGCTTGCGCGAACGCGATCCGCGGGCGCGCGTGATCGTGCTCACCACCTACGACACCGACGAGGAGATCTCGCGCGCGTTGAAAGCCGGCGCAAAGGCGTATGTGCTGAAGGACATCTCCGCCGACGACCTCGTCACGTGCATCCGCGACGTGCTGGCCGGCAAGACGTATCTCGCACCCGCTGCCGCGGCCAAGCTCGCCGAAGAAGTGACGCGCGTGCAGCTCACCCCGCGCGAGCTGGCCTCGCTGCGCCTGATGGCCGACGGCAAGTCGAACAAGGAGATCGCGAACGAGCTGGGAATCAGCGACCGCACGGTGAAGACGCACCTCGGTCACTTGTTCGAGAAGCTGGGCGTCACGAGTCGCACGGAAGCCGTGAAGATCGCGACCCGTCGAGGACTGGTGCGGCTGGAATAGCACGTCGGCCCGATCGTTTCGCTCGACATCTCATGTCCGCCAGCTCGGACGTCCTGATCGTTGGCGCAGGGCCGGCCGGATCGTTCCTCGCGTATCTTCTCGCGCGCGCGGGTTACACCGTCACGATCATCGACAAGGCGACGTTTCCGCGGGACAAGGTGTGCGGCGGCGGCCTCTCCCGCAAGAGCATCGAGCTGCTGCCGTTCGACATCAGCCCGGTCGTGCGGCGGCGTGTGACCGGCGCCTTCCTGACCTATCAGAACCGCGACACCGCAGTGATGGACCTCGGCGAACGAGGCGGCGCAGCAGTAATCAGATCGGAGTTCGACCGTTTCCTGCTCGAGAAAGCCATCAGTGCCGGGGCGCGGTTCATTGGGAGCACATCGTTTGTCAGCGTGAGGAAGACTGGCGGCACCGTCGCCGTCACCACCTCGCGCGGAATCCTCGGGGCCCGCTATCTGGTTGGCGCCGATGGCGTCTTCAGTGCGGTTCGTCAGCACGTCTTCGGGCGTGACGTGGTGACGTATATGCCGGCGGTCGAGGCGCTCGTCACGGTGACACCTGACAAGGCCGATCGAATCGCCAATCGCGTGCTGTTCGACTTCGGCGGCATGCCGTACGGATACGGCTGGATCTTTCCCAAGCACGACCATCTCAACGTCGGCGTCTTCTCGATCTACCGGACGCAATCGATCAAGGCGGACCTGGCCAGGTTCATGGCCCGGTACGACATCCTCGACTCTCCTCTTCACGTCAGACACCTGGGATTTTCGATCCCCGTGAAGAACAGGCATCGCGCGTTCGAGCGCGACCATGTGCTCCTGCTGGGTGACGCCGCCGGCTTCGCTGAATCGTTCTACGGCGAAGGCATCTACTTCGCCCTCGAGAGCGCGCTGGTGGCGGCCGAAGCGTTTGCGGCTACCTTCGATCGACCGAACGAGCGCGCTTACACGGAACTGGTCAAGACCAGAATCCAGCCAGAGCTCACGTACTCCGAAGCCGGCGCGAGACTGTTCTTCTCGCATCCGATCTTCGGGTTCTATCGCATGGTGAGGAACGCGCACGTGAGCGCCCGGTTCGCCGAGCTCATCGCCGGCGGCATCGGGCAAAAGGCGTGTTTCTATAAGACCCTCCTCACGATCCCGTACTGGCTGTTCTCACGTCGCCTGCCGGCTGCAGGTGTCAGGCTCTGAGACTCCTATCGCGAATCGAAGCTCTTCCGTTCGGACTGTGCATCCATCCGTCGCGAAAACGCGTAAAGTCTTTGGCAGAGCTCAATGGACGGTGCACTCGATCTCGGCTCGATGGTTGAGGCAGCCCGGAAGGCCGCTGCCGCAGGCGACTTTTCTACCGCCGCACGCCTGTTGCGCGATGTTTCCGTCATCCAGGAGGCGACTCTGGGGTCGCTTCACCCGGAGCTCGCGAAGACGTTGAACGTGCTCGCGCTGGTGTGCGAGCGTGCGAACTACGTCGCCGAAGCCGAGCAATGCCATCGGCGCGCCCACGCGATTGCAGTCGCCTCCCTCGGTCCGCGCGATCCGTTCGTGACGAACAGCATCAAGAACCTCGTGGACTTCTGCGCCGCGCACAACATTCCGATCTGGACGCCGCGGGAAGGTCCCTCAGATGACGATCGCGATCGGACCGGCGAGGACCTCGCGGCTGATGCAGAGGTGACACTGCCCGCGGATGCAGAGGTAACACTACCCGCAGATGCTGAGGTGGCACCGCCCGCAGATACAGCAGATACAGAGGTGACACTGCCTGCGCTCGTGCAGGCGGTCGAGGCCAACGGTGCAACCGACGTCGAAGCCGACGCCGCAGCCGACGCCGAAATCGATACTGCGCCGGTGTTTCATCGCGAGACCGCGCCCATCATCAGCCAGTCGGCACATCGGACGATCGTGCCGCTTGCGATCGGCATCGCCGCCATCGTCGCCGTCGGGTTCATGGTGCGACCGCGTGAGACAGTCTCCACGACCACCTCGACTCCGCCGCCGCCGACGACGACATCAGCTCCCGCATTGGAGACGAAGCCAACGGCCGCTGTCGAAGCCACTCCAAACACGAAAGCCGCACGCGTTGAACGTCCCGCCTCGCGCGCGACGAGCGTCACCTCTCCGCCAGTGACGGTCCTGAAAGCGCAGTTGTGCAGCGCGCTCGATCGAACGGGATCACCCGATTGGCGGTGCACACCAGCGAGCTCCCGCCTTCGGCAAGGCTCCGGCGAGACAGGTCTACCACCGGGCACGTACATCTTCTACACGCGCCTGATGACAACGAAGAGCATGACTGTGCAACATCGTTGGTACTTCAACGGACAGGTGCATCAGGTCATGCGACTTCGTGTGGCCCCAAATCCAAGAGGAGGATATCGGACGTTCAGCAGCAACAGGATCATCCGCGAACGCGCCGGCGACTGGAGAGTCGAGCTGCGGGCCGCGGACGGCGCGCTCCTGCAGGAAGAGCGCTTCGTCGTCCGCTGAACCGCATCACGATGCCCGCCCTCGTAGGGGCCGCCTTCAGGCGGGCGGCCCTCAATACCGTGCCAGCTGGGTGAGTTGAATGAGGTTGCCGCAGGTATCGTTCAGCATCGCGATGGTCGAGGCTGTCACGTCGGTGGGCGGCATCGTGAACTCGGCGCCGCGGGCTTTGATCCGCTCGTAGTCGCCCTTGACGTCGTCGGTGTAGAACATCGCCGCGGGCTGGTTCTGCTGAAAGATCGCCTGCTGATACGTCTTGGCCGCGGGGCTGTTGTTCAGCGCCAACTGCAGCTCGGTGCCGTCCGGTTCCTCGGGTGAAGCGACGGTCAGCCAGCGATATGGGCCATTGCTGAAATCGGCCTTCTTCTTGAAGCCCAGCACCTCTGTATAGAAGCGCAGGGCCTTCTCCTGGTCGGTTACGTAGACACTGGTGAGTTTGATTTTCATGTCAGTTCTCCTTGTACGAACGATCTGTCACATCAGCGACCTCTCGTCCGTCATCAGCATGACGGACCGCGACGAAGGAGTGTGACTGATGCTCTTACCTCAGCGGCTCGCCGAGCAGTTCGAAGCGCATCGATCGCACCTGCGGGCGGTCGCCTATCGCATGCTTGGATCGGTCGCCGAGGCTGAGGACGCCGTCCAGGAAGCCTGGATCCGATTCAGCCGCACGGATGTCAGCGGCATCGACAACCTGCGGGGATGGCTGACGACGGTCGTGGGGCGCGTCTGTTTGGACATGCTGCGAACGCGAGCGTCCCGCCGGGAGAATCCCTTGGACGACATGCACGTGCCGGATCCGATCATCGCTCGCGCGATCAGTAGAGACGAAGGGCCCGAGGCCGAGGCCGTGCTCGCCGACTCGGTGGGTCTGGCGCTGCTCGTCGTCCTCGAGAAGCTGGAGCCGGCGGAACGACTCGCGTTCGTGCTCCACGATGTGTTCGGGATGACCTTCGAGGAGATCGCGCCGATCGTCGATCGCTCGGTCGTCGCCACGCGCCAGCTCGCGAGCCGCGCGCGCCGACGCGTCCAGGGCCAGGCACCGACCTCGGACGCGGACCTGCGCCAGCAGCGCCGCGTCGTCGACGCGTTTCTCGCGGCCGTCCGGGACGGCGACTTCGAAGCGCTCGTCACCGTTCTCGATCCTGAGATCGTGCTGCGGGCAGACGGCGGAGCCGTGAAAGGCATGTCGCGCTTCGTGCGTGGGGCTCAGGCGGTCGCGTCACAGGCAGAAGCGTTCTCGAAGTTTGGCTTGATCAGTGAAGTCGTCCTGGTGAATGGCAATATCGGCGTCGTGGCGCGCCTGCCGGACGGACGCCTGTTCTCCGTGATCGGCTTCACGGTCGCGGGCGGCAAGGTCGTCGAGATGGACATCCTGGCCGATCCAGACCGTCTCAGTCGGCTCGATCTGTCGCACCTGTAGCGCGCTGGCTTAAACCTGCGCTCTACGATCGGTCACACTTTTTCCGTTCGTTCCGTCATGCGTGCGAGGGCCGATCAAGCGGATGCGATCGAAACGGCATCGCGGCGCCCTCGAGGAGGCACGTCATGAACATGCACGCCACTGGGCAGACGATCGCTGCACCGAGACCAGCCCTGACGCCCAGCGACCTGAGCATGCCCCGCTCCAAAGGAATGGTGGCCGGTTTCTGGATCGCCACCGCGCTCTTCTGCCTGCAGATCGGCTTCACGGCCTACGCGCAACTGGCGCTGCCGCAGGTGGCGCAGGCGTTCACGCACCTCGGCTTCCCGGACTACTTCCGGGTGGAGCTGTCGTGGGCCAAGTTCCTTGGGGTGGTGCTGCTGCTTGCGCCGGTGCCGGCGCGACTCAAGGAGTGGGCCTATGCAGGTTTCGCGATCACCCTCGCGTCTGCACTCATCGCGCACTTCTCTGTCGGTGATGGCCCGGAGGCGTGGGGCTGGGCGGCGGGCACCGGGGTGTTGTGGGGGCTCTCGTACGTCCTGTGGCGAGGCGTGGAGAACACGCGGGCTTTCACGGCCCGATGATCACTTGGGTCATCGAGGAAGAACATCTCTCGCGGGTCCTGTCGGCGGGTCTGCTTTGGCGTCCGCATCCGGCTGCTCGGCGGGTTGCGATAGGGGGATGAACTCGAGCGCCGCAGCGGGCTTGTCATCCGAAGTCACACACTCGCCACGGAAGCTCTTCTTCTCTCCGTCCCAGGGGAGCGCGCAGCGGACGGCGTCGTTCCCCTCGCCCCACGTGAACGTGATCGTCTGTTGGCCACGCCGCACGTCGATGAGAGGCTGGCTGAGGAAGGTACCTCGTCGGCCGTCTGGTGGCTCGAACACCACGTTCCCATCCGCACGCTCACCGGTCATCCGGAACACGGCCTTACCTTGCCACTTTCCAGTGAGCGCGTCGGACTGGGCCCAAACCGTCTGCCTCTCAAGTGGTCGCGCAATGATCAAGAGCACAGCGGTTGCTATCAAACGACTGGCCGTCGACATGAGAATGCTCCTTAACCGTGCCACCCTAGTGTTTGTTCAGCAGCTCGAGACGCCTAATTACGTCGTCGAGAAACGGCTTGTCTCGCAAGCTGGCGTAGACCCCCGGAAAGATGACGCCCTGTACTTGCATCACGCCACTCTCGACGTCGAAGTCATCGAGCACCAGCGCCACTCGCTGGTCTCCCGACAGTCGCGTGTTGTCGATAACCGGGAAGTTGTAGAAATTGAGCTGAAAAGAGATTGTGGTGGGCTTGATGCCAGGGCCAGCGGTCACTTGCAAGGTGACACGGGCGCTGCTCAACCCCTCGTCCGCGTTCGAGAATTCCATCGCGTAGGTGCGCCTGACGTTGTTCAGCTCTCTAACGGCGAGCTGGGCGTATCGAACCTCGCGATCTTCGATTGCTTCGTTGGAAGACAGCTTCTCGAGGCTTGCCCGTTCTTCCGCGATGAACGCGTCAGGCCATCGGTACGTCCGGCCTCGTAGCGCCTCTCGAATCGGGATCTGGGCGCTGAAGTCAGTGCCGACAGCCGCGAGCGCGGACAACTGTGCGCTCGAGACACGTCTGGCGACACTTTGTAACCGTCTTCGAAGCGTAGCCCGCTCGGGCGGTATCAAATGGGCTTGGTCGATTTCCTTGTCGAGTTGTACGAATAGCGAGCTCAGACTTAGCGAGTCACCAAAGTTCAACGCAAGGAGCTCAAGCTTCAACAGCCTGGAGGTCAGCGGTTCCTCAGCGTTAGCAGGCGCATTCAGGAACCCAGACAGGATGGTATTGAACATCGTCGTTCGCAACTCACTGTCTGCACCCTCACGACTGCTGAGGATCTCGGTATAGACGCGCGTCTCCTCCCAATTGCGGACAATGTTCTGACTGAACAGACCCAGTAGAGCTACAGTTGCGGCCGTCAGAAAGGCTCCGATCGGACTACTCAGGATTTCGAACTTTTTCCAATTCGGGCTGATCTGGAATGCCTCGTCGTTGGGGGCCGCATCGGTCTTGGGGACCTCGGATGGCTCGAGAATGGTGTCAGATTGCATAAGCTCCATTCCCCGTCTCACCGCAGCGTCACCGACCATCGATCACCGCTTTCGGTCAGCTCTAGATCGGCGCGTGTGCCCGAACTGGAGACGAGCACTCGTATTCGGTTAGAGTTCTTTCCAGAACCCGCCGTCACGCGAATCCAGCAGTTCCCATTGCCAGAAGCGGGGATGCGGTAGTTGCCAGAGCCGTCGGTGGTTCCGCTCTGCTCCGAGTCATTGCACGCGACAAAGACCGAAGCGTGTGCAAGCGGCGTATTGTTCTTGCCTGCCGCGACCCACACGCGTCCGTATACGTCGGCGGCCAAGGCCTCACTCCCCCATAGCAGGAGCAACGGCATGAGGAAGACCCATCGAACCGTTGTGACAGGCATGCGCGCACTCCTCGCTGGTCATCATCAGGGAGGGCTGAGCCTCAACTCGCGACCGCCCCTTCGTTTTGGAAAACGTCCCGACGGGGAAGATCGAACAGAGCAGAATGACTGGTCATTCCTACTTCCCCATCGGAGACCGGAATCGAGGTCTCATCGTTCTCGACGAGGCGCTGAAATTAGGTCGAACTGTCACGGGGACGAAAGGACGGATCACGGAGAAGGCGCCTGCCTGCCCTGAGCGAAGTCGAAGGGGCGCGGCGAGCGGTACAGGGAGGCCCCTCCCACCGCCACCCGCTCGATGTGCAACTCGCCTCTCACCCAAGTGATCGTCGGATCGAGGTGGCTCGAGGTGGCTCTCGCAATCGATACATAGCCGAGCCTCGCCGCCCCTAATCCCGCCTATAGTGAAAGCCTTGTGACGTCTCCACTCGACGCTCCTGCGAAGCATCGCGTGCTCGCGGCGTTGAAGCCGACGCGGGCGACAACACCGCACGACTCGCGAGTCGCCAGCCATCTCGTCGTCCGCGCCGCACGCCGGCTGGAGATCGTCAGCCTCACCGTGCTCATCCTCGCGCTGATCCTGTGGGGTCTCATCCACTTCCTGCAGGGCACGCTGGGCGAAGAGTTCAAGTCGTTGCATCAGTGGGTGCCGCCGGTGACCATCATCGTCGGATCGGCCGCGATGCTGGCGATCGCACGCAGCGGGCGATGCATATCGCCCACGCTCATCCGCGTCGGGCTGGTCTACGAAGTCGTCATGAGCGTGGCCTTGGTATGCGCCGCGTACCTCGGGACGTTTCGCGATGTGGATCCCGCCAGCCTGACCATCGAGCGCACAGGCCTCAGCGGTGTTGCGCCATGGACGCTCTTCTTCACGGTGCTCGTCCCGGCGCGGCCGCGCGAGGCGCTCATCGCACTCATCGCGTCGGCGTCGGCCGTCCCGATCGTTTACCTCGCGCAGGTCCGCGAGGGCTGGGCCCCCGCGCTGATGGTGTTTCCATTCCTGCAGGTATTCGTGTTTCCGTACATGGCCGCCGTCACGCTCGCCTATGTCGCCGCCCGCGTCGTCCATCAGCTCGGTGTCGAGATGCGTCAAGCGCACGAGATGGGCAGCTATCGTCTCGAGGTGCTGCTCGGGCGCGGTGGCATGGGCGAAGTGTGGCGCGCATCACATCGCATGCTTGCGCGACCGGCGGCGATCAAGCTCATTCGGCGCGACGCGCTCGCCAGCGACCCGGCGATGGCGTCGGTCGCCGTCGAACGATTCGAACGCGAGGCGCAGGTCACCGCCAGCCTGCAGTCGCCGCACACCGTCGCGCTCTACGACTTCGGCGAGACCGACGATGGCGCGCTGTTCTATGTGATGGAGTTGCTGGACGGCATCGACCTCGAGACCATCGTCCGGCGGTTCGGGCCGCTTCCGCCCGAGCGTGTCGTCCACGTGCTGCGTCAGGTATGCGCCTCGCTCGAGGAGGCCCATCATCACGGCCTCGTGCATCGTGACATCAAGCCCTCCAACATCTATCTGTGCCATCGCGCGATGGAGCACGACGTCGCCAAAGTGCTCGACTTCGGCATCGTCAAGAAAGTGATGACGACGGACGCAGCTGCGGTCTCAGTGCTCACACGCTCTGATGCGGTGACGGGGACGCCCGCCTACATGCCTCCGGAGGTTGCGATGGCGTCGACCGTGGATGCCCGCGCCGACCTCTACGCGCTCGGTTGCGTCGCGTACTGGCTGCTCACCGGCCGCGTCGTCTTCGAAGAGACCACGCCGCTGGCCGTGGTCCTCGCGCACGTTCAGAAGACGCCATTGCCGCCCAGCACCATCAGCGAGGTTCCGATCCCCGAATCGCTCGATCGCGTTGTCCTCGATTGCCTGGCGAAGGATCCTGCGGCGCGCCCCACGAGCGCGGAGGAGCTCTCCGCGCGTCTCGCCGCGGTGCCGTTCGCACGTACCTGGTCTGAGGTGGACGCCGCGCGATGGTGGGAGGCGCATCAGCCGTCAGTCGTTCCGGAAGCGACGATCTCTGCTGCCGTCGCCGCGCAAGGCGACGCTCAACCGACAGGATCGACGACCCGACTCTGACCGCGGATCTTTTCGCGCACCGCGCGAACGAGTCCGCGCCCGAGACACCACGCACTCGACTCGCCTCCGTTTTCGATCACAGCGATCTCACTCACGCAGTTAGCAAGAGAGTTGCAGGCCGACCGCTTCATGGAGGAAGCGATGGGCAGTTACCTGGAAGTGAGCGCGCATCTGACCGTCCGCCCGGGCTGCCTCGATGGTTTCATGAGGCAAGCCGCCGAGTGCATCCGGATCACCAAGGAAGAGGACACACGAACGCTGCGCTACGACTGGTTCCTCAGCAACGATGGCACCACGTGCGAGGTTCGCGAGGCGTACACCGGCCCGGAAGGGCTGATCGAGCACAACAGCCACATCCTCGAGGCTCGAACGAAGCTGTTCAAGGACTACGCTGACAACCATTTCATGACGTTCTATGGAGAACCATCGCAGGCGCTGCTCGACCTGTTGAAGAAACATCCGGTCGGCTTCACGTGGTTCACATTCCATCGGGGGTTGGAGCCAGCTCCCGCGCAGATCGTTCGGGCGGATCGTGAGGTGCGCGTATGACTCCGACCACACTCGACGAGAAGGTGGACGACTTCCTCGCGCAGAAGCGGATCGCGGTGGTGGGCGTGTCGCGGAACAACAGCGGCCACCCCGCCGCGAATCTGATCTATCGCCGATTGAAGACGAGCGGCCACGACGTCTTCGCGGTGAATCCGCACATGCAGAACTTCGAAGGCGATCGCTGCTATCCAGACCTGCAATCGATTCCGGGCAAGGTCGACGGGGTGGTGATCGTGACGCGACCGGAAACCACCGAGCGCATCGTTCACCAGTGCAGCGGTGCCGGCGTGCGCCGCGTCTGGATGCACCAATCCATGCGCAAAGGATCGAGTGTCTCGCCGGAGGCGGTCGACTACTGCCGTCGACATGACATCAGCGTCATCGCCGGTGCCTGCCCGATGATGTACGGGGCTGGCGCCGACTTCGGTCACACGTGCATGCGGTTGATCCTCAAACTCACGGGAGGACTGCCGACATGACCGGACGTCGTCACGTCGCATGGATTCTGATGCTGGCCGCCGATGCGGGACTGCTCGCGTGGGGCGCGATGGCAGCTCTCGCACCGGACCGTTTGCCGGGACCGGGAGGCGTTCCGATTCTGCCTGCCGGTTACGAGGGCTTCACAGCCGGGTCCTGGCAAGAGCTCGCGCACGCATCTCCGAGGACGGCCGGCTACGTCACGCTGCTCTTTCGTCTGTATGGCGCCTACATCGTTGCATTCGGGCTGCTGGCGCTTGCCATCACCGCTGTTCCCTTCCGGCATGGTGAGCGTTGGGCGTGGTGGGCTTTGCTTGTTGGCAACACGCTCGCGTACGGCGCGGCGATGACCTACGACCGGATCGTGGCTGCGATCGGACCGTTCGAGATCTCCGAATACGCCGGCATCATCGCAGTCTACGTGGCGCTCGGCCTCACGTTCAGGCCGGACGTTATCGGCGGCGGATCTGTGTATCAAGCACATCCAACGCACATTGCTCCTGGATGATCGAGTGAGGAGCTCACGAGGGCGCAGACGGTCGCATGGCCGGGTCGACCCGACGCTGGTCGAGATGGCTTGATTATTTCGGAGGATTGCACGCGCCGCACGGAACCAGTCCCAGCCTCCTCGCGTGTGCAGTATCCGAGAGGACGATTCGATTGGAAGGCCGTATTTTCTGAGCCCGCTCGCATTGCTCGCGGTGGTATTTCTTGCTGCGCGTACTGGCTACCAGAGCCGCGTTACCAGATGACGAATGACGGTCTCGGTGATAAAACCAGACCGCCG
>DATFRP010000119.1:0-6762 GCA_035263125.1 Vicinamibacterales bacterium
CCGTGGCCGCGGCGCCGGCTTTCACGAGTTTTCGTCTGATGGGATCCATCGGTGTTCTCCTCGATGAATGTATCGCTCCCACGGTGTGTCCGGTGCGCAACCAGCGCATGATATTACCGCCTCGCGATTGACAGACGGACACTCCAACCACTCGGGCTGATCGGCCGTCAAATACCGCGACTGGACGGTCACCATGACGACATTCCGGCAGGATCTCCTTTTCGGCGCCCGCATGCTGCTGGCGCGGCCCGGCTTCACCCTCGCGGCGGTGTTGTCCCTGGCCCTGGGCATCGGCGCCAATACCACGATCTTCAGCCTGATCAACTCGTCGCTGCTGGCCGACCTGCCCTATCGCGAGCCGGAGCGTCTGGTGGCGGTGTGGACCTCGCTCGTCGATCGACCCGCAGCGCGCAATGGCTCGACTGGTGCGAACTATCTGGCGTGGAAGGAACAGGCGCGTTCGTTCGATGCGTTCGGCGCAAACTTCGGCTTCACCATGAACATCGGCACGGCAGAGGACGGCGCACCCGCGGAACGCATCGAAGGGGGGAAGTTCACCGCGTCGATGTGGGACGTGCTCGGCGTGCGGCCGATTCGCGGACGCGTCTTCACGCCCGAAGAAGATCGCAACGGAAGTCCGGCACCGGTCGCGGTCCTGAGCTACAACTTCTGGCAGCGTCGCTTCGCTGGCGATCCACAGATTGTCGGCAAGACGATGCGGTTGGACGGGGTCGAGACCGACATCATCGGTGTGATGCCGCAAGGGTTCGACTTCGCGGCCACCGACACCGACCTCTGGAGTCCCGCCGGTTTCACTCCGCAGCAGCTCACCAGTGCGGCGTCGTTTCTCACCATCACGGCACGTCTGCGCGGCGGGGTCACGATCGAGCAGGCGCAGGCCGAGATGAAATCCCTGGCGCAGGGGCTGGCGGCGCAGTTCCCGGATCGCAACAAGAATGTGACGGTGGCGTTGCAGGGATTGCGCGAGGCCTTCTATGACGATGTGCAGCGCCCGCTGCTCGTCTTGCAGGGAACGGTCGGATTCGTGCTGCTGATCGCGTGCGCGAACATCGCCGGTCTGCTGCTGGCGCGCGCGGCGTCGCGCAAGACGGAGATAGCGGTGCGAAGCGCGTTGGGCGCGGGACGATGGCGCGTCATCAGGCAGTTGCTCACCGAGAACGTGCTGCTGGCGATCGTGGGCGGAGTCGTGGGCTGCGCGTTCGCGTGGGCCGGACTGCGCGCGCTGGTCGCGGCGCTGCCGCAAGGCATCATCGGCCTGACCGATGCGAGGATCGATCTGCGGGTGCTGGTTGCGACCGGGCTGCTGTCAATCGTCACTGGAGTGCTGTTCGGGCTTGCGCCTGCGATTCAAACGTCGAACGTGGATCTGGCCACCACGCTCAAGGAATCGGGGCGCGACGGCATGAGCGGCGGCGCCGCGCAGCGATTTCGCAGCGCGCTCGTGGCCGTGCAAATCGGCCTCGCGTTGATGCTGCTGATTGGTGCGGCGCTGATGGCGAACAGCCTGCTGAAGGTCCTCAACAACCCGCTCGGAGCGGATCCGACGAACCTGCTCACGTTCGAATTCCGTTTCCCACAGAACGAGTTGATGCGGCCGGTCGACAAATACCGCGGCGTCGGATTGTGGGAGATCTTCCCCGTGACCGGCCTGACTTTCGATCGCGTGTGGGAACGCATCCAGACCATCCCCGGCGTCAGATCGGCGGCCGCGATCAGCCGGGCGCCACTCAGCGGCGGCGCGATGGGCATGCCGTTCTTCATTCAGGGGCGGCCGCGGCCCGAATCAGGGCGGGGCCAGGGTGCCGCGTACTTCGCGATCACGCCGCGCTACTTCGAGACGATGAAGATCCCGATCCTGACAGGCAGGGACTTCTCTCGCAGCGACACGGCGACCGCGCCGCTCGTGATGATCATCAACAAGACGATGGCCGAGCGTTTCTTCGAGGGCCAGGATCCGATCGGCCAGAGTGTCACGCTCGATTTCGTGCCCAACGAGCAGCCACGTGTGATCGTGGGCGTCGTGGGGGACAGCCGGATCGGGCGGTTCCAGCGCCAGCTGGCGCCGATGATGTATGTGCCACATCTTCAGCAGCAGAACCGCTGGCAGGGGCCGGCGTGGGACTACCGCGCGATGATGGCGTTCGTCATGCGCACCGACGGTGAACCGATGTCGCTCACGCCATCGGTGCGGAGGGCGGTGGCCGACATCGATCGCAGCAAACCGGCAGGCAACATCCGGACGGTGGAACAGTATCTCGGTCAGCAGGCGCGCGGTCTGGAGTTGTACGCCACGCTGCTCGCGATCTTCGGCGCCGCCGCGGGGCTGCTCGCCTCGCTCGGCATCTACGGCGTGATGGCGTACACCGTCGCGCAGCGGACGCGCGAGATCGGGATCCGCATGGCGCTCGGCGCCGGCGGCTCGCGTGTGCTGCGCCTCGTTACCGTACGGGCCATAATCCTGATCGCCATCGGTCTGGTCATCGGCCTTGGTGGCGCGATCGGCTTGACGCGCGTGCTCGCATCCGAGCTTTACGAGGTGAGCCCGACCGACCCTCTAACGTTTACAGTCGTCACGATCGCCTTGACTGTCGTCGCTTTCGTCGCGTGTCTGATTCCCACGCGACGCGCGATGAGCGTCGATCCGACCGTCGCGTTGCGGTACGAGTAGGTCAGGAGTAGGTCAAAGGTCAAACGACAAAGGTCAAACGTAAAGTTAAAGGCTGCACGTTTGACCTTACGTTTGACCTTTGACGTTTGACCTGTGACCTACGGTTTCGCCCGCTCTACAACGCGAGTGATCTCGCACCGACAAGGCCGGCCCTAGCGATCCAGTCCTTCGAATAAACCGGTTTCCCGCGCGTGGCCGCCGTTCACCAGGCTGAAGGCGCGATAGAACTCCTGCACTCCCCACAGCGCCCGATGAAGATCCGGTGGCAGTGTCGCCAGGTTCTTGTAGATGCTCATCTGCGTGCGGTGACACTGGACCGCGCGCCACACCGTCGGCCACGCATCGCTGGTGTCGATGCGCGTCGTGATGAGCCAATCGGGATAGAGGACCACCTGCCGCTCGACGCCGTCGACCTTGGAGGTGAGTGTCTTCAGTGCCGCCTGATAGGCGGCCCACGTCGATGCGCTCCAGGCGATGTGGTAGAGCTTCGAGATCGGACGATCTCCCTGCGCCGCTCGCATGACGGCAGCGGTAGTCAACTGCGAGATGGCGATGTGATCGGGATGTCCGTACGCGCCGTCGGGTCCGAAGGTGATCACGACGTCCGGTCGTACCCGTTGCAGGTGATCGGCGATCGCCTGCTGCGCGAGGGCCGCAGGCACGGCGTCGACTCCGCCGTCCGGATAGCCGAGGATCGTGACGTCGCGGACCCCCAACTCCTTGGCAGCCGCACGAAGCTCTGCTTCACGCGTCGCTCCAACGACATCAGGCGATGGACGCTCGTTGCTCTCGCCGAAGCGGCCCCTCTCGCCGCGTGTCGCCGTCAGCACGTAGGTCTCGATGCCTTCGGCCGCGTATTTTGCGAGCGCCCCGCCCGTTCCCAGCGATTCGTCGTCAGGATGGGCGAGGACGCACATCAGTCTGCGTGTCACGGCATGTCCGTTGTCTGATGATGACCGTCTCCAAGTTACTCGCCGGCACGACCAGGCCGCCCGCCGCGCCGCCTCGATCGTTCGTTCGCAGCAGCGCGATCAGGTCGGCCTCGAGCGCCGCCTGCTCGTTGGCATCGAGCGTTGCCTCACTCCGTTCAATAGGGCAGGCCGATTCGCTGCATGAGACTGCGAAAGCGAGGATCGTCTTTCAAGTCAGGCGCAAGAATCCCTAGATATTGCAGATTTGGATCGCGATCGTCCAAGGCACGTTCCATCCAGAAGTAGGCGCGGTCGCGATCGCCGGCGTCGTGATGCAACAGTGCAATGAATGCGGGATCGCGGGGAGGACGGGCTTTTGCTTGACTCTCGCGCACTGCCGCGCATCGCCTCATCCCCTCCCGATATCCTCCCGCGCGGGCACCTTGCTCCAGCGCGGGCACTGACTCCTGATCGCCGCGTATCGCCGTCAACAAAGCAATCAGCTCCGCCAGCGCTTCATCGTCGTTCCCTTTCGCATGCAGGGTCCGCCACAGCAGCCAGTGGAATTGATAGACACCAGGCGCAGATGTGAGGGATGACCGGAGGTGACGGATCGCATCGTCGAGCCTGCCGGCCGCAAGAAGAACCGTGCCTTTCATCAGGCGCAGATTGTTGTCGAACGGTTCCAGTGCGACGGCCCACTCGATATGCGTGTCGGCTTCCTGCATGCGCCGGTTGAGCGCCAGCAACACGCCGTAATTGGCCCGCGCCTCGGCGTCATTGGGATTGAGTTCGAACGCGCGCTTGAACTCGACTTCGGCGCGAGACCAGTCATAGTCAAAGGAATACGCGCTCGCGAGGGCGGCATGCGACGCGGCGGATCGGTCATCGAGCACGACGGCCCTCGACGCCATCTCCTTCTGATGGGCGTTGGCCTCCTTTCCCAGCACTGTCTGCACGAGGGCCCGCCACTTCCACACCGCCGCCAGGCCTGCGTACGACAAGGCGTCCTTCGGATTCTTCGTGAGGGCACGCTCGAACATCTGCTGGGCACGATCGAGCGCCAACGGTCCGCTATTGAGTTGCGCGCGGCCCTGAAGGTACAGATCGTACGCCTCGGGATCGACCGGGTCTGTCCGTCGCTCCGTCGACAGCAGCTGGAGCGCAAGACCGCGAGCGACACGTTGTGAGACGTCGTTCTGCAGGGCCAGAATGCTGGCGAGATCGCGGTCGTAGGTGTCCGACCACAGTTGCGCCTGGTCGCGAACCTGCACCAGCTGCGCGGTTACTCTCACGCGCGCCGCATCACGTCGTGCGCTCCCCGTCAACACGTAGTCCACGCCGAGCTCGCGACCGATCTGATCGATCCCCGTGCGCGTGCCCTTGTAGCGCATAACCGACGTTCGGCCGATCACGCGTAACCGCTGCGGTGCCAGTGTGCCCAGCTGCGCGATCATTTCTTCTGTCAGCCCGTCGCTGAAGTAGTCCTGCTGCGGGTCGCCGGTCAGGTTCTCGAACGGTACGACCGCGAGTCGGATCGTGGGTTGAGTGATCGGTGCAGACGGTATCGCCGCGAGCGGGCGAGCTCGGTCCGTGGACAAGCGCCAGGTGACTATTCCGGCGACGATAATCCCAGCGGCTGCCAGAGCGGCAATGACACCCGTCGAGGTGCTTCGCTGTTTCGGTGGCGAAGCCGGAGCCCCGACCGCGGGCAGCATCTCCAATGCCGCGCGCAATTCGCCCGCATGCTGATACCGGCGTGCCGGTTCTTTCTCGAGACAGCGATCCACGATCGTCTGCAACCCCGGAGCGACGTGCGAGGGCAACGGCGGCGGCGCGTCGTGTATGACGGCCGCGCTCAGCGCGAATCCCGTGGACGCCGTGAACGGCGGAGCGCCGACTGCCATTTCGTAGAGCACGACGCCGAGCGCCCAAACGTCGCTCCGCGCGTCAGCCGTCGCACCCCTAAACTGCTCGGGGGACATGTAGGCCATCGTGCCGACGATGGCCCCCGGTTGGGTGATCGTCGCCCTTGTGATCGCCTCGGCAGCTGCGGGACCCGCGACCAGTTTGGCGAGCCCGAAGTCGACGACCTTGACGTCGCCCTTGGGCGTGATCATGACGTTCGCGGTCTTGATGTCGCGATGGATCACGCCGTACGCGTGGGCATGGGCCATCGCCTCTGCAAGTTGCCGTGCATAGCGCAACAACTCGTCTGACGTCGGGGCGCGAGCCTCCAACCGCGCGCTCAGCGACTGCCCGTCGACGAGTTCCATCGCGACATACGGATGGCCATCGAACTCGCCGACGTCGTAGATCGCAAGGATGTGGGGATGTGAGAGCGCGGCGGCGGCGCGCGCCTCTCGAAACAGGCGCTCTTTCCGCTCGGCGTCGGACGCGAGTGCGGGGGGCAGGACTTTGATTGCGATATCGCGTTCGAGCCTCGCGTCCCGGGCGCGATACACCTCGCCCATTTCGCCAGTGCCGATCTTCTCGATGACGTGATAAGGCCCGATTGTCGTCAGCATCGCCACAGCGCGCGAGCGCGAGGAACGGACAGATTCTGACACAGAGGCGCGAGCTCGCCCGTGTGGCGCCGCTTGCAGAGGGAGGAAGGCTGCTCGTTCGTCGAACCGGACAGCAGAACGTCGAGGTCGATTTCAGCTGATCCTTGCCGCAGACAGTCCCGCCAGCGATTCGGATCGTCTCGATGCTGAAGTCGCATTGCTTGATGTCGACTGCACTGCGATAGCATCCGCCTTCTCGAGTAGGCAGAAAGGTAACGGCACGCATCATCCCGTGGATGCTCAAGCGGCCTGGATGGTCCAGCGATCCTGGCCGGGCGGATCGCAGTCGACTCGAACGTGATCTCCCTCGCCAATCAGGTAAAGCTTGCGGCGAGTCGCCTCAGCCCTTCGTCGATTCGCGAAGTTGGAATCGCGCCATATCCGATGACGACACCCTCCCGAAACGGTTCTTCCACGCAGTAGTTCGACAGCAGACCGACGCTGACGCCGCGGTCTCGCGCCCGATGCACGGCGCGGGCGATGTTCGTGCGCGTGCCGGCGACGACGGCCGCGAGGTGAAGTCCCGCGGCGCTGGGTACCGGTCTCAACCAGGAACGGAACCGGCGCTCGAGTGACTCGACGATCTGTGAGTGGC
>DATFRP010000120.1:0-9729 GCA_035263125.1 Vicinamibacterales bacterium
CGTGCCATGCCCTCGCGCAGATCAATCCCGATCTGCTTCATGCGTTTCTCGGATCGCTTGAAGCCCATCGCCCGGCGCAGCTCCTCGGCCTGCCCGCCGGTGAAGCCGGCCGCGACCATCGCCATGCGCAGCAGTTGTTCCTGAAAGAGCGGCACGCCGAGCGTGCGCGCGAGCACCGGCTCGAGGCAGGGATGCAGCGGCACCACCGGCTCGCGTCCCGCGCGGCGATTGAGATAGGGGTGCACCATGTCGCCGACGATCGGACCGGGGCGGATGATCGCGACTTCGACGACGAGGTCGTAGAACTTCGTCGGCTTGAGCCGCGGCAGCGTCGCCATCTGGGCGCGCGACTCGACCTGGAACACGCCGATGGTCTCGGCCTTCTGCAGCAGGTCGTAAACATCGGGATCATCAGGAGGCATGTGAGCGAGATCAAACCTGACACCTGATCCCTGAGTCCTCGTGCCTGGCTCAGGACTGATTCCTGATTCCTGATTCCCGATTCCTTCTGTATTCACCATCGTGATGGCGTCCTGGAGCACCGCCATCATTCCCAATCCCAACAAGTCCACTTTGACGATGCCCATGTCGGCGCAGTCGTCCTTGTCCCACTGAATGACGACACGATCGGGCATGCTCGCGGGTTCGAGCGGCACGACCGAATCGAGCGAGCCCTGACAGATGACCATGCCGCCGGAGTGCTGCCCGAGATGGCGCGGCAGATCCTGAATGGCCGCCCACAGCTCGGCGAACGCGCGCATGCGCGGCATCTCGAGCGACAGCCCGACGCTTTCGAGATTGCGGCCGAGCGTCTCGGTGGGATCGCGATACTCGAAATAGTTCATGACCTTCGCGAGTCGATCGATGTCGGCGGGCGCGAGCGACAGCGCCTTGCCGACCTCGCGTGCGGCGCTGCGGCCGCGATAGGTGATCACATTCGCCGTCATCGCCGCGCCCAGCCGCCCGTACTTTTCGTACACGTGCTGGATGACCCGCTCGCGGCGATCGCCGCTCGGCAGATCGAGATCGATGTCGGGCCACTCGCCGCGCTCTTCGGAGAGGAAGCGCTCGAACAGCAGCTCCATCTTGATCGGATCGACGGCGGTGATGCCGAGGCTGTAGCAGACGGCGCTGTTGGCGGCCGAGCCGCGGCCCTGCACGAGGATGTCCTGCTGCCGGCAGTAGTTGACGATGTCCCAGACGATCAGGAAGTAGCCGGCGAGATCGAGCTTCTCGATCAGATCGAGCTCGCGCTGCATCTGCCCGCGGTGCTTGTCGAGATACGGACGGAAGCGATCGCGCGCCCCAGCCTCGGCGATGTGGCGGAGAAACGAGGCCTGTGTTTCTCCCGGCGGAACCGGATAGGACGGGAACCGATACCCGAGATCGGCCATCGTGTATTCGAGCCGCTCGGCCAGTGCCGCGGTTCCCGCGAGCGCATCGGGGCGATCCGAGAAGAGTGCGGCCATCGCGTCAGGCGACTTGAGATAGCGCTCCGCATTGCGCGCCAGCAGCCGTCCCGCGGTATCGAGCGTGGCGTGATGGTAGATGCAGGTGAGCACGTCGAAAAGCTGACGGTCGCCGGAGGTGGCGAACCGCACATCGTTCGACGCCATCACGGGCACGCGGAACGCCTGGGCCAGTTCCGTCAGCGCCGCGTTCTCCGATTCCTCGTCGCGCAGGAGATGACGCTGCAGCTCGACGTAGACCTGGCTCCGGCCGAACAACCCGACCAGCCGATCGAGCAGTCCTCCGAGCCCGTGCTGTCGCACATCGAGAATCGGCCGCCCCGCGAGCGCGATCAAGCCGGCCGTCATCCCCTCGAACTCGTGGAGCCGCAGCGCGCCTTCCCCTTTTCCACCCCACCGCGCAGGTGTGCGCGGTGGGGGCCCCGGGAGTGACGCGCGCATCTTCATCTGCGTGACGAGGCGACAGAGATTCCTATAGCCCTCAGCGCTTGCAACGAGAACGGGGAGACGCCATGCAGGCCCCAGGCCTCGGGCCTCAGGGCCCAGGGCTGGGCCAGGCCCAAGACCTGATTCCTTGCCCCGCCCTGAGGCCTGAGGCCTGGGCCCTGAGGCCTGCTGAATCGTGAGTTCAGCCCCGATGATCGCTTTGAGCCCTGCTTTCTGAGCGGCCTTGTGGAACCGCGGAGCGCCATAGACACCATCGGCATCGAGCAGCGCGAACGCGGGATAGCCGAGTGTCGCGGCGCGGTCGACGATCGTTTCGGGAAGCGAGGCGCCCTGAAGAAAGCTGAAGGCGGAGGCCGCATGGAGCTCGATATACATACATGAGGCCTCAGGACCCAGGGCTCAGGCCTCAGTCGACGACGCCTTCGACAAACCATCGATCGGTGTCGCGCGCGCGGAATAACCGATATGTGGTGCCGCCGCTCACGGTGACATCCCACTCGTCGCGATCCCAGCCTTCGCGCCACCAGTCGCCCGTCGTCCGCCAGGGCCCGGCGCACGACTCGACACCTCCACCACTCAGCCCTCGCCGATCGAAGGCCACGTATTCAGGTTGCGCATCTTTCACGCGCACACGGGCGGGAATGGGGTGGCGAAAGCGGCGCAGCGCGAGACGGGGCGGCTTCGAGTCTGGCCTCAGGGACCAGGCCTCAGGGCCCAGGGCTGGTCCAGGCCTGAGCCCTGAGGCCTGCACGACGTTCGCGTCCACCGGGGCAAACGACTTCATCTCGAACACGCCCGGCTTCCACGAATCGACGAGCGCCGGCGATCCGCAGCGCGTCTCTCCCATCAGCGCATGCAGGCGGGCCAACAGCGTCGAGAGCCGTTCGGGTGTGGGCAGCGCACGCGTGAGCAGGGAAAACTGCACGATGCGGCCGGGCGTGGGATCGACGGCGACTTCGACGCGATCGATCGGCGCGGGCGGCGGATTGGATTCGAGATCGAGCAGCGCCAGCGTCCGCAGCGTGCGCGCATCGCGCATCGGTGCGGGCAACTGCAGCGAACGCTCGTGTACCTCGGGCGTGGTGTCGTCGATCTTCACGAGGTGCAGACGCACGTGCAGTACGGCGGCACCACGATCGCGCCGCTCGAGATGCACCGAAAGCGGCTCCATCAGTCGGCTCAGGACAAACGAGAGCGGTTCGAGCTCCTCGATCGGCCATTCCAGATCGAGCGATTGCGCGAAGCGCTCCTCCGGCATCGATGGCACCAGCGGACGCGGATCCTCGCCGCGCGCGAGACGCTGCCACATGAGGCCATCCGCGCCGAGACGCGCGGCGAGATCGTCCGAGGGCAACGCCGCCAGCTCGCCCAGCGTGCGCACACCCCATTGGCGGAACGTGGCAAGCAGGTCGTGTGGCTCGATCGTGAACGCCGGATCGGCAACGAGCGCGATCGGCAGCGCCGCGAGCGCAGCGGCCTCGTTCCCAGGCTCGATCACCGTCAGGCCGACACGATGACGCACGAGCAGACGCGCGGCCGTGCGCGTGCCGGCAATCGCCACGCGTACGCGGATCCCCCGATCAGCCGCCGTGCGACGCAACTCATCGGCGATCGTGCGCGCGTCGCCAAACAGCCGCTCGACGCCGCTCAGATCGAGCGCAACATCTCTATCCGGTTGCGAGCCGATGTCGATGCGCGGCGAGAACTCGCGCGCGACATCCGCCAGCGCTCCAGGCAGGGTTCCTTCTGCGGCCAACAATGCCCCGAACATAACCAGGCCCCAGGGCTCAGGCCTCGGGCCTCAGGGCTGTCTTGGCCTCAGCCCTGAGACCTACGAAGTCATGCGCGAATGCCCCTACGCCCGCTTCTCCATCCACCCGCCGCCGCGGCGACTTCACACGCACGCGCACATCGAGCCCCGCGAGACGCCGGCTGCGTGCGGACCCGCCGGCCCACGTCGTACGACCCGTGAGCACCATCGTGAGACCACCAGCACTGCGTGCCAGCGGTTCCGACGTCAACAGCAGACACGCGGTGTCGCTCCCTTCGACGACGCGCTGGATGCGCATCCAGGTGGTGAATGGAACCTGTCGAAGGGTCGACGGCGGCACATCGGCGAGATCGATCGCGACCACCCCGAATCCACCGGCTTGCAGCACGAGATTGAGCGCTTTCAACGCGCGATCCAGATGGGCCCAGGGCCCAGGCCTCAGGGCCCAGCAGGAATCAGTTTCAGTCTGAGGCCTGGGGCCTGGGCCCCGGGCCCTTCTGAGTTCGTGACCCCGTATCCACAGCAGGCGATCGAGATCCACGCCCGCAGCTGCCGCCGACGCCACATCCAACCGATCGAGCGAGTCGACGAGCGCGGCGATCTCGCCGCGCCGCGTCGCAGCCGCGATGAGATGCAGCAGCAGCGTGGTTCGGCCCGACGAGCTCGCGCCCGCGATCTCCGACAGCTGACCGCGGGGCACGCCGCCCTGCAGACACGCGTCGATCGCGGTCACGTCGACCGGCACGACCGTCGTCTCGTCCCTCCGCTCCAGGGGCGGAAGCGCGGTCGTCAGCGTGCGATCGAGTTTGCGGGCGCGAAGCGCGGATTCCAGGGAAGCTCGAGCGATATTCGTCATATATTCGCCCTGATCGGGAGTGGCGAACATATAGCGAAAACGTCGGGCAAGTCAAGCAGATGTGCGAGGCGAGCAGATACAATCAAATCCTTCGTGAGCACTGCCGCCGCACCTCCCAGAGAATCGTCTCTTCCCCCCGAGCCAACGCCTCCACCTGCAACCGGATTCCGACGCATTGCCGCGGCGTTAACGTACCGGGACTTCCGGGTGCTCTGGTTCGGGGCGTTCACGTCGACCATCGGCACGTGGATGCAGTCGGTTGCGCAGAACTGGCTGGTGCTCACGATCACCGGCACCTCGTCGGCGTTTTTTCTCGGGCTCGATTCGTTCCTCGGTCAGGTGCCGATCCTCCTCTTCACGCTGGTCGGCGGCGTGGTCGCGGATCGATACGATCGACGCCGATTGCTGCTGACATCGCAGTACGTCCAGATGACCGCGGCTTTCATCCTGGCTGCGCTCGTCTACGCGAACGTCGTCCGCATCTGGCACGTGCTGGCGCTGTCGATCCTCACCGGGCTGGCGCAGGCATTCGGCGGCCCTGCGTATCAATCCCTGCTGCCATCGCTCGTCAGCAAGGATCACGTGCCGAACGCCATCGCGTTCAACTCGATCCAGTTCAACCTGGCACGCGTGATCGGACCGCTCATTGCCGGCCTGGCGCTCGCAGCCTTTGGCATGGTGGCCTGCTTCGGGCTCAATGGCCTGTCGTTTCTGGCCGTGATCGCCGCCATCCTGTCGCTGCGCATCAGACACATCCGGCCGACCACGACCACGCGACTGCATCAGGAACTTCGAAGCGGATTCGTCTTCGTGCGCGAGCACGAGGCGCTCGTCAGCCTTGCGGCGCTCGGATTCGCGGCCACCTTCCTCGGCAACCCCGTGCTCACGTTCCTGCCGCTGTTCGCGCGCAACGTCTTTCACGGCGACGTCACGCAGTACACGCATCTGATGGCGTTTGCCGGCGCAGGCGCGGTCACCGGCGCGCTGGTCGTCGCCTGGCTCGGGAAGTTCCGGCACATGGGGCGCGCGCTGCTCGCCATCCAGGTGGCGCTCGGCGTGCTGATCACGACGTTTGCCCTCAGCCGCCTGTTCTGGGTGAATGCCGTGCTGCTGTTTGCATGCGGCGCTGGCATGGTGATGGTGTTCGCGATACTCTCGTCGCTCGTGCAGCTCAACGCACCGAACGAAATGCGCGGGCGCGTGATGAGCATCTACATGGTGGCATTCCGCGGCGGCATGCCACTCGGCAGCCTCGTCGCCGGCTGGCTGGCCAATTCCACCAGTGCTCCTGCCGTCCTCACCCTCAACGGCGTGCTCTTGAGCATCGTCGCGACGTGGTTCCTCGCGAAGAATCCGCACGTCCGGGCGCTGTAGTGCCACGGAGTCACGGAGATTCAAGCCACGGAGATCACGAAGAACACGGAGTTTGGTGGCCACCGAGATCACAAAGATCACAAAGGTGAAGAACCGGAGAGGAGCTCTTTTCTTCGGTTGTGCAGGGGGCTCGATACTCCGTGACCTTCGTGATCTCCGTGGCCTAACTCCGTGACCTTCGTGATCTCCGTGGCCTAACTCCGTGACCTTCGTGATCTCCGTGGCCTAAATTCTCCGTGCCTCCGTGGCCCGGCCTCCTGATTCCTCCCTGATT
Source organism: Vicinamibacterales bacterium (assembly GCA_035263125.1). Lineage (GTDB taxonomy): Bacteria > Acidobacteriota > Vicinamibacteria > Vicinamibacterales > UBA2999 > Gp6-AA40. The sequence goes on from DATFRP010000120.1 coordinate 6,192, forward strand.
CCTGCCTCCTGATTCCTGCGTCCTTTCGTAAGATATCCTGGTGTCTCGAGCCGGCGACACTGTCGAAGATTTCTGTCGCGCCTGCAAGATCGATCGCTCGCACACTGTCATCGTCGTCGATGACAGCGGTCGGCCGCTGCGGGTCGACTGCGATTACTGTCACAGTCAGCACAACTACCGGGGCGGGCCAAGGCTCGATGAAACGGCGTCGCCGCGCCCCGCGCCTGCTGCCGGTCGCACGGCCTCGCCGCGAACACCGCCCGACGCATTTCCCGTGATCAGCGAACGCGAAAGGATGGCTCCACCCATGTCGGTTCAGGACTCCACCGACCTCGAGATGCTGCTGCGCCGAATCATTCGCGAGGAAGCGGGGCTCACCACCGTCACGCCCGCGCCGAAGTGGCGTGGCGGCACGATCGTGCTGCGGCCCGGTACGCCGGGCCTGCAGGAGAAGACGTGGCCCATCGAGACCTTCTTCCACAAGATCGTCATGGTTCGCAATCGCCTGCGCACCCTCGAACAACAAGTGAATGCGTCAGAACTGCCCGACGATGTGAAGGTCAAGCTGCAGGGATATGTGAGCGGCTGCTACGGATCGCTCACGAGCTTCAACCTGCTGTTCGCCGACGAGAACGATCAGTTCAAGGGCAGCGGCGGGGATTGATTCGTGCGTCGTGTCCGGCTTCACAGCAGTTTTTTTCCCTAGCGGCTGTCCTTCGTCCGTGGGCCTTGGTGCTTGGGGGGGACCAGGGACCAAGCACCAAGGACCAAGAACGAACGCCCGTCACGCAGGTTGCAGCTCGAAGAGCGTGATCTCCGGTCGCACGTTGATCCGAACCTGCAGGAGATGACCGACCCCTCTATTGATGTAGAGCGTGCGGCCATCGTGCAGATCGAACTCGCCGCACGTGTATCGACGGTTCTGCACCGGCAACAGCGGCGGTGGCAGAAATGGCGGCTTGCATTGGCCTCCGTGAGTGTGACCGCTCAGCACCCAGCCCTGGAACCCATTCCATCCCGCCCGATCGACAGTATCCGGGTTGTGGCTCAGGACGATCGCGGCGCGATGGCGATCCAGCGCGGCCAACGTGCGTACCGGATCGAAGCGAAGCCCCCAGAGATCGTCCATGCCAGCGATCTGAAGGCCCGCCACGTCGGCCACCTCGTTTCGGAGAATCGTGATGCCGACGGCTCGAAGCTGATCCACGAGCCGCGCGGCAACTTCAGGATGCGCCCAGTTGGGTCCGTAGTCATGGTTGCCGAGGATCCCGACGGTCGCCAGGCGCCCATGCGGAGGGTTGGCGTACATCCGCGCCGCGTGCGCGTAGACATCGGGCCCGTAGCTCACGAAATCGCCGGTGTAGACAACGATATCTGGGGCGATCGCGTGAACACGACCGAAGGCGTCGAGGATGTACGCGTCCGAGACGCGCGGCCCGACGTGGATGTCACTCAGTTGTGCGAGCGTGCGGCCGCGCAGTCCTTCGGGGAGACCGTGAATCGGCAGCGGACGTCGAACGATGTCGAGCCAGTGCGGTTCACATTGCCACGAGTAGAGCCCGACGCCAAGGCCTGATGCGAGCGCACCAATCGAGCCACGGAGCACATGACGGCGCGTGATCACAGTCGACCAATTCTATGCCGCGCCAGTCTGAACAAGTGTTCATGCACGTGTTCATACTTGCACGTTGCCTTCAGATACTTCGTTACGAGACCATGCCATGAACCCTATGTCGCAACATGTGTCCATCGCCACGCTCACGCTCTTCGGGCTGCTCACGATCGCATGTGGTGGAAACGATGGAGGCGACAACGGGAACGGCTCGCAATCTCCACAACTTCCGCCGACCACTGCACAAAACCCGTGTCCCGCGTCGAGTCTTGCCTCTGTAGCAGAGAGCGAACCGGGGCCGCCGCAGCCGTCGAAAACGAGCGGCGTGCTCAATGAAGGCGACCCGCGCGGCAGGCTGGGCGACGTCCTCTGGCGCCATCGCGCGGCCGAAGGACGCCTGCGGCCCTCCGCAACGACATCGCCGCGCGCGACACAGGATGTCGGCGAGATCGCTGTCATCCAGGACGAGGGCGATTTGATCGCGCCGCCGAACAGCTTCGATCTGCAGGGGACCGGCCTGCGATACACACCGAGGGGCAGCAGCTACGATGTCACGCGGACGGATGGATCGTTTCGCGCCGTGATCGGATCGCCCCTCACCCTCGGCGACGACGACAGCTCCTCGAGCACCGTCTCATTCACCTTCAATTTCTACGGCCGCGCGCAATCGATGGCGTTCGTCAACTCCGACGGCAACATCACGTTCGGCGTCAACGACAACGCCAGCACCGATCGCAGCATCAGCCGGGTGTTGTCCGGGGCGCCCCGTGTCGCGCCGTTCTTTGCCGATCTCGATCCATCCGCTGGCGGCACGGTCTTCCTCCGTTCCGCTGCTGATGCGTTCACCGTCACCTGGTGCGGCGTCCGCGTCTGGGACTCGCCGCGGACAGCCACATTCCAGACATCATTCTTCCCGGACGGTTCGATCGAGATGAAGTACGCCGCGGCGTCGTCATGGACGGCGGTCGACGGCATCGCAGCCATTTCTCCCGGACGTACGACCGCATTCATGCAGGTGGATCTGAGCACGATCAGTTCGGGAACCATTTCGGGCGGCGCCGGCGCGATTGGCGAACGGTTCTCGTTGAGGCCCGATCTGGATCTCGTCGCGCTCGCACAGAAGTTCTATCGGACCCACGGCGACCTCTACGATCAGCTCATCATCTGGACCGACGCTGTGATGACGCCTGAAGATGCGTTCTCGTTCGAGGTGACCGTGGCCAACAGCATCACCGGCATCGGGGTCGACACCTACAACAATGCGGGCGAGTTCGGCAGTCGCGGACGACTCTCCAGTCTGGTGCAGATGGACGCGATCTCGAAGTTCCCCGACGATCCGATGGCCAAGGTACTCGGCGAGAACAACACCGTGTCGGTCATGGGACAGGAGGTCGGACATCGCTGGCTGGCCTACATGCGGTTCAGCGATCACAACCGGCAGCGGTCGGATGCGCTCCTCGGACGCGACATGGCGCACTGGAGCTTCTTCTTCAACTCGGACGGATCGGTGATGGAAGGCAACCGGATCCAGGATCTCGGGGGCGGGAGTTTCAACACCGTCGGCGCCGTCGATCGGTACAGCCTGCTCGATCAATATGCGATGGGGCTGGTGCGCGATGTCGACGTGCCGCCGATGTTCTATGTCGAGAACCCCACGAATGTATCGGGCAACCAGACCCCCGAGTCGTCACCGCGTATCGGCGTGACCTTCTCTGGCACGCGGCGAGACGTCCTCATCAACGACATCATCGAGATCATGGGCCGCCGGCAGCCCTCATCGGACGCATCGCCGAGAGTTCACGGGCAGGCGTTCTTGTACGTCGTCGGCAACGGCCGAACCGCCGCGCCCGCTGCGGTTGCGAAGATCGATCGCATCCGGCTCGCGTGGGAAACGTTTTTCGCGCAGGCCACCGACGGCCGCGCGCG
>DATFRP010000121.1:0-8742 GCA_035263125.1 Vicinamibacterales bacterium
CGCTCGCCGAGGCGCCGCATGAAATACGGAAACCACTCGCGCCCGAAGGGGATGTAGACGCGCACCCGGTAGCCGGCGGCCACCAGCTCGGTCTGCAGATCGCGACGCACGCCGTACAACATCTGAAACTCGAATCGATCGTTCGAAATGCGCCGCTCGGTCGTGTAGGCACACGCCTCGCGGATGATCTCCGGGTCGTGCGTGGCGATCGCGGGGTAGGTGCCGTGATCGAGCAGCAGACGCATCTGACGGAGATACGCGGCATCGACGTCGGCCTTCTGCTCGAACGCGATGTCGGACGGCTCCTTGTACGCGCCCTTGACGAGCCGCACGCGGGCGCCGAGCTCGTTCAGCCGCCGCACGTCCTGTTCGGTACGGAAGAGGCTCGACTGCAGCGCCAGCCCGACGTTGCGGAACTCGAGGTGCCACAGCGTCTCGAACACCTGCACCGTGACATCGGTATAGGGCGAGTTCTCCATGTCGATGCGGACGAAGAACTGGTGCCTCGCGGCCGGCTCGAGGATGCGGCGTAGATTGTCGACGCACGTCGCCCGGTCGATGCTGAGGCCCAGCTGCGTCAGCTTCAGCGAGATGTTGCGCTCGATGCCGGCCGCCTCGATGACCTCCATGAGCCGGATGTACTCGCGCGCCGCAGCGGCGGCCTTCGGGATGGTCGAGACGCTTTCGCCGAGATAGTCGAGCGCGAGGTGAAAGCCTTTGGCCTCGAGCGCCCGGGCTGCTTCGATCGCTTCGTCGACGGTCTCGCCCGCGATGAAGCGGCGGGCGAAGCCGCCTGGTCGCATGCCGTACTTCGACGCGAAGCGTTTGAGGGTCGCGCTGCGCGACAGAAGACTGAACATCGGCGTGGGCGGGTTGCTCCCGCTAGTGGGTGCGCCGCGAGGGCGATTCGAGCAGGTGATCGAGCGACCGCGCATAGTAGCGCAGCACGTTGCGGTTGCGTACCCGCACGCGTCCCCGATCGACCACCAGGATCCCGCGCGCCGCGAGCGGCTCGAGCGAACTGGCGACCGCCTCCTCGCCGCTCGACACACCGAGATTGGCGCCGATGGTGCCGAGCGTGTCGACGAGCGCATCGGCGCGCTGCTCGAGATCGCGACGCGTGATCGAGGGCCGCATCGCCGCCGCGACCAGCGAGACCGGGAGCACCTTGTAGACGCGCCCGATCGCCTTCATGACCGCATGCGAGAGGTCGAGGACCGATCGCCGCGAATCGGGATCGACGCCGCTCGTCGAGATCGGCATGCCGAAGGTGACGAACGCCCGTGACCGGTAGCCGACCGCGTAGCGCACCATCTCCGCCAGCTCACGGCTGAAGGGGCGCTGCGATCGCTTGATCTGCTGTCGCGCCAGCACGTGATCCTCGAGCACGAGATCATAGGAGACGGCGGTCGGCAGGATCACCATGTGTGGATGCTTGGCCTGCAGCGCTGCGTGCATGAGACCGGTCTTCGGGATCTTGATGTCACCGCTGTAGCTGCGTCCGCCCTCCGGGTAGAAGAAGAAGTCGTGCGTACGCAGCAGCTCCGAGACGTACGCCTTCAGCGTCATCAGATACGCGGGATCCCTCATGTTGCGGCGGATCGGGATGGCGCCGGTGACGTGCCGATGGATGAGTCCGAGCGGGCCGCCGAACAGGTTGATGCCGGCCGCGATGATCGGCGGGCGGATGCCGTTGTCGTCGAGCACCAGCGGCTCGACGAGGTAGTCGATATGGCTTCGGTGGTTCGACGCGTAGACCACGCGGCCGGCCTTGGCAGCCGCCTTCGCGACCTCGACGTGCTCGCCGATGCGCTCGATCTTGCGCAGGATCGGATAGAGCGGGTGCTTGAGCGCGCGGTAGATCGAGTAGCGCTGACGCGTGCGCAATTCCTCGAGGTAGGCCTCGATCCGCGCTCGCGCGGCGCGCCCGCTTTCGCCGTGGCTCCCCTGCAGGTAGCGCGTGATTTCCTCGCGCGACAGCACGGCTTCGGTGATCTCGTCGATCATCGCCACTCGGAATATACCAGAACCGCTGGGAGGTCAGTAGGTTCACCTGAACCCTTTGCACCACGTGAACTCATTCCGTAAGGCTCACAATTTCCGACAAATCGCTTCGGTGAATTCGGTCGTGCTGGCCGTGCCGCCGAGATCGCGGGTCCTGACCCCCGACTCCAGAGTGGCGCCCAGCGCCTTCATGATTCGATCGGCCATCGGCCCCTCGCCGATGTGGCGCAGCATCAGCAACCCCGAGAGCAGCAGCGCAGTCGGGTTTGCGAGCCCCTTGCCGGCGATGTCCGGTGCACTGCCGTGCACCGCTTCGAACACCCCGATCTCACGTCCAAGGTTCGCCGCCGGTACCACGCCCAGACCGCCGACGAGCCCGGCACAGAGATCCGACACGATGTCGCCGTACAGATTCGGCATGAGCAGCATGTCGAACTGCGCGGGATTGATGACCAGGTGCATGCAGGCGGCGTCGACGATTCGATCGTCGCACTGAATGTCGGGATAGCGTTCGGCAACCTTGCGCACGCATCGGAGGAACAGGCCGTCGCCGAGCTTCATGATGTTGGCCTTGTGCACGGCGGTGACCCGCGTGCGGCCGTGCCGCCGCGCGTACTCGAAGGCAAACGTCGCCACGCGCGTCGATGCCTCCTCGGTGATGATCTTCAGGCTCTCGACGACGCCGGGCACCACTTCGTGCTCGAGGCCCGAATACAGATCCTCGGTGTTCTCGCGCACGATGACGAGGTCGACGTCGTGATATTTCGACGGCACCGACGGGATGTTCCACACCGGCCGCAGGTTTGCGAAGAGATTCAGCGCCTTGCGCAATCCGACGTTGACACTGGTGAACCCGCCGCCGACCGGAGTGGTGACCGGTCCTTTGAGCGCGACCTTCGTTCGCTCGATCGAATCGAGCAGTCCGACCGGCAGCGGTGAGCCGTGCGGCTCGATCGCCAGCACGCCGGCGAGATGCGGATCCCAGTCCGCGCGGAGTCCGGCGGCCTCCAGGATCCTGACGACAGCGTTGGTGACTTCGGGACCGATGCCGTCGCCCGCGATGAGCGTGATGGCGTGTGTCAATCGCCGGTTTCCCAGTACAAGAGCGCGAGCGCGCCGATGACGTTGACCATCATCAGGCGCGTCGACAGCGTGTGCAGCTCATCGAAGCGCACGCGCCGCGCGTCGCCTGCCGGCAGACGCGACGGCAGGACGCCTGCCTCGCGTTGAATGGCACTGATGCGTCCGAGCACGATCACGCCCGAGTAGATGGCCACGCCCAGCATGAGCGCGGCGATCACGCTGCGCACGGCGAGGCCGCGCGGCCGTGGTCCGAGCAGGGCCATCGCCGCCATCGTGAGGAGCAGCAGCGCCCCTGCGGCATACGCGAGGTAGTGGAACCGCGCGAGGATGACGCCGAAGAGCTCGCCCGCAAGCGCCCGGCCGATCTCGGGTGCGCTCGCCTGCAGAACTTGAAACGTGGCGGGAGCTACGAGCGCGCCGAGCACGATCATCCCGCCCAGCCACGCGACCAGCGCGACGATGTACACGTACCGCAGCGCGCGCATCTAGAAGAACATACCCCGGACATTATAATGACGCACACGGAGGGTGTCGTTCGTGCAACCGTCCTCACGTGTGCCCGCGCTGAAGAACATTGCCACGCGTCTGCGCATCGGATCGGTGCGCTCGACGACGAAGGCGGGCAGTGGCCATCCGACCTCGTGCTGCTCAGCAGCGGAGCTGATGGCGGCGCTCTTCTTTGCCGAGATGCGGTACGACCCGCACCATCCGGACAACCCCGATAACGATCGCTTCGTGCTCTCGAAGGGCCATGCCGCGCCCGTCCTCTATGCCGCGTGGGCCGAGGCCGGCATCATCACGCGCGACGACGAAATGACGCTTCGACGCTTCGACTCGAACCTCGAAGGGCATCCGACGCCCCGTCTTCCGTGGGTCGACGTCGCGACCGGATCGCTTGGACAGGGAATCTGCGCAGCGATAGGCATTGCTCTGAACGCGCGCCGCATCGAATCCGAGTACCGTACATATGTGCTCCTCGGCGACGGTGAAACGGCAGAAGGGTCGGTGTGGGAAGCATCGCACGTGGCGGCGCACGCCGCGCTCGATTCGCTGTGTGCGATCACCGACGTCAACGCGCTCGGACAGAGCCGTCCCACGCAGTGGGCGCACGATGTCGACGCCTATGCCACCCGCTGGCGCGCCGCATCGTGGCATGTCGTCGTGATCGACGGTCACGATATGCCGCAAGTGCTCTCGGCGCTGGACGAGGCGCGGGCGACCAGGGGTCGGCCGACGATGATCGTCGCCAGAACGATCAAGGGGAAAGGCATCTCCTTCGTTGAAGGCAAGAACGGCTGGCACGGCCGGGCGTTCAAGAAGGGAGAGGAGTTCGACCGTGCGATCGCGGAGCTCGAAGGACAGTTCGTCCCCGAGCCCGAAGCTGCGTCTCCGCCGCCACCACGCGTCGTCTCACGAACTCCGGCCAAGCGGTCTCCACTGGCACCGCCTCCCTACGCGCGCGGCGACAGCGTCGCCACGCGAGAGGCATTCGGCGCCGCGATCGCGCGTCTCGGGGCGGCCGACGAGCGCATCATCGCGCTCGACGCCGACGTCGGGAACTCCACGTTCAGCGAGACGTTCGAGCACGAGCATCCGAAGCGCTTCTACGAGTGCTTCATCGCCGAGCAGGTGATGATCGGTGCCGCGATGGGACTGGCGGCGCGCGGGGCGATTCCGTTTCCGTCGACCTTTGCCGCGTTTCTGTCGCGCGCGGCTGACTTCATCCGCATGGCGGCCATCAGCAACCTCAACATCAAGATGGCCGGCAGTCACGCCGGCGTCTCGATCGGAGAAGACGGTCCCTCGCAGATGGCGCTCGAGGACCTGGCGATGATGCGCGCGCAGCCGAACATGACCGTGCTCTATCCGTGTGATGCGATGAGTGCCGCTCGGCTGGTCGAAGCGATGGCCGCCCATCAGGGGCCGGCCTACATGCGGACATCGCGGCCGAAGACACCAGTGATCTATGGAGCCGAGGAAACGTTTCCGATCGGCGGCCTCAAAGTGCTTCGGCAGAATCCGTCGGATGTCGCAACCGTGGTCGGCGGTGGCGTGACGGTGTTCGAGGCGCTCGAGGCACACGATGAGCTCTCGACGCGCGGCGTCAGCATCCGCGTGATCGACCTGTACAGTCTCCAGCCGATCGACCGGGCGACGCTCGCGCGCTGTGCGCGTGAGACGAAGGGGCGCATCATCACCGTCGAGGATCACTACGCCGCGGGCGGGATCGGCGATGCCGTCGCATCAGCGGTCGCGGCGGACGGCATCACGGTTCAGCGTCTGGCCGTTCGCGAGATCCCGCGCAGCGGCACGCCCGAACAACTGCTCGATCACTACGGCATCTCGTCGCGTCACATCGTGGCGGCGGTCTTAGGTGACGGTGCGTAGTACAGAGCGTCCACCTGCAGCTGGACGCTACGGCCGTCGCGCTCTGCTCGCATTGTCGCTCATCTGCGCGATCGGGCTCACGTCGGGCGCGCAGACCGGCACGCCAGGAATTCGCGATCCAGCCTGGTCTCCCGACGGCAAGCATCTGGCGGTCGTCGTCCTCGATCGCATCTGGATCACGCAGCCCGATGGGCGCGACCCGATCGAGCTCACGAAAGGGCCTGGAACGGAGCGCGAGCCCGCCTGGTCGCCCGACGGCAAACGGATCGCGTTTGCCGCCGATCGCGACGAGGGCTTCGATCTCTACGTCATCGGGACGCGCGGCGGCGCACCGGAACGTGTCGTGGCGCTCGACGGCGACGAGCGGTCACCGGCGTGGACGCCCGACGGACGGCTCGTCTTCACGCATCGCGCCTCGGGCTCGACGCAGTGGGATCTCTTCGAGATCGATCCCGACGAGGCGGAGGACGAACGCATCCCGCTCCGTCTGACACAGTCGCCCGACGATGAGATCCAGCCGCGCGTCTCGCCCGACGGCAAACGCGTCGCGTTCGCATCGAACCGTGCCAATGACGACGGCGATTTCGACATCTGGATCATGCGGCTGCTCGATCGAAGCGTGCCGGACGAGACCGGTGGGCGCGGGCCGGCCGTGCGCTTTGCCCGCGTGGCCGGCTACGATGGGTATCCCGCCTGGTCGCCCGATGGCACCCGGCTCGCGTACTACGCCGTGCGCAACGGCGTTGGCTCGACGTGGGTGGTCGGCGTCGATCCGTTGAGCACCAACCCGTCACAAGCCGCTGCTCGTCCCGCCATGCCAGCCGAGCTCGTGTCGCGTCACGGCGGGACGCTCTCGTGGTCGCCCGACGGGCGCACGATCGCGATCGGCGAGATCCCCGAGCCCGAGCCCGTTTACAACGGCAACCCGGATCGTGACTCGAGCGAGCCGCCCGCGCTCTTTGGATCCGGTCACGCGTACCAGCTCTGGACGGTGCCTGCGCCGAGAGCGATCGATGAAGGCGGTCGTGCCCTCGTACCAGCGGTGACGCTCTCGTCCGCGGCGCTGACGCGCGCCTTCGATAACGTGTGGACCTCGTTGAAGCGCATGTACTACGACGCGGGCGAAGGCGCCGCTCACTGGGACGAGCTGCGCACTGCGTACCGGCCGCGTGCGGAACGCGCACGAAACGAGTCGAGCCTCGAGGACCTCATCGATCAGATGGTCGCCGAGCAGCCGCTCGTGAAACCGGCGGTCACCTCGACCCACGCGGTCGTGGCTTCAGCCCACCCGCTCGCGTCACAGGCTGGCGCGGCCGTCCTCGCTCGCGGCGGCAACATCGTCGATGCGGCGATCGCGGTGTCGTTTGCCCTCGGCGTGGTGGAGCCCGATGCCTCGGGCATCGGCGGAGACGGACAGGCCGTGCTGTTCCTCAAAGGCATGACCGAACCCACGGTGATCGAATTCAAGGACCAGTCGCCTCGCGGCGCGACACTCGATACGCCGACCATCTTCAGAGCCGGTCGCCTCATTGGTGATGGTCCCGTCTCGATCAACATCCCGGGCGTCGTGGCGGGACTCGACTACCTCTACACGCACTATGGAAGCGGGCGGGTCGCGTGGACCGATTTGATCGCACCCGCGGTCGAGTACGCCGAACAGGGGTTCGTGCTCGACCAGACGCTGCCCTCGAGCGTGGCCGAAGGACGGCAGTCCTTTCAGAAGTATGCCGCATCGGCGCGCATCTTCCTTCCGGGTGGACGGGTGCCGAAAGTCGGCGATCGATTCGTCAACCGGGATTACGCGTCCACGCTGCGCGCACTCGCAAGTGAAGGCGCCACTGCGTTCTATCGCGGATCGATCGCCCGCCGCATTGCCGCCGATATGGCGGTCAATGGCGGTCTCATCACCGAGACCGACCTCGCGCAGTACCGCGCCATCGAACGGAAGGCAGTCGCGGGACGTTACCGCAATCACGTGCTGTATACAGGCGGCCCTCCGGTGGCAGCGGGTGTGTCGCTGCTCGAGACCTTCCAGGTGCTCGCCAACTACCACCCGCGCCCGCGCGCGATGCCGGCGACCGATGCCGACTACTGGCACTACGCGATCGAATCGTGGAAGCTGCGCGACTCGGTGACGCGAATTGCCGATCCGGCGCAGTGGGCGGTCGACTACGAAGACCACCTCCGCCCGGCCCATGCGACAGAGCTGTTTCGGCGCATCCGCAAGAATGCGGCACTCGATTTTCCAGAGGATTCGGATGAAGTGGTTGGCGGTCCCGAACGAATCGGAAGCGGCACGAGCGGCTTCGTCGTTGCGGACCGTGACGGCAACATCATCGCCGTCACCCAGACGCTCAGCACGTGGGGCGGATCTTTCTATGTGACACCTGGCCTCGGCTTTCTCTACAACAATCATCTCCGTTCGAACCGCACGACGCCGGGCGTCTACGGACAGTTGATGCCGTTGACGCGTTCGAACACTGCGAACCTGCCGCTGCTCGCGTTCAAGGAGCAGGACGGCCGTCGAGTGCCGACCTTTGGCGTGGCTGTGGCGGGCAACGCCTGGATTCCGGCTGCGACCTACACCATCGTCACCGCCGTGATCGATGGGGGACTCACGATGCAGCAGGCGATCGAGGCACCGCGATTTCTCGTCGAGCGTGACCCCGCGAACGTGGCGGCAGCGAGCGCGCGCATCGAAATCGAGGATCGCTTTCCTCGAGTCGTCCTTCAGAACCTCGCGGCCCGCGGCCATCACTTCCACAAGATCGGACGCAAAGGTGAACTGCGCTACGGCTACGCGTCCGGCGCGATGATCGATTCAGCGCGAGGGCGTGTCGAAGGGGGCGCGGACCCCCGACGATCCCACAGCGCCGCCGCAGTGCCGTGAGGCAGGAGCAGCGTTCTTCGCGTACGAACAGTACCCGCCTCGGCCTCAGGATGGCGCGCCGTAATAGGTTGCTCGCGAGCTAATCGGATGAGGGTGTAAAACCGACCCCGTCGATGTGCCCGCTGAGTCGATAAAAGTACACCTGAACACCGTTCACGACGACGACGGTAAACAGGCTGGATGATCGAACAGACACCGTGATACCGAGCTGAGATGAGTACTCACAGCGTCTGATGACGCATGGCCACCCGATCAGGTTGGCCAGGCGTCCACACGCAACGAGCCAGCGCACTCGCAGACGGTCCCACATGCCGCCGACTCGGTGCAAAAACGGTGACCTGAGCCTGACCACGATCGCGTGCTGTTCGCCGTGCGAT
>DATFRP010000122.1:0-35435 GCA_035263125.1 Vicinamibacterales bacterium
CGTTCTACGATCCAGTGGTCTCGGATGTCCCCGCTCTCGTGCTCTCGGGCGACATCGATCCGGTCACGCCGCCGACGTGGGGCGAGGAAGTCGTCACGCATCTCAGTCACGGACGTCACATCGTGATGCCCGCCACCGGCCACGGTGTGATCGGGACCGCCTGCGGCCTCAAACTCATTGAGCAATTCATCGACGGCGCGTCATCAGCCAATCTCGACACCAGCTGCGTCGGTTCCGTCCACCGTCCGCCGTTCTTCGTCACGCCCGCCGGCCCCGAGCCGCTGCGGGCGTCCGGTGCAAATTGACCCGGGTGGGAGGGAACGGAGGTCGCGGAGGAAACGGATTAACAGGAGACACGGAGCAACGGAGAACGAACGGAGGCGCCGCGGGGCTCGCGTGTCGCGCGACCGTTCATGCAATCAGCCTCGAGTCGACGCTTAGTGCCGCGCGATACGCGATCCCGGTGCGGGATCTCCGTCCGATCTCCGTTTCTCCGTTCCTCCTGTTAATCCGTTTCCTCCGCAACCTCCGTTTCTTACACGGTCGTGAAGAAGCAGAATGTTGGCTGGAGGGACGAAACTTTGAACCAGGATCCGAGAACCGTAACCGGGCAACGGAACTCCGAACCTCTGAGCTCTGAACGGCCAGACTCTGAAACCATTTGTCCCCGCTGCGGAGAGTCACGCGATCTCGCGAAGATCAAAGGCTGCATCAAATGTTTGAAGTGCGGCTTCAAATTCGACTGTAACGGCTGGTAAGGGTAGGGTTCTTGCACTGTTCCTCCGATAGCAGGAAAACAGTGAACCAGCAGCTGCCCAAAACACCTTTTGAGGGAGGGCGGATCCTTCGTCACCTCGCCATCGATCCGCAGTCGGCCGTGCCTTCGCCAACACCGTTCTCGCCGTCGCTGACCTACGAGCTGTATTACGGTCTGAAAGAGAAGCCATTCAGCCTGTCGGCCGACCCGCGGTTTCTCTATCTCAGCCCGACACACGCGCCGGCATACGCGGAGCTGTTGAACGGGATCCGTCGTCGCGAAGGGCTCATCGTCCTCACCGGAGAAATCGGGAGCGGCAAGACGACACTGGTCCGATCGGTGCTGCAGAACCTCGATCGACGGACGTTCTGTGCGTTCGTGCCCGATCCGTTCGTCTCGCGCGAAGACCTGCTGAAGATGGTGCTGGTCGACTTCGGTGTGGTGTCGATCACCGATCTCAAACGAGGCAGCCTGAACGGCGCCGCGCGTCCCGACCTCACGTATCCGCTCCATGAGTTTCTGGACTCACTGGTCCCGCTGCAGGCGTTCGCCGTGCTCATCGTCGATCAAGCGCAGAATCTGCCGCTGCCCCTGCTCGAGGAGATTCGCATCCTGTCGGATCTCGAGGGACGCGAGAAGCTGTTGCAGGTGGTGCTCGTCGGTCAGCCCGAACTCCGCGCCAACCTCAAGCTGCCGCAGATGCGCCAGGTCGATCAGCGGGTTTCGGTGCGATGCGAGATCGAACCGCTTGGTCTCGACGACGTCGCTGGATACGTACGGCATCGACTGAGCGTCGCGGGCGATGGCGACAGCCGCGTGGAATTCTCAGACGGCGCAATCGACATGGTGCATCGGGGGTCGCGCGGCACGCCACGCCTCATCAACAAGATCTGCGACCGCACGCTCACTCGCGGCTACAACGAACGCATCCACCGCATCGAGGCGGATGTCGTGATCGACGCCATCGACGATCTCGGCCTCGAGATGCCATCGCCTTCCGGGCCTCACCTCGAACACGAGTCGGTCGTTGAGCCGGGGTTCGAGATCACGCAGTTGGAGAGTGGCGCGACGTCCATCATCGAGGGGGCAACCGCCGGTCAGGAAGCGGCAACTCTGGAGCTGTCCGAATTCGCCGCGGAAAGTGAACTCCCCCGTGCGGTTCGCCAAAAGGCACCGCTGCAACGTTCGCGATCGATGGCAGGCACGTTCGTCATGCTGGCCGCTCTCGCAGCCGGCGCCATGCTCGTCTACTTCTACTCGGAGTCGCAGGCGGGCGCCGTCCCCCTCGTGACGATTCCCACGTCGCCGGCTCGGACTCGCCTGCTGGCACTTGCAGTGCCCGAGCCGCCTGCGCAGTCGAAGCCTACGGTGCCCTTCGCGTCGAGGACCAAGGCTGTCGCTACAAGTGGAACCAACGATCGCACCATCATTCAGGTGGCCGCATTCAACAACCAGGCCCACGCTGATGCGCTTGCCGAACAACTCGCACGCGACGGGTATCGAACGAAGACGATCACAGTCGACGCCGGCCCGAAGCGGGGCGAATTGGTAATGGTGGTGATCGCCGGCTATTCGACAGCCGATGACGCGGCGGACGATCTCGCGCGGCTGCGCGAACAGTTCCCGGACGCGCGCATCAGGCAGTATTGAAGAAAAGCAGGCATCAGGAAGCAGGAATGCCTGCTCTTCTTACGAAGCTTGCAGGAGTTCGACGGCAATCTGACCTGAGCTGACGTAGTCGATCTTTCCGGTCCCGAGGATGGGTACCTTCGGCACGGGGACGATGGTGCGGGGGACGAAGATCTCGGGCAGGCCTGCTTCACGTGCCGCTGTGGCAAGCGCGGCGCGATTCGCATCGGGACGCTCGGTGACGAGAACCAGTTGTTCACCGCGCTTCGGATCGGGTACGGCCACGACCGCGTGCTGATGCTGCGGCCACACGTTGGAGACGAAATCTTCTACCGCGCCGAGCGGCACCATCTCGCCAGCGACCTTCGCGAAACGCTTCGCACGACCCTTGATCGTAATGAAGCCGTCCGCGTCGAAGTCGACGATATCGCCGGTGTCGTACCAGCCATCGATCGGGGGCTCGAGCACACCCGGCTTCTCCGCCCGCAGATAGCCGAGCATCACATTCGGACCACGCACGAAGAGTCTGCCGCCGGCGTCGATCCCCTCGACGTGTTCGAGGCGATATTGAATGCCCGGCAGCAGTCGGCCGACCGTACCTGCCTTGAAGTGCATGGGCGTGTTGACCGCAAGTCCGGGTGCGGTTTCGGTGGCGCCGTACCCTTCGAGGATGCGGATGCCGAACTTCTCGAACCAGACGCGTCGCGTCTCGGGTTTCACGCGCTCGGCGCCAGCGAAGACGTATCGCACCGAGTAGAAGTCGTAGTTGTCGGCCACGCGGGCGTAGCCCGAGAGAAACGTGTCCGTGCCGAAGAGGATCGTCGCGTTCACGCCGTACGCAATCTCGGGAACGGTCCGGTAATGCAGCGGCGAAGGATACAGGAACGTGCGCACACCTGAGAGAAGGGGCATCAGCAGCCCGCCCGTGAGTCCGAAGCTGTGAAACACCGGCAGCGCATTGAAGACGATGTCCTTCGGGCTGATGTCGATGACCGACGACAGCTGATGGCGGTTCGCGAGCAGGTTGCGATGACTCAGTACGACGCCTTTCGGTGTGCCCTCCGAACCCGATGTGAACAGCACCACCGCGGGATCGTTCGCGCGCGCCGGCACGTGGTTGGCCTTGGCGAGCATCGAGCGCACCAGAGCGATCACACGTGTGCCCACACCGATCTCGCGCTTCACGTCCTCGAGGTACACGATGGTCGTGTGCGGTTCGAGCGCAGTGATCAAGCCTTGCAGCTTGGCTTTGTCGATGAACGTGCGTGCGGTGACAATGAGCGCGATCTCGGCGCCGCAGCATGCGGCGATCGCCGCTGCCGCGCCGGTCGAGAAGTTGAGCATCGCCGGGACACGGCGAAACGCCTGCAGCGCGAAGAACGTGGCGAGCGATGCGCGCGATGTCGGCAGCAGCACGCCGACGCGTTCACCTGGCTTCGTGCGCTGGGCCAGCGCTCCGCCAAGCGCATAGCTCGCGGTGACGAGCCCCCGATAACTGAGAGGCCGCATCTCGAGATCGTCGGCAACGATGTGCCCGCCGCCGTGTTGATCACGCGCGTCGAGCAGCGCGTCGAAGAGCGTCGTGTCGATGCGGGCGGCCGCGAACATCGACTGCACCATCTGGTCGCCGAGCGCGCGGCGCAAGGCCAGACGCCGTGCCCGACCGGTGACGCCCTCAGGCGCGGTCAGCATACGGGGTGACAGGATCCGCACGCGAATTCGCGGGAAGAGCCGCCGACGCACTTTGCCTGCGAGACGTGAGAACGGTGTGAACTCCACCCCGTCGATGCGCACCGGCAGCAGCGCCGCCTTCGTTCGCTCGGCGATCACCGCCGGCCCTTCGTAGACCTTCATCAGCGATCCGGTCGTCGTGATGCGCCCTTCCGGAAAGATGATGCACGCCGAGCCGGCTTCGACCGCCCGGATCATCGCGCGGATCGACAGCGGGTTGGTCGGATCGACCGGCAGTGCGTTGACGAAAACGAGAAACGGCTTCGCCCACCACTTCTTCGCGATCAACGTGTCGACGGCGAAGATCGGATCTCCGGGCAGGAACGCGCCGAGCAACAGACCGTCGAGGAACGACGCATGGTTCGCGGCGATCACGGCGTGAGGCAGCGCCGCGCGCGCGTGTTCGAGCCCTTCGACCTCGACGCGATACAGGATCTTGAGGATCAGCCGCACGACGCTCTTCGCAAGATCGCGCCGCAGAATCCACGCCGCCGCCAGCGCGACCGGAATCGTCACCAGCCCGCACAGCCCGAACAGTCCGCCCATCGTCAAGCCGCGCGTCAGCAGTGCCGCAGAGGCGACAGCGGCGATCGACATCGCGAGCGCGTTGATGATGTTGTTGGCGGCGATCACACGGGCACGATGCTCGGGCTCGCTCTCGTGCTGAAGGATCGCGTAGAGCGGCACCGTGAAGAGGCCCCCGGCCATGGCGACGCCGACGAGATCGACGAGAATGCGCCAGGTCCCGGGCGTGCGAAGAAACGTGAGCACGGTCGCCAACTCGCCAGACGAAGTCCGCCCCATGCTGGCGACATGCAGGTCCCACGCGAAAAACGCCATCGCCGCGGCGGCGATCGGCACATAGCGCGCGCTCACCTCGCCGTGCAGCAGACGCTCGGCCGCGATCGATCCGAAGCCGACGCCGACCGCGAACAGCGCCAGCATCATCGTCACGACCTGCGCGTCGGCGAAGAGCACGTCCTTGGCAAACGACGGCAGACCTGAGACCACGGTCGCGCCAAACAGCCAGAACCACGACACCGCGAGGATCGGCACCATCAGCGTCGGGCGGGACGTGACGTGACCGACGACAGCAATGGTGTCGTGAACGATGCGGGGCCGCGGCGCATCGGCGCCGGCTGACGAAGGCGCCGGAGGGATCTGCCGCGACGCCACCCAGCCGGCGAGTGCGGCGATCACACCGCACCCGCCGACGATCAGTGCACCCTTCGCGAGCAGGACCACGCTGCCGCCGAGGATCGTGCCGATCAGAATCGCGAGGAACGTGCCGGCCTCGATGAGCGCGTTTCCGGCGACCAGTTCGTGTTCGCGCAGGTGTTGCGGGAGCAGCGCGTACTTGATCGGGCCGAAGACCGTCGAATGCGTGCCCAGGCAGAACAGCGCCGCGAAGAGCGTCGGCACGCTTCCCTGCCACAGGCCCCAGGCGCCGATTGCCATGATGCCGATCTCGGCCACCTTGACGATCCTCGCGATCAGCGCCTTGTCGACGCGATCGGCCAGCGTGCCCGACACGCCGGAGAACAGAAAGAACGGCGCAATGAACACGGCGCCCGCGAGCATGACGAGCGAGGCAGTGTCGGTCTGTTGCGCCAATCGAAATGTGACGACGATCCCCATCGCGCTCTTCAACAGGTTGTCGTTGAACGCGCCGAGGAACTGCGTCACGAACAGTGGGGCGAACCGGCGTGTCGTCAAGAGCTGGACGAGAGGCGATCGCATGTCAGTTCTCCTGCACAGAGGTCACCGCCGCCCATGCCGCGGTCACGAGGCGTTCGCTCATCGAACTCATCGTCGATGGCAGCCGGCCGTACGCCGCAAAGGTGACCGGTTGCAGCACGATCCCGAACACGAGTGCGGTGGCAAAGTCGGGATCCTGCGCCGGGATCTCTTTCGACGCGATCCCTCGTTCGATCACCAGGCGCACCGCATCGACCGGCGTCGGCGTGCCTGGCGGGAGCTTGTTCAACTGTCCGTGCTGCACGAACAGCAGGAAGCGGAACAGCGTCGGGTTCTCATCGTGTGAGCGACAGAAGCCGCGAATCATCGCCGCCAGCTTTCGGCGTGCGGTCGTCTCGCCTTTCGCGAGCGCCTCGAGCCGCCCCGCGAATTCGACGTAATGGCGCTCGAACGCCGCCCACACGAGTTCGTCCTTGCTGACGAAATGGCGGTAGAGCGCGCCTTCTGAAATATCGACGGCTCGGGCGATATCGCGCACGCTCGTCTCCGTGACGCCCTTCTCGACGAACAGACGGACGGCGGCCTTTTCGAGGCGGTCACGCGTGTCGGCGAATCGGTGTCTCGGCATCGTGGTCGTAGGTCCGGTCCCTTGGGATCGCCTTTGTCAGCCGCGCTTACGTAGGCTGGCTTTTTTGGACAAAAGTAAGTAAACGATCATTCACATTATGAGCGCGGCTATTCCTGATGTCAAATGGCTCGTTTTCTCAAGGATTTAGAGGCAGCGATTCATCGCCGCACCGACCGGGGTCGATCGGCTGCCGCTGTGCTTCGAGATGACCCGTATACTCACGCCACCGAAGAGGAGTCCAAGTGCTGGAAGTTGCCACGAAGAAGCCGTCGCACATTCGCGAGTTCACACCGCGTTCGGTTGCCGTCGGCCTGCTCGTCGCGGTCGTGATCGGTGCGTCCTATCCCTACGTCGTCCTGAAGTTCGGCTTCGGGCCGAACATCTCCGTCGTCTCGGCCTTCTTCGGCTTCGTTGCCCTTGGCCTGTTCTCGAAGAGCTACAACCGCTGGGAAAACAACGTCGTGCAGACCGCGGGCACCACGGCCGGGCAGATCGCCTTTCTCTGCTGGCTGCTCGCGGCGTTCGATTTGATGGCGGCCGAGCCGGGCAGCGGATTCGATGTGCACCTCACGACGGCGCAGACGTGGATCTGGCTGTCGATATCTGGCCTGCTTGGCGTGTTTCTCGCGGTGCCGCTGCGCAAGCACCTCATCGAGGACGAGAACCTGCCCTTCCCCGACGGCATGGCCGCGGGCGAAACGCTGATCATGCTCGACTCGCACGGCCCGCAGGCGCGCAAGTCGGCCTACGCGATGATGTCGTCGCTCGCGATCTCGGGGCTGACGTTTCTGGCCACGACGATGCTGTGGATCAGGGATGCGATTCCGGTCGCGGTGAATGCGTTCTCGGCGCGCGTTGGACTCGGCTTCGGCGTGTCTTTCCTGAGCATCGGCTCGGGGATCATCATCGGGCTCCGGATCAGCGCGAGCATGCTGATCGGCGCGCTGATCGGGTGGGTACTGCTGCCGCCCTGGCTGCTGGAGCGCGGGCTGATCACCAGCGACGCACGTCGCGTGGACATCCTGCTGACGATCATGTGGCCTGCAATCGGAATGATGATTGCCGGCGGGCTGTCAGGACTTCTGCTGCGATGGCGCGTGCTGCTGAAGACCTTTCACGACATGACCGCGTCGACCGCCACATCTGAAGACCTGCCTTTGCGCTGGGTGTTCATCGGCAGTGGCATCTGCGCGATCCTCATGATCGCGGTTCAGCGTGCGTTCTTCGGCACGCCGATCTGGCACTCGCTCTTCGCAATCGCGCTGGCCCTCCCGCTCGGCCTCGTCGGGCTGCGCGTCCTTGGCGAGACCAACTGGGGTCCGATCAGCGCGATGACGAATCTCACGCAGGCGGTGTTCGGCGTAATCGCACCTGGTGATCTGCGCGCAACGATGGTCTCGAGCGGCATCACCGGAGCCGTCGCCGCCGAATCGGAAGGGCTGATGCAGGACTTTCGTGCGGGCGCGATGATCCACTCCACCCCGCGCATCCTCACCTATATGCAGCTGATCGCGGTGCCCGTGGGCGCCATCGCGCTTGCGCTGATGTATCCGCTGCTCCGCGATACCTACGGGATCATCGGCGAGCACGCGCAGCTGCTCAGCCCCACATCGCAGCGCTGGGTCGGTTTCGCGAAGCTCGTGACGCAGGATCTCAATGCCGCAGGGGCAGCCGCCCGCGTGGCGTGGATGAAGAACTCGTTGATCGTCGGCGCGGTGATCGGCGTGGTGCTGACGATCCTCGAGCAACGGAAAGAGTGGCGGAAGTTCATCCCGTCGCCCACCGGCATGGGCATCGCGATGCTCATCCCGATCAACGCGGTGACCGTCATCTTCCTGGGCGCGGCGCTCGACACGATCTGGTCAAAGGTGTCACCGTCGAGTCACGAGCGCTACTCCATCCCGCTCGCCTCGGGCCTCATCGCCGGCGAAGCACTCGTGGCCGTCATCATCCCGCTGCTCGTCACCGTCGGCCTGATGAAGCTGCCGTAACGAACGCGTCCGCCCAGGCTCAGGCTAACGGCGCATTTCATATCGGCGGAGTGCGCGTCCTTGGTCCTTCGTGCTTGGTTCTTGGTCCGTCCGCTGGTCGATGGTCCTTGGTCCACGGAGCGGCCGGTGCCACGTTCGCGGAGAAGCAGCGGATCCGCGTCTAGAAGCTCTCGTGGCCCAAGGGACGGACCAAGCACCAAGTCCCAAGGACGAAGGACGGCAGCTACACGGAAACGAACCTGCTCTCACGGCGAACTCGACATCTGTCTGGTCCCGTACGGGCGTCGTACGAGATCTGTGCGGGTGCTGTCGCTGGTCCCCACCCCGCGCCCACCCCACACTGTCCATCACGCACATGGAGGTGTGGGTATGAGAAAGCTGGCAGCCGTCATTCCGTTGACCCTCGGCCTCGTCGCTCCCGCAAGGATGGAGAATCCCAACGTCCTCGCGTCGTTCAAGGGCGGCATCGGCGTGCAACCGGTGTTGAACGTCGTGGGGCCCGCGAACGCGGACGGGACGTTCAGCAGCGTGAGTCGAAATGTGGTACGGGGCGTCACCCCTGCGGGACCATGGCGGATCTCCGAGCTGAAAGCTGAGATCGACGCCAACGGTCGTATCCGGGTTCGCGGTCAGGGTCTGCTGCTCGCCGCAGGTAATCGGATCGGGTCGAACGGCACACAACGGGTTTTCGCGACCCTGATTTGCGAAGAGACGGCTCCATTCGTCGAACGAAGCAGCGCGTTCACCGGCGTTGCGCTCGATGCCAACGGCGATTTCGAGATCGATGACGTGCTGGACTCCGTGCCGTCGCAGTGCGCAAGCCCGGTCCTCCTGATTCGGAGCGCGTCGAACTCGACCTGGTTCGCGGCGGGCATCCCCGACCGCGGCAACAAGTAAACGGGAAGGTTCGTCATGTTTCCGAGAAGTGCTGACGCTGCCTTTCGCGATCTTCCTCGACTCCTCGAAGAGCGACACCTCGTCGCGGAGCATGCGTCCGCTCTGAACCGAACGGCGGCCTCACCTCCGAAGATCGTGCTGCGCCAGATCACACTCGACCTGATCACCGAGGTCATCCGCTGCATGCGCCGGAATCTGGAGCCGCTCGGGTCTTCGATGGTAGCTCCCAGCCGGTACGTCATATACCTGCGTGCTGAAGAGTACGCGCGGCTCACAAACGCAATCCCCCTGCTGCGGGAGCAGACGATTCGTGCGCTGTCAGACGAACTCGACAGACTGAACCAGCGTTCACAGCTCCAGCGTTATGTCGGATGGCTGCGACTCAAGAAGCGGCCGACCATCACGAGTGCCGAGCGCACGTGGTTCGTCGAGTTCCTCCCGGCCATTGATGGCGACCTCGAGGAGCGCGGGCTGTTGATCGAAGCACAACTGCGTATGCCCCCCGTGGTCGCACCGGATTTCGACCGGAAGGTGAGTCTCATCTCGACCCGTCGCGTCACCACACGCGAGCGGATTGTGCCCGACACACCGTCGCGCCCTCAGTCGTAGTGTCCGCCTGCCTGGCCTGCCGAAGCGCGTTAGCGCGAAGGCGGCCAGGCGGACGCTGCATGCGTGCGAATCGCCTCGAGGAAGATCGTCCCCAGGTCTTCGGCCTTTCTCGCGCCGACGCCCTTCACCGTCAACAGCGACGCAATCGACGACGGACGGATGCGGGCCATCTCGCGCAGCGTGGCATCGTGGAAGATCACGTATGGAGGCACGCCCCGCGAACGCGCCACGTCGAGCCGCACGCCGCGCAGATGCTCGAACAGCGCGCGGTCCACGCCTTCCCACGACTCCGCCTCGGCATGCGACTTCACACGCGCCTCGCCCTTCTTCGGCACGCGCTGTCGCGCGAGCGAGAGGCCTGGATATGCGTGCTCGTTTTTCAGCAGCTCGACCCCTGACCTCGTCACCCGCAGCACCGGATATCCATCGTCGGTCTGCTCCAGCAGACCGAGGCCGATCAGCTGCTCGATGTATCCGCGCAACTCGGGGACCGTCGCATCCTGCAGCAGGCCGAAGGTCGACAGCGTGTCGTGCCTGCGCGCGGTCACCTGCTCGCTCGCATAACCGCGCAGCACGTTGGCGACGTGCGTCGCGCCGAAACGCTGTCCGACGCGCATCACGCAGGAGAGAATCTTGCGCGCCAGCACGATCGGCTCCGATGCCGACTCGAGCTCACGCAGGCACACATCGCAGGCCGCGCAGTCATCGTTGGGATATCGGTCGCCGAAGTACGCGCTCAGGTGGCGATGCCGGCAGCCGACGCTGGTGGCATAGCGCTCCATCTGGCGGAGCAGGCCTTGTGCGCCCTCGGTGAGCTCGCCGTTCTGCTCCAGCATCACGCGCCATCTCGCGAAGTCGGCACTCGAATAGATCAACAGGCACTCCGCCTCGAGGCCGTCGCGTCCGGCACGCCCCGATTCCTGCTGGTAGTGCTCGAGCGACCGCGGCGCCCCGGCATGCACGACGAAGCGCACGTCGGATCGATCGATGCCCATGCCGAAGGCGACGGTTGCGACGATCACGTCGACGCGCTCGTTGAGGAACGCATCCTGGTGACGCGTGCGCTCCTCGTCCGACAGGCCGGCGTGATACGGCAGCGCACGTACGCCGGTCGTGACCAGCCAGTCCGCAAGCGCGTCGACCTCGCGCCGGGACGTGCAGTAGACGATCCCCGCCTCGCCGCGATGGCGCTCGAGAACCGCGAGCAACTGCTTCTTCAGCACTGCGCGCGGCAGCACCCGATAGAGCAGATTGGGCCGATCGAACGAGCCGACGAGCTCGATCGGATCCTTGAGTGCGAGCTGTGAGGCGATGTCGCGCCGCACGCGTGCGGTCGCGGTGGCGGTGTAGGCGTGAAGGCCGACGCCCGGGAGCAGTTGCCGCAGGCGCCCCAGCTGCCGGTACTCGGGACGGAAGTCGTGGCCCCATTGGCTGATGCAGTGAGCTTCATCGATGGCAACGAAGCTCACGCCATACGAGGCCAGCCGCGCGAGGAAGCCGTCGCCGCCTTCGCCGACGAGACGTTCAGGCGACACGTACAAGAGGCGGTAGCGCCCTTCGCGAAGCCCCGCCGATACCGCAGCTTTTTCGTCTGTGCTCAGCGAGCTGTTGTACAGGCCGGCGGCCACGCCGTTGCCGACGAGCGTGTCGACCTGGTCCTTCATCAGCGAGATGAGCGGCGACACGACCACCGCGAGACCTGGTGTCAGCACCGCCGGCGCCTGGAAGCACAAGGACTTTCCGCTTCCGGTCGGCAGCACCACCACCGAGTCGCGCCCGGCGAGCACTGCATCCATCGCCTCGCGCTGCAGCGGACGCAGCGTGTCATAGCCCCAATAACGAGCGACGACATCCAGCAACGGTGATGCGCCCGTGAGTGCCGCCGTGTCGCTCATCATGTCTCTCTGCTCAGCCTAACATCGTCATTGCGGTTCACGAAGACTTTGCGTATTCGGAGTACGGTGTTAACGGAGGGTACGGAGAAAACGGATTAACAGGAGAAACGGAGGAACGGAGAACGAACGGAGTTGCGCTACGCCCACAATCACAAACGCACGGATTGTGCGTCTAGCCTCAGACTAGGTGGCGTTCTCCGTCCGGTCTCCGTGCCTCCGTTCCTCCTGTTGATCCGTTCCCTCCGAACACTTCCGTTACCTCAGGGAAACTGCAATGACGACGATCCGATCCGAGGCCCGGCTTCAGCAGACACTCGACGGCATCACGCGGCTGCTCGACAAGCATCGCGTCCTCGACACGCTGGTCTCACGTCAGGAAGGTCCCAAGCGTGATCTGCTGGAGAACCTTCAGCATCGGCAGAACCTCGCGGAGCTCCACAAGCGCGTGCGCGCGATGCATGCGGCCGATCTCGCATTCGTGCTCGAAGCGCTGCCGCCCGACGATCGGCGCACAGTGTGGGAGCAGGCGAGCGGCGAGCAGGCCGGGCTCGCGTTCGTCGAAGTGTCGAGCGTCGTTCGCGAGTGGCTCGTCGAGTCGACGCCGCACGACGCGCTCGTGGCGCTGCTCACGACGCTCGATCCCGAGGACCTCGGCTACGTGTCGGAGTCGATCCCGCCCGATGTGCTGCTCGAAGTCTCGCGGACACTGGCATCGGCGGATCGTCAGGCGTACGAGGACGCCATCCAGTACGGCGAAGATCGCATCGGCCATCACATGACGCGCGAGATGGTGATGGTGTCGGAGACCACCACCATTCAACAGACCATCGAGGAGCTCCGCACGCTCGCCGAGCTCCCGCCGCAAACCGATCGCGTCTTCGTCGTCGACCCTAGACACGTTCTGCGTGGCTCCGTCCCGCTGCAGACGCTCCTGCTGCGCGATCCGTCGCAGCCGGTGATCGGCGCGATTGCACCGGATGCCACGAGCTTCGCTCCCGGCGAGAGCATCAACGACGCGGTGAAAGCGTTCGAACGCTACGACCTCGTGTCCGCTCCAGTCGTCGACGATCGCGGCAAGCTGGTTGGCCGCTTGACCGTCGACACCGTGATGGACTTCGTCCGCGCCGAGTCGGATCTGCGGACGCTCAAACAAGCCGGCTTGTCGAGAGACGAGGACATCTTCGCCGGGCCCTGGGACAGCGCGCGCAACCGATGGCCGTGGCTCGCAATCAACCTCGTCACCGCGTTCGTGGCCTCGCGCGTGATCGGACAATTCGAGGGCACGATCACCAGCCTGTCTGCCCTGGCGACGCTGATGCCGATTGTCGCGAGCATCGGCGGCAACACCGGCAACCAGACGATGGCGATCGTGATCAGGGCACTGGCGGTCGATCAGGTCAGGCCATCCGGGGCCAGACGCGTGCTGAGCAAGGAGCTGATCGTCAGCCTGCTGAATGGGTCCGTCTGGGGGCTGGTCGTGGGCGTGGCCGCGTTGGCGCTCTACTCCAACCTGGCGCTTGGCGCAGTGATGACCAGCGCCGTGGTGCTGAACCTCGTCGTCGCTGCCATTGCAGGCGTGGTCATCCCGCTCGGACTGCACGCGACGGGCCGCGATCCGGCCTATGGTTCGAGCGTGCTCCTGACGTTTGTGACCGATGCGATGGGATTTTTCCTGTTTCTAGGCCTGGCGACCGTGATCCTGTTCTGAATCGACAAACGATCTATGATTCAGCCTATGAAACGCCGAGAATCCGCGACAGGCACAGGCAAGGCGATAGCGCTGAACGCCGCCCTCATCGACGCCAAGCAACGCGTCAAGGCGCTCAAAGAGGAAGCGCGTCAGACGAAATCGAAGCTGAAGGACGCCAAGAAAGAGGTCAAGCGCGCCGCCAAAGCTGCGCGCCGCGCGCGGAAAGAAGAAGACCAGGCCGGCAAGAGCGCAGCAAAGGCAGCGGCCAAATCCGCGAAGGCGGAGAAGAAGGAAGCCAGGAACCGCAAGAGGGCTGCGTCGAAGCAGGCGAAGAAAGCCAAGAAGACGAAAGCCCATGCCGCTGCGGCCGGGCGCGCCGCCGCCCCGCGTTCGGCGCCGCCGAAGAAATCCCCGAAGAAAGCCGTTGCCAAACCCGAGAACGTGATCGAGCCCACGGAAGAAGCGGTGGCGTCCGACAACGGCGACGCCGAGTGGAATCACGACGAGTGGACAGCGACCGAAACGCCCGCTGATCACGAAACGCCCGCTGATCACGAGTAGTCGCATCGCGCGGAACTCTTCGCTCGCTCCGAGAAAGTTTCCGCGCGCACACGACCGCGAGTCATCTCCGCACGCATCCCTTCAACGGCCACACGCTGGAGCGCGATTTGCCTTCAGTGTGACTGAATCACGGAGGGATATATGCGACGACTACTCTTCATCTGTGCACTGGCCGTGATCGCAACTGCGTGGCCAGCCTCAGCGCAGGAAACTGCAGGCGCCGGCCGGATCGAGATCAGTGCGATCCCTGGCGGCGCGATCGTCTTTGGAAATTCATCAACCGGTACTGAACCGAACTTCGGCAACTACACCGTCGCGGGCGCCTTCGGCTGGAACTTCAACCGCTGGTTCGGTGTCGAGGGCGAAGTCGGCGGTGCTGTCGGCGTCAAGCAGTCGATCGATTTCAACGGCGAAACGCTCCCAAGCCAGCACACGCCGAATCTGTTCACGTACAACGGCAACGCGGTATTCAATCCGATCGGCAACGATCGACCGTTCGTGCCCTATATCATTGGCGGGATCGGCGGAATGCGGATGCTCCAGACTGACGAGGCCGCCAATCTTGGCGCCACCGCGCCGGTCAACTACCTCACGGGGAACGTGGGCGGCGGGCTGAAGTGGTTTGCAAATCGTCACTGGGGCGCGCGTGGCGACTATCGGCTGATGATCGTGAACGACAACGCGAATGCGCCAGGATTCTTCGGCCGCGAGGAAGTGCGCTACGGCCACAGAATCTACGGCGGTCTGCTGTTCACGTACTGAAGGCGCTTCACGTAGGCCGCGGGCTCCAGCCTGCGCGTCGATCGTAGAGCGGGGGCTGACGCCCCCGCTCTAGGTGTCTCTCTGGAGCGTCTTCCATGACTCCATTGTGTCGCTCACGGACACATGGAGACGCTCTCTACCGTGATCGGATGCGGCGCGTCCGCGGGGCCTCTTCCGACCACTCGCGAAACTGCACGCTCACGTCCCCCAACTTGATCACGTCGCGATCGGCGAGCGTCGTCGGCGTCACGATTCGTTGACGCCCGACGAACGTGCCGTTGGTGCTCTCGAGATCGGCGAGCACCGCCGGCTCCGACGTCGCAATCCGGATCCGCGCATGGCGGCGCGAGATGCCGTCGTGGTCGAGCCACACGTCGCAGCGCGGGTCGCGTCCGATGATGTTGTCGCCGACTGCGAGCGGATAGGTGTGCTGCTTCCACGACAGCCAGCATCGCATGTCGCCGCTGCGCGGCCCCACGGACGCTTCGAGATCGGTGGCATCGCCGCAGAACGAATAGCCGACGCCGTGCGCGGTCTTGATGACGCGCGGCGCACGCGCGTCGTCCCCCGTCGCCTTGCGGATCTCGCCGACCAGCACGTTGAGATTGGCGTCGACGACGAACGTATCGGGCCAGATCTGGGCGAACAGCTCGCCTTTCGAGACGACGTTCGGCCGCTTCGCAACCAGAATGCGAAGCAGATCGAACGCTTTTGGCGACAAGTGCACATCCTCGCCACTACGGACGAGCTGCCGCGTCTCAGAATCGAGCACGAAGTCGCCGAACTGTACCCTCACCGCCACTCCAGGTTTTGGGGGATCCTTAGCGAAACCTTAAGACTCACATCGTCCCCCTATGTCACTCTCCAGCCTGTCTCGCCGGAGCCGAGCCGTGGCGAGTCTCGCTGTAGCCAGAGGCGGAGTCGGACGAGGGCGACGGCGGACGAAGACGGACGAAGGCCAAATTGTATGGTGCTCAACCAGCCCGATCTACCCGCTGAGAAACGGCGACGGCCTCCACGCGATCTGATCGTCGAGGTGCTGAAGAACATGCGGCGCAATCTCGAGCCGCTTCGGTACTCGACGCTCGCGCCGAGCCGGTACCTGATTTACCTGCACCCGAACGAATACGCCCGTCTCGAGAGCATCATCCCGCTGCTGCAGGAGCAGACGATCCGTGCGCTCTCCGAGGAGCTGGAGACGATGAACCGGCGCTCGCGGGTGCAGCGCTACGCCGAGCGTCTGACGGGAAACGCGCCGCCGCTCATCGAGAACGCCGCTGGAGAATGGCACGTGGAGTTCCTGGCCGATCCCGATGGCGACGTCGAGGAAGGGGCGCTGCTGATCGACTCCCAACTGCGGCTGCCGCCCAGCCTGGAACTCGGTGGCGGCGAGAAGACGCGTCGCATCACGACGCATCACATCGGCTCGCAGATCACGACTCGAGCGCGTGTCGTCTCTGATGCACCGGCAACACCGACGACCCCGTTCGTCCTCGCACGTGTCACCTACGAAGATGACGCGGGTCACCACACGTTCGAGATCGTCAAGGACTCGATCACCATCGGCCGCGGGGGAACGACGTATCCGGTGGATGTCAAGATCGTGTCGTCGGTTGACGTGTCACGGGAACATGCGAGAATTCGCCGTCATCCCCAGACTGGCCGTTTCTTCCTGATCGATCTCAGCTCGCTCGGCACGACCTTGAACGGCCGGCACGTGCCGCGCGGCTATGACGATGCGGACGGCTCGAAGAAGGAGAATGGCGTCGAGACACCACTGCCCGATGCGGCGCGCATCGGTCTTGCCGATACCGTGTTTCTGCAGTTCGAGCTGGTGAGGCCATGACGCTTCTGCTCTTCGCGCGCTACCTGCTGCTGGCGTCGCTGGCGACCGTCGCCGCGGCACACGTCTGGCTCATGGCCAAGGAACGGAAGTCGTGACTCTCTTGCCATGCGGACGATGAACACACTTCTCGCGGCGGGCGCGACCGATCCTGGTATTCGCGAGGTCAACGAGGATCGCTTCCACATCGACGAGGCGCGCGGTCTGTTCATCGTGATCGACGGCATCGGCGGTCAGGCGGCCGGCGGACGCGCCGCCGACATCGCGCTCTCGATGCTTCGGCAGCGTCTCGAGCGCGAGACCGGACCCGTCTGCGAGCGGGTGCGTGAGGCGATCGCGATCGCCAACAACGAGATCTATCGGCTCGCCTCGACGCGTCCCGAATGGGACGGCATGGCCTGCGTGCTCACCGTCGCCGTTGTCAAAGAGGGCGTCGCGACCATCGGGCACGTCGGCGATACCCGCCTGTACAAGCTTCACCACGGCGGCCTCGAGAAGATCACGCGCGACCATTCGCCGGTTGGAGAACGAGAAGACGCGCACGAGCTCTCCGAGTTCGAAGCGATGCGACATCCGCGGCGGAACGAGGTCTATCGTGACGTTGGATCCGAGCCGCATACCCCATCGGATCCCGAGTTCGTCGATCTTCAAGAGATTCCGTTCGAGCCCGACGAGGCGCTGCTGCTGTGCAGCGACGGCCTCACCGATCTCGTGGATTCGGCCTCCATTCTCCGGGAAGTGAGGGACTGTGCCGGCGAGCCGCATGCCGTGGCTCACGCGCTCGTCGATGCCGCCAACACCGCAGGCGGCAGGGACAACGTCACCGTCGTGTATGTCGAGGGGGGAACATTCGCCGCCGGGGCCGCGTCTAGCCCTCCAGGCACGAACGGTCACCTCGCACACAGAACTGCACTCGACGTGTCTCGGTCGGGCGAACGTGCACCGGTCTCGAAAGAGGAGCGTTCCAGCACGTCAAGACTGCCTCGTCAGCTCGGTCTCATCGGGGCCATCATCGTGTCGCTCATCGCCACGGGGTTCATCGTGTACCGCACGGCGATGCCGGGGATACCTCTGTCACTGCCGGAATCGCTCACGGCACTCAGACCTGTGAACGATGCGAAACAGGTCGTGCACCCGGGCGAATCGATCGCGGCGGCCCTGAGTGCGGCCAAGCCGGACTCTGAAATCATCGTGGAACCGGGTGAGTACAGCGAGCGCCTGACGCTCACGAACAACATTCGTCTCGTCAGCCGCGTACCTCGCGGCGCCACGATCCGGCTGCCGGCCACGACCTCGGACGTTCAGCCCGAACCCGCGGTGGCGATGACGGGCCCGTCAGGGAGCGAACTCGTTGGATTCAAGATCGTCGGCGATGCGCGCACTCCGCTGGCCGTCGGCATCCTCGTTGCCGGCTCCGAGGTCTCGTTGGTAGACGTCGAGGTGTCCGGCGCAGCGACGGCCGCCATCTCGTTCGCCCACGACGCATCGGCGTCGCTCGTCGGCGGTGAGATCCACGACAATCCGGGCGCGGCGCTCGCGATTGCGGCCGGTGCGTCGGCCCGCATCACGCACAGCGTGTTCAGCCGCAACGGCCTGTCGCAACACACACCTGCGACCTTTGCGATCGACAAGAGCGCGGCGCCGCTCTTTCAGCGCAATGTGTTCGTCGGCATTCGTCCGGAAGCGTTCGCGATGATGAGCGACGCCACGCGTCTCGCCGTCACGCGCGACAACTGGTTTCACTAGATGACCGCAGTCTTCAATCGGCTCGGTCCCTACGAGATCCGCGAAGAAATCGGTCGCGGCGGCATGGCGCAGGTGTTTCTCGCCAACGACACGCGCACCGATCGCCTGGTCGCGCTCAAAGTCGTTCCGCCTGGACGAGATCACGAAGCGCGTGAAGTGCTCGCCGCCGAACGCGCGGGAGCGGAGCTGCAGCGGCAGTTCAGTCGCGTCAGCACGCACGTGCCCTCGGTGTACGAACATGGCGATGACGAATCCGGCTACTTCCTCGTCGCGATGGAGTACCTCGACGGCGAGAACCTGTCCGATGTCATCGCGCGCGGTCCGCTGCCGGCCGAGCGCGCGATCGCCATCGCCATCGAATTGTGCGCGTGTCTCGAGCGGGCACATCGTTTCGCACCGGAGGACGGCGATCGACCGATGCGGTTGGTCCATGGCGACCTGAAGCCGCGCAACGTGCGCATCACCTCGAACGGCAGCGTGAAAGTGCTCGACTTCGGCATCGCGAAGGCGCTGTCGCTCAGTCGCAAGGTCACCCGGAACGACTTCGGGACGATGCCGTATCTCTCGCCCGAACGTCTCGACACCGTTGAAGTCGACGAGTTCTCCGATCTGTGGGGCATCGGCGTGATGCTCTACGAGATGATTCGCGGCACGCGTCCATTCGACGCGCCCGACACGCAGCGGCTCGAGCGGATCATCCGCGCACGCGTGCCGCCGCTGCCGTTGACCGGGGGCTGCCCGATCGGTCTCGAAGCGGTCATCGCGCGGCTGCTCGGTCCCAATCCCGCGGTGCGGTACGACTGCGCGCGGGCCGTGCGCGAGGATCTCGAGCGATTCACGTCCGGACAGAGGACGCAGGCCGAGGAACTCGGCTGGCCTTCACGAGATGCCGGCACCGTTCCCTCTGCCCCGGTCGACACGGAAGCGACGCGGCGAACTCGACCGGCTGCCGTTGATCCCGACGCCACGCGCAAAACGCTGAAGCCCGCGGCGGCGGCGAAAGCGGGTCCGCCTTCGCCTTCGCCTCAGTCTCCTGCGAGAAAGTTCCTGGCCTGGCCATTCGCAGCGACGCGGCAGGGGCTGCAAGGGTTGCGACTGGATCAAAAGGTCGCTCGTGGACTGCTTGTGCTTCTGCTCCTGGTCGTGTTCGCGGCACTCGCCAACGAGTTCTCGGTCGCGGCTGATGCGAGACGCCTTGCCGCCGATGTGTCGACACGCGAGCTCGATCGACTCGACGATCTCTGGGCCGCGCACGATCGACTGGCCCAGCGCAGCTCGCTGCACTGGGGCACGATTGGCCTCGAGCGGGCGTTGACGCAGCGCACGCTGACGCTCGCCGAACGCGTCATCGCCAACTACCGGATGGCCTTGCCCACGGTGCGGGAGGCGCAGTGGCAGTCGGCGCGCGACGCGCTGGCGCGCGCCATCAAGGCATCAGGCGGCGACCGGCTGCTTCGAGCCGACTTCCGGTATTGCGACGGGCATCTTCACCGGATCAACGGCGAGGCCCACAAGCGGCGGCATGAAGACGCCGAGGCGCAACGTGAGCTCACCGAAGCGGTCGCATCGTTTCGCGAAGCCGCCGATCTCCGCCGCGACTGGCCCGATCCGTTTCTCGGTCTGGCGCGCACGTTCATCTACGGACTCGAAGACATCGACCGCGGTGCAGACGCGCTGAAGCAGGCACAGCGTCGTGGATACATGCCGACCGAGCGCGAGACGGTGCAGCTGGCCGATGGCTATCGCACGCGCGGGAACAGCCTCGTGCGGAGCGCCAATCAGCTGGCCGGCATGTCGCAGGAGAGCGACTACCTGACCAGGGCGGTCGAGGCCTATCAACGCGCGTTGGGTTTGTACACACAGGCCGCGAGCGTACCGAACGTGCCGATGAACATTCGCGCGACACAGCGCGCACACGATCTGGCGCGGCGACGCCTCGATGAGCTCTCACTCACCCCGCCTGAAGGCGCAGCTCCAGACGCCGCTCAACCGGCGGAGACTGCGCCGTCGCAGGGCGAGCGACCGCTCGAACCTGCCCGGTCTGACACGGTGGCACGATGGCGTTGACCTACGTCTCGGCCGCCGAGCGCGACGCGCAGCGCGCCTCCGAGATCGCCCGCCAGCTCGACATCCGACATGTCCTGCTGGCAGTCACCTCGCTCGTCGCCGTCCTCGCGATCGGGCTCGCATACAGCGGCCGCCTTCGCGCACCCGTGGCACCGTCGTCGCCGATGAATATCAACGCACTGACAGATGCGGCCGTCCTCGAGTCCGCGCTCGAGCCCATCTTTCCGAGCCTTGACGATCGACGACGAGCGGCGGCACAGCTCTATCGATTCACTCGCTCACGACAGGACGCAGGAGATCCCATTCCCAATGTCGGCGCGTTGCGCCGCGCAACCTTCGATGACGCGAGTCCGGTCCTCACCTCCGACCAGCTCGCTGCGCTCAAGCCCTCGCTCATCGTCCGCACGCGGGACATGTTCCGGCGGCAGGTGCTCCTGTGGAGCGGTGCGCTGCTCGTGTCGGTGTGGGTGGTCGCGTTGTTCTGGTGGCTACGTGGTGTTCGCGGCGACCATCTGCTCCTCTCCGCGACGCATCTGCTGACTGCGCTCGGCTTCGCTCTACTCGTCAGCCGACAGGATCCATTACGCGACACGCTGTTGTTCGTCCGATACGCGCAAGGAGGGGCGCTTGGGTTCCTGCTCTTTGCGTGGGTCTCCTCGCTCGACTGGAGGAGGTCGTCACTTGCCGGGCTCAGCTACCTGCCGCTCGCGGGCGCGCTGGTGCTCTCGGTCGCGTTGATCGTCTTCGGCAGCGGACCGGCCGGGAGCAACGTGAAAGTGAACCTCGGACCGGTGCAGCCGGTCGAAGCGATTCGTTTGTTGATTGGACTCTTTCTGGCCGGCTACTTCGCGCGCCGATGGGAACTGCTTCGAGACGTTCGCGGCACCAGCGTTCGTTCCCTTCGAGTCCCTGACTGGCTCAATCTGCCACGCGCCGACTACCTCCTGCCGCTCCTCGTCGGCCTCGCGACTGCGCTGCTGTTCTTCTTTCTGCAGCGAGACCTCGGTCCCGCGCTGTTCGTCTCGTGCGTCTTTCTCGCGATGTACGCGATTGCCCGCAACCGGGTGGGCATGGCGCTGGCCGGGCTCGCGGTGCTGGCGCTCGGCTTCTACCTCGGCTACGTGCTGAACATCTCGTCGACGCTCACCGCACGCGTCGCGATGTGGCACTCGTCCTGGGACAACGCGGTGCGCGGCGGGGATCAGATCGCGCAGGCGATCTGGGGCATGTCGACCGGCCGCCTGTTCGGGACGGGACTCGGCCTCGGTGACACGCGCTACCTTCCTGCCGGCCATACCGACCTCGTGCTCGCGGCGCTCGGCGAAGAGATCGGATTCGCCGGCCTTCTCGCCGTGTTCGCGCTGTTCGCCATGATCGCTGCGCGCGGCTTCAACACCGCCCGGCGGGCCAACGACGACTACGGGTTCTTCCTCGCGATCGTCGTGACCCTCTTCCTCACGCTGCCCGTGCTCATCATGGCGGCCGGCATCCTCGGCCTCCTCCCGCTCACCGGCATCGTCACGCCGTTCGTGAGCTTCGGCAGCTCCGCGATGATCGCCAATTTCATCGCGATGGGGATCCTGGTCGCCCTGCGGGGTCACGTACGTCAAGCGCCGGTACCGGCTGTCACCAACCCGTTTGCCATCGGCGTGCGTCGGTTGGTTGCTGCCCTCGGCGCCAGCGCGGCCGCCATCGTCGTCGTTCTGTTCAACGTGCAGGTGCTGCGCGCCGACGCGTACGTCGTCAAGCCGCACCTCGGCATACAAGCGGACGGCGGTCGCCGCTACCAATACAACCCCCGCGTACTCGATGTGCTTGCGAGCATCCCGCGCGGAAGCGTGTTCGACCGACGAGGCTTGCCGCTGGCGACCAGCGATCAGGCCGTTGCGCGTCGCGCGCGCGACGCTTACAAGACGAATGGCATCGACAACGCCGGCTGCGCGAGTCCGATCGATGAACGCTGCTACCCGATTGGCGCTGCCGCCTTTCATCTGCTCGGCGACGTGCGGGATCGGCGCAACTGGTCGGCCTCGAACACCGCGTACATCGAGCGCGACGAGCAGGACCATCTCCGCGGCTTCGACGATCACGCGGTGACGGTACGGGTGCCCGGCGCGTCGGGCCACGAGTTCGCCACCGTTCGTCGCGACTACCGCGAGCTGGTTCCGCTCCTGCATCACCGCTATGACGACGCCTTCGTGGCGGGCTTCAGACGGCCCGGCTCGCACGATGTCACGCTCACAATCGACGCCCCGTTCCAGACGCGCGTCGCGAGCATCATCTCGAAATATGCGGCGCGCTCCGCCACCGGCCACGCGGCAGCCGTTGTGCTCGACCCTGACACCGGTGACCTGCTGGCAATCGCCAGCTACCCCACAGTCGTAGGGTCGTCCGCCTTCGCCTCCAGCTACGGGGAGACTCGGCGGCCATCGCTGAACGAACATAGCCGTCTCGGACGTGGCACCGGGGAAGACGACGACACCGACGCACTCCTCGATCGCGCGCGCTTCGGCCTCTATCCTCCCGGATCCACGTTCAAGCTCGTGACCGCATCCGCGGCACTGCGCCAGGATGCGTCGCTCAGTCACTCGACCTTCGAGTGCTCGCTCCAGCGCGATGGACGCGCCGGCGCGAAGATCGAGGGATGGGGCGTCGTCCGGGACGATGAGTTGGATACGCATGCGCATGGGACGATCGACATGCACGACGGCCTCGTGCATTCGTGCAACGCCTACTTCGCGCAGCTCGCGGTGCACCTCGGCCCGCAGTCGCTGCTCGACACCGCGCGTCTGCTCGGCATCTCGATCGCGCGTGATGATTCGCTCGCGCGCGTGCGCGCCACGCTGCCGCATGCGGGCTACGGCCAGGGCGATGTCGTCGCCACACCTCTTCGCATGGCACGGGTCGCGGCAGCGATCGCCAATGGCGGCGTGCTGCGTGACACCAGAGTCGAACGCTCCGCTCAACCGCCGGCCTCGAAGGTGCTGTTGCCGCCGGAAGCCGCCGCAGTGCTGGGTCGCGACCTTCGCGATGCCGTGCTCACCGGGACGGGCCGCACGCTCAGCAATCATGCCTGGCGCATCGCCGGCAAGACCGGCACTGCCGAAGTGAGCGACGCTCCTTCGCATGCGTGGTTCATCGGCTACGCCCCGTACGATCGCGCCGAAAAGAGAATCGCGTTTGCCGTGATCATCGAAAACGCGGGGTACGGCGGCCGCGCCGCCGCACCGGCGGCCGGTGAGATCGTCACAGCCGCCGCGATGAGCGGATTGATTCGTTGATAGACCGTACGTCAGGCTTCCTTGGCCGCCGGAGCGCGTGAGCGCGAAGGCGGGTGCCGGACGTGTAGAGCGCACCCGTTCGCGTGCGCGGACAGGACAGTGATGGACATCGTCGGCAAAGCCCGCAAGCTCGAAAGCACGATCGCGCGAACGTTCGAGGGCGCCGCGCAGCAGTGGTCCAGGTCCGGGCCGCGCGTCCCGCTCGAAGTGCTGCACAGCATTCTCGAAGCCATCGACGAACGGGTCGAGGCCGCCGGCCGTGGTAAGCGCGTCTTCCCATTCAACCGGATCAGACTCTCGGTCGTCGCTCCGACACGCGACGCACGAGCCCGGCTGTCATCGGTCCTCGACGGCACGCCATCATTGCAGGAGAGGATCACGAGCCGCCTGCGCCAAGCCGGATGTGAGGTCGCTCGACTCCACGTACGCGTGGCGTACGTTCCGCAGGCCGGTGAAGGATGGAGAGCCCCCGAGTTTCATATCGATTTCAGCAACAGTGCGCCGGCCGATCTGCCCGCAGCCGCGCCCTCACACGCACGCAAGATCACGCTGACGATCACGAGCGGCTCCGCAGACAAGCCTTCCTACACGTTCACGCAGGAGCGGATCAACCTCGGGCGCTGTGAAGAGTTGCGAGACAACCGGCATCGCCTGATCCGGACCAACCACGTCGCGTTCAAAGAGGGCGCCGGCTCCGCCAACGACACCGTCTCTCGCCGCCACGCGCACATCGACTACAACGATCGCTCGGGCGACTACCGCATCTCCGACGATCGCAGCGCGCACGGCACCGCCATCCTGCGCAACGGAGCGACAATCGGTGCGCCCGCCGGATCGCGAGGCATCCGTCTGCAGTCAGGCGACGAGATCGTGCTTGGGGACGCCCGCGTCAAAGTCACAATCGCAAACGCCGGCTGACGCCTGTTCCCTTCAGCGTCGCTGGGTCGAAGCTCGGTCTCTCGCCTCTGCTACAGAAAACGGGAGCGGACGTCAGCCGCCGGCACGCGGCACGTGTCCATCCGGCCGAACCATCGATAGCGGTGTCGTGCGAACCAGCGGTAGCCCGAGTCACGGACGACCCGCGGCACGATCGCAAGGACGCCCACCCAGCTCCATGGCGCCTTCAAATGTCGCGCGATATGGAGAGCCGCACCTGAATAGGTGAAGACCCGCTCACCGTCGACGACGACGAGCGTGTCCGGATCGCGGCCGTCTCCGGCGACATCGCGCTGCAACTCGAGAGCCCGCGACTCGCCGAGAGCCTGCCGGAGGAACGTCTTGATCACGTCGCTCTGAATCGGCGCAAACCGCAGAACGTGATCGCGCTCGTGGTCGAGCACGAACTGCACCGTGCGATCGCAGAAGCGGCACGTGCCGTCAAAGAGCACGACCGGCCCCCCGTACAACGGTCCGGCATCGGCAGGAGCTCCGCTGTCAGTGGTCATGTGGCGAGGAGCGACGCTCGATCGGATCGGGGTCATAGGACCTTTGGAAGTTTACCGAAGCGGAGCGGCTGATGTCAGACACCCCTTTCCCACCCTGTGCCGCGTTCGCCGCCGGCGGCTGCACCGTTTACCTTCTGTGGTGTAATCGCGAATCCACACCTGAACTGGCCCCGGGCTCCCAGCGTGCTTCCAGCGAGGCTATGCGTTGAACCACCAACTGTCCGCGCCGGTCGAGGTCCTCGACACGGGCTCTCCTCACGACGATCCGAATCGGCCGCAGCCTGGCATCGCGTTGTGTCTGTCGGGAGGCGGCTACCGCGCGATGCTGTTTCATCTGGGCGCGCTCTGGCGTCTGGGCGAGCTCGGCTATCTTCCGAAGCTCGCGCGCGTGTCGTCGGTATCGGGCGGGTCGATCACGGCTGCCATGCTCGGCCACCGATGGACGGCGCTCGGCTTCGATGCATCGGGGGTTCCGGTCAACTTCGTCCCGGCGATGGTCGAGCCGATTCGCGGGCTGGCAGGCCGCACGATTGACGAGGCCGCGATCATCGAGGGCATCTTCACTCCGGGATCGATTGCCGACAAGGTCACCGACGCCTATCGACAGCATCTATTCGACGGCGCCACGCTGCAGGATCTGCCACCGGAGCCGAGGTTCGTGATCAACGCCACCAACGTGCAGAGCGGCGCGCTCTTTCGATTCTCCAGACCGTACATCGCCGACTATCGCGTCGGGCTCATCGAGAATCCAACCGTGGAGATCGCGGTTGCCGTTGCCGCGTCGTCAGCGTTTCCGCCCGTCTTGTCGCCGCTGCGCATCCACTTCGACGCGAGCCAATGGACAGCAAGCGGCCTCCCTCACGAGGACCTGCATCGAGAGCCGTACCTCACGAACGTCGTGCTCACCGACGGCGGCGTCTACGACAATCTCGGACTCGAAACCGCGTGGAAGAAATACGACACCATCCTCGTGAGCAACGGCGGTGGCAGGATGGCCGCGGAACCGGAACCCAAGAGCGACTGGGCGCGACACGCGATCCGGATCAACGACATCATCGACAACCAGGTTCGCAGCCTCCGCGCGCGCCAGGTCATCGGATCGTTCACACGCGGGGAGCGCAAGGGCGCCTACTGGGGAATCCGTTCGAACGTCGCAGCCTATGGGCTGGCGAACCCGCTGTCCTGCCCGTTCGATCGCACCACTGAGCTGGCCGAGACGAAGACACGACTGAAACGGCTCGAAGACGACGTGCAGGAGCGATTGATCAACTGGGGCTATGCCGTGTGCGATGCGGCGATGCGGGCGCACGTGGCCGGAGCGGCGTCGCCACCGTCTGGATTTCCCTACCCGAGAGGAGTGTGAGATGGGCAACGACCTCGTGCGAGAGCCGGTGTCACGGCAGCTTCGGATCTTTGCGTTCGACCCGAGCCTCTCGACCCAGTTCGACATGGCGGGCATCGGTGAAATCACCATCGCCGTGCCGTGGGAGAAGGACCTCTCGAGCGGGCCGGTCGGCGAATACATCGAAGTCATCGATGCGGATCCGGCGAGTGGATTGTTCTACAAGCCGGTCGACCTCAACGACAAGTGGGTGCTCGCGCAGGACGGTGTCGCCCCGTCGGAAACCAATCCACTTTTTCACCAGCAGATGGTCTACGCCGTCGCGATGACGACCATCGGTCACTTCGAGCGCGCGCTCGGACGGGTGGCGCTCTGGTCGTCGCATCGGGGCGTCGGCAACGAAGACGATCAGTTCGTCCGTCGCCTGCGGATCTACCCGCACGCGCTGCGCGACCGCAATGCCTTCTACAGTCCGGACAAGAAGGCGCTGCTCTTCGGTTACTTCCCGGTCGGGATCAAGGACGCGCGCAATACGCCGGGCACGCTCGTCTTCACCTGCCTGTCGCACGACATCATCGCGCACGAGACCACGCATGCGCTGCTCGACGGCGTGCATCCGCGCTTCAACGAGCCGGTGAATCCCGACGTGCTCGCCTTTCACGAGGCGTTCGCGGATATCGTTGCGCTGTTCCAGCATTTCTCCTATCCCGGTGTCCTGCGCAATCAGATTGCGAGCACCCGAGGCAATCTCGCCAGCGAAAATCTGCTCGGCCAGCTCGCGCAGCAGTTCGGACAGGCCTCGGGGCGCGGCAACGCACTGCGCGACGCGTTGGGCAGCGTCAATCCGGACACGAACAAGTGGGAAGCGAAGATGCCCGACGTGCGCGCGATCGATCGGACATTCGAGCCTCACGATCGCGGCGCCATTCTCGTCGCCGCCGTGTTCGGCGCGTTCCTCAAGGTGTATCGAGGGCGGACGATCGACTTGTATCGCATCGCCACGGAGGGCACCGGCGTGCTTCGCGAGGGCGACATCCCGACCGACCTCGCCAGCCGCCTCGCCGAGGAGGCGGCCCGCTGCGCACAGAACGTGCTGCAGATGTGCATCCGCGCGATCGACTACTGCCCGCCGGTCGGCATCACGTTCGGCGACTATCTGCGGGCGATCATCACCGCCGACCACGATCTCAATCCGGATGATACCGGCGGGTATCGTCTCGCGTTCGTCGAGAGCTTCCGTCAGTGGGGCTTGCATCCGGCGGGCATGCGCAGCATGTCTCGCGAGAGCCTGCTCTGGCCGGACCGGCGGGCGGCGGAGGAAGCGGCCGGGATCGGGCCGACGCATGACGAACTGCAGTCGCTGTTCATCGAAAACCAGCCGATCTTTCCCGATCAGAAGGTCAGCTCGAAGATCGATCGGACGCAGAAGAGCAACCTGCAGACGTGGACGCTCGAGAGCGACCGCTACAAGACGTGGCTGGGCGTCGAGGCGGATGCGGCAGCACTCTGGAGCTGGTTGATGCGAGGCAAAGGGCGAAAGCTCACGCGGGTGTTCGGCCTGGTCGTCGACGAGGACAACCCGCCTCCCACGGTCTTCCGTTCTTCGTCCAGCGACAACATGATCTCGGTCGAAGTGCACTCGGTTCGCCGCGCGCTGCGCCGAAGTCCTCGCGGTGAAACCGTCGCCGATCTCGTGGTCGAAATCACGCAGCGTCGTCGAGGCTACTTCGATCCCAGGACGCAGGAGGAGATGGATGCCCCGGGACGACAGTTCGTGCCTGACGACAAAGGGGATTTCCGGTATCGAGCCGGCTGCACGCTGCTGATGGATCCCACGACGATGGAAGTGCGGCGCGTGATTCGCACGGCGGGGACGATCGCGGACAACGCGCAGCTCGAGCGTGTTCGCCGCTACATCACCGAGGGGGTACCGGGACCGAGCAACGCGTTCTCACCTGCACGCAACGCCATGCACGAGCGTGAGCCGTTCGCGCTGTTGCATCGGGATCAGGAGTCGTAGGTCATGGCCAAGAAGACAGTCGGCAAGAAGAACGGTAAAACCGCTGGCAAGAAGAAGCCCGCGACCGGCAGCGCACAGCCACCTGCGCCAAATGCCACAGCGACGGCAGGCGCAGCCGAAGGCAGGCTGATACCGCCTCCCGGCGGAGCGACGGTGCGGATGTACCGCATCGGGCATGGCGACTGTTTTTTGATCGCGTTTGCGGGAGATGTCCCCAATCGCCCCGCGTATGTGCTCATCGATTGCGGTTACAAGCCGGGGTCGCCTGGCAAGATCAATCCGCCGGCCGGGGTGACGTCGGCCA
Organism: Vicinamibacterales bacterium; assembly: GCA_035263125.1. GTDB lineage: Bacteria > Acidobacteriota > Vicinamibacteria > Vicinamibacterales > UBA2999 > Gp6-AA40. The sequence continues at coordinate 28,897 of DATFRP010000122.1, forward strand.
AAGAAATCACGGCGGACATCAAGAAGGCGACCGGCGGCCGCGTCGACGTCGCGGTCATCACTCACGAGCATCAGGATCACGTCAACGGAATCACGGCGACGAACTTCGACGGCATCGCAATCGGCGAAGCCTGGTTCGCGTGGACCGAAGACCCGATCGACGGCCTCGCCAACGACCTTCGCAAGAAGTTCAAGGACAAGCTCCTCGGCCTGATCGCGGCGCGCAACCGTCTTGCGGCGGCGGGCGGCGAAGACCACCGTGTGCAGACGATCGACGAGTTCCTTGCCTTCGAGCTCGGCGGCGAAGACGAGCAGTTCAACGCCGCCGCCGCAGTCGCGATGCTCGGCGCCAACGGCGACGCCGGTGCCTCGATGAACAAGGCGTCGATGAAGATCTTCAAAGACAAGGCAACCAAGGGCGTCGAGTTCCTCCGGCCGCACGAGAAGATCTACACCGTGCCCGGAGCGAAGCAGGTGCGCGTCTTCCCGCTCGGCCCGCCGCGCGATCCGGATCTGCTCGAGTCGCTCGACCCGACCGGCTCCGAAGAGTTCGGTCCAGGAATGGCGGTCAGTTCCTGCGGCAGCCATTTCGCAGCGGCGGCCCGTGCGGCTGGATCCGGCGACAGTCCCGAAGCACCGTTTGCCCAGCGATACGCACTCCCGTGGAATGACGCCTTCACGTCGCCCGACGACGGCACGTTCTTCAAAGAAAGGTACGGACAGCATCCATCCGCGATCGGGCCCGACACCGCGGAGTCGCCTTCAGACGCGGAGTGGCGCCGCATCGACAAGGACTGGCTCTACGCCGCCGATCAGCTCGCGCTCGACATGAACGATCAGACCAACAACGCCAGCCTGGTGCTGGCGTTCGAGCTGGGGAAAGGCGGCAAGATTCTGCTGTTCGCCGCCGACGCGCAGCGCGGCAACTGGCTCTCGTGGGCGAAGAAGGCGTTCACCGACGGCAACACGCAGATCACCGCACGCAATCTCCTGTCGCGAACGGTCCTCTACAAGGTCGGCCACCACGGGAGCCACAACGCGACGATCAACGGGCTCTCAACAGATGGTTACACCAATCTCGCGTGGATGGGGTCTGAAGGCACGTCCGCTCGAGAGTTCTGCGCCATGATCACCGCTGTCCGCAAGTGGGCTGAAACGCAGAAGGGCTGGGATCATCCGCTCAAGGCGATCAAGGAAGCGCTGTTGAAGAAAGCCGCCGGTCGCGTGTTCCAGACCGATACGGACTTCGATCAGATGAAGATGGCCGACGGCGGGTCGCAGGTCGACTGGGACGCGTTCGCGAAACGGACGACGCCGAATCGTCTGTACTTCGACTACCGCATCGAGCCGTAATGCCGGTAGGACCGTCAGTCGTAGCGTCCGGCTTCAGCCGGACTGTCAATCGTAACGTCCGGCTTCAGCAGGACCGACGGTCTTGTGAGTCTCTTTGTTATCGGCGCTTGCGAGTCCACGAGTCCATGTGTGTTGGCCGGCTGCCGCGGACGCTGCGGCCGGGAACGCATCCGTCGCTCCTGCCCTATCGCACCCGCGTCGACTAGGGTGTGACGCGCTGCGGATCTGTTACGCGGCACAAAATGTCCGAGCTATCCCGTGGCAATTCGAACGCGATGGGCGGAAGTCGACGCGATGAATCGCGACGAACGCGTTCCGGCTCCCTGCTTCGCTCAAGTCGCGGTGCGTCGGCCTTGCTCACGCGGCTACCGCCCAACACAAGCCGGGAGGGGCATCCCCGCTCGCCGCGCAGGCGCCTACTCCGTGATCCGTTTTTCGTACCCGTGACTGTTCCCTTGGCGCCGAGGACGAGCGGGGAGACCCGGCGGCAGGACCCGTGAGCCCCATCGCCGATATCGAACCCAAGTGAGCGTTGCTCACTTCTCCGGTACGAGCGTGACCTCCACGTAGCGGTTCGTGTTCAGATACTGACGCGCTGCGTCGCGCAGCGAGGTAGTGGTAATCCCGTCGTAGAACGGACGCATGTCGAACACTTCCTTCACGTCCTCGCCATACTCGTACTTGAACAGGAGCCGATTGAGCAGATAGTCGTTGGTCATCATGTTCGTTTCGAGATCGCGAATCAACGTCGCGCGCGTGTCGGCGACCTGTCCGAGACCGGGGCCGCGGACCTTGTAGTCGTCGATGACCTGGAACGCCGTCTTCACGAGGCTCTCGGTGCGTGTCGGGTCGCACGCGAACGTGATGGTGATGCGATACTCGCCCGAGGGACGCTTCGCGAAGCGTGGCACCACGCTGACACCGTAGGTGCCGCCCAGATCCTCGCGCAGCGTTCGCTGCAGGTTGCCGGCAAGGGTATCGGCCATCGCCGACGCGATCACCCGATGCTGCTCGTCGTTCTGGAACTGACCCGTGAACGCGATGCTGACCTGGCTGCGCGGAGCGATGCCGCTCTTCACCTGCTTTTCGACGACGCCCGCCGGCGGACGGATGCCGACGTCCTTCACCGTCTCCTGCCGGTGCAGCGACGGCAGGCTGCCCAGATATTTCTCGACCAGCGGCTTCATCGTCGCCAGATCGAAGCTGCCGACGAAGACGAACGTGAAGTCGCTCGCATCGGCGAAGCGGTCCTTGTAGAAGGCGAGCGACTTGTCCAGATTCATCCGGCTGACCGAGGCCGGCGTCAGCGGCTGCGCCCGCGGATGGTTCTGCGTCAGCGCGGCATCGAGCGCCTGCGAGAATTGCACGTCGGGCTGCGCCAGTCGGTTGGCCAGCGTCACCTTCAGTTGATCCGTCAACACGCCGAACGCGACCGGATCGGGTCGCGGCGCGGTGAACGTCAGGTAGATCAGCTGGAACATCGTCTCGAGATCTTTGCGTGCGGCACCACCGGCGAGCCCTTCTTCGGTGGACGCGATGTCCGCTCGCACCGACGCGGTCGTGCCCGCGAGCACCTTGTCGAGATCGATGCGGCTGAAGGAGCCGAGGCCACCTTGCGCGATCACCGCATCGGCGGTCTCTGCGGAAATGAAGTCGGCGTCACTCGCAAGCGACAGCCCGCCAGGGCTGACGGCTCGAAACATGATCTCGTCCTGCCGGAACGTCGTCGGCTTCAGCACGACGTGCACGCCATTGGAAAGCGTCCACTCCGTGATGCCAAGGCCCTCTTTCGTCGCGGTGTTGGCGACCCCTCCGGCCGTGGGGGCGCGCGCCACCAGCGGCTTGTTGCTCACCGTGTCGACGTAGGCAGTGAGCTTATCGGCATTGGCGCCGCTGATGAGGCCCGCGAGCTTCACCTCATCGGGAAGCGTCGGCTTGTCGTTGGCCGGCGCCGAGATCGCGACCAGACGGTTGCGATCGGGCATCCAGTCTTTCGCCAGCTTGTTCACCTCGGCGAGGGTGATCTCGGGCAGGAAGCGCTGGTTCAACCCGTACTCGTACACGATGCCTGGGATCGGTTCCTCCTCGATGAAATTGCGCACGAACTCGTCGGCCAGCGGATCCGACGGGCTCTTGTCCTTCTCGATCACCGCGCGCTCGAGCCCGCGCTCGAGATTGAGCTTCATGCGGTTCAACTCCGGCTGGGTGAATCCAAAGCGCGCGACGCGGGCCAGCTCGGTGAAGAGCGCGGTCAGGCCGCGTTCGACGCCGCCCTTGGCGACGAGCGCATCGAGGCTCGTCACTTCGACCCCTGTCACGAGCAGCTCCCGTCCGGTCTGCGCCCGGAGAAACGGCGCGTTCGCCCCCTGTGCGAGCTCGTCGAGGCGCACCGACAGCATCGCCCCGAACAGCTGCTCGACCATGTGCTGGCGGTACGAGCCGATCGACATCTGCTCCCGCGCTTTCATCGCACTCGTGACGCTGATCCGTGTGTCATCGGCTTCCGGATCGGTGATCACCGAGTACGACGTGCCCTGCTGATCGGGGACTGTGAATGCAGGCCGGGGCCGTGGCTTCGACGCGGGAGGAAGCGAACCGAAATGCGCCTTGATCAGCGGCTCGATGTCCGCCTTCTTGAAATCGCCAACCACGACCACCGCCATCAGGTCCGGGCGATACCAGTCGGTGTAGAACTGCCTGAGCCGATCGACGGTGACGTTGCGAATGATGTCGGGCTTGCCGATCGGCATGCGCTCGGCGTAGCGCGAGCCCTTGAGCATCAGCGGGAACTCCGCGTCGTGGATGCGCTCGTCGGCGCCGAGCCCGAGCCGCCACTCCTCGAGGATGACGCCGCGCTCCTTGTCGACTTCGCGCGGCTCGAACAGCACGTTGTGGGCGAAGTCCTCGAAGATGAGGAGCGAGCGATCGATCACCGCGGGGTTGTCGATCGGAATCTGCAGCTCGTAAATCGTTTCATCGAACGCCGTGTGCGCGTTGACGTGCGCACCGAACCGGACGCCGAGCGACTGCATGAACGTCGGGATGGCCTGCGCAGGGAAATTCTTCGTGCCGTTGAAGGCCATGTGCTCGACGAAGTGCGCGAGGCCGCGCTGATCCTCGTCTTCGAGCACCGAGCCGGCCTTGACCGCGAGCCGAAGCTCGGCGCGCCCCTGCGGCAGGTGGTTCTCCCGGAGGTAATAGCGGAACCCGTTGGGCAGCGTGCCGACGGTGATCAGCGGATCCACCGGCACGACCTGGTCGAGCGTCGCGGCGCGCACCGCCGGTGGTATTGGCGGTGGTGTCGGCTGCTGCGCGCTGACAAACCCCAGCGCGGCGATCGTCGCCGCGCCGAGAAGGACGAATCGGGCTCGAGTATGAAGAGTCATCCACTCGATTGTACTCAGTGAGCGGAATTTTCCAGGGTGAACGTAGGGGCCGCCTTCCCTGGCCACCGAAGCGCTATACGCGAAGGCGGCAAGCGGCCAATCGAGTTGTATGAAGTCTCCGGCCTCAGCCGGACCCTGCCATGCGTGTTTCAGGCCGCAACCGCGCGTTCGGCCGCGTGACGAACCCGCCACGCCTGCCACAAGTGCCGGCGGTCATGCGCGGCAATCACGTGCAATCCCGTCGCGAGGCTGAACCGCAGGCCGGGGATGAAGGGATTCGGAAACTGCACACCGGCGAGGTCGAAATCCTCGTAGGCCCGGAGAAAGCGGCGGACCTCCTCCTGCGATTTGAGGAACGCGGCCATCGCATCGGAGAACGATGGCGCCGATCGCGGCCGGATTTTCGTCGGCGACTTCAACTTGAAGCGCGGCTTTACCGGCGGCTCCAGCGAGCGGACGAACCATCCGCCCAGAAGTCCCGGCACTGCCGGCCCGCGTCGTCGCTGTCCGCGTGCGACCGCCGCCTCGGCCGCAGGACCCATCGCCGTCAGGTAGACACGATTTGCGGTGGCCAGATGATCGAGACATTCGGCCACGCTCCATGACGATGGATCGGCGCGCCATTCGGCACACGCGTCAGTGAGACCCGCAGCGAGCCCACGTGCGTCACGCTCGATCGCGGTATACGCCTCATCCAGTGCAAAGATATCGGCAGGCATCGCTGATCTACTTTGTGATCTCAGTCGGGCTCCTGGCGAGCGAGCCGCCGGGTTCGGCGCTCGCCATCGGCCAGCCACTCGAGCACTGCCAGCTTCGAGAACCGCCACTCGTCACCGAAGCGACGCGCCGGGAGATCGCCCTGCTGCACGCGAGCGAGCACGGCACCTGCCGACAGCTTCAGCAGCGAAGCGGCCCCTTCCAGCGTCAACACTTCGTCGTCGCGCACTTCGGTCTCCCTGGCGAGCGATACGCGCCCGACCGCGAGCGGATCGGCGGTCAACGGATTCCTCGGTGACCGGACGGACCACGGACTCATCGCGGTCTTTCTCTCTGCTTCTCTGACAATTTCACGAATCATATGACCTCGTTACCAGACATGCGGAACCAGGCGATACCGCACGCGCCGCATGTACGCGTCGTAGCCCTCGAGTTCACTCTGAAGGGCGCGCTCCTCGAGCACCGCGCGTCGGGCGACGAGTCCGATCAGGCACAATGCTCCGATCGTCCCGTACCACGAACCCAACATCAAGGCGGTGCCGAGCGCAAACAGCACGAACCCTCCATACATCGGGTGTCGCACGTGTCGATACGGGCCCGTGTCGACCACACGATGCGCCCGTTCCTGCTGGATGCGAACCGCTGGAGAGAGAAAACGGTTCTCGCGAAACGTCGAGAAGAAGATAGGAAACGATGCCACGAGGAGACTGGCGCCGAGTGTGCGCGGCACGACCGGCACATGCGACCAGTGATATCTCACCGCATCGATCCCCATTACCGCGAGCCACGCGAAGAACGCCACGGCGGTAATCGCGAGCAACACTTTGTCCCAGGCTTTCTGATCGGCCTTGCCGATGCCCGTGAGCCGTTCTGCGAGCAGCTCGGGACTGAACCGGAACAACCGGATGCTGAGCGCCACCGTGAATCCAAAAAACAGTCCAAAGAATGCCCAGCCCGCGGGCCACGCGAACGTCCCTGCCGGCAGGAACAACGCGACGACGAACGCTGCCGCCATGACGGCGATGTTGATCGCGAGCCGCCCGATGCCAACGTTCATGACGCGCGCCCCGTCGTGCCTCTCGTT
>DATFRP010000123.1:0-44849 GCA_035263125.1 Vicinamibacterales bacterium
GCGTCGAGGCTCTGTCGGAGGCGTTCCATCAGATCGACGACATTGGCATCGCGCGGGCGCTCCTCGGGGATGAGATGCGCCTGCTTGCCCTTCATCTTCGCTTTGATCACCTTCATCAGGTTGTCGTTGTAATCGTCGGTATACTTCTCCGGCTGCCACTCGTCGGCGAGGTTCTCCACCAGTGTGGTCGCCATCTGCAGTTCCTTCTTCTTGAGCGTGGGCGTGCGCGGCAGGCGGAGCGACTCGACATCGACGAGTTCGTCGGCGAATCGGAGCGTCGAGAGCACGAGCGCCTCGCCCACCACTTCGACCGCCGCGAGATGCTGCGTGTCACGCAGAACGAACTTCGCGATCCCGATGCGTTTCGACTCGCGGACCGCCTCGCGCAGGAGCGCGTAGGCCATGTCGCCGCCCTTTGCTGGAAGCAGATAGTACGGCTTGTCGAAGAAGCGATCGTCGATGGCCGATCCCTCGACGAAGTCGAGGATATCGATCCGTCGCGTTTTTTCGAGGGCGGCGGTGGCGATGTCTTCCTTCGTCAGCACGACGAAACGCCCGCGTTCGTACTCGTACCCCCGAACGAGATCCTCCCAGGCGACCTCCTCGCCGTCTTTCTGGCAGACACGCTGGAAATTGATCGGCGATTTGTCCTTCGCGTGCAGCATGCGAAAGCGTGGCCGATGTTCCCGTACGGCTGTGTGCACCTCGACGGGAATGTTCACGAGGCCGAATGAGAGAGAGCCGGTCCAGATTGCTCGAGCCATGTGCGCACGATGTGCAAGTCGGACGCCAGCGCGCGTACGTCGAGAAGCGCGAACCTGACCAACCCCTGTGACTCAAATGAACGATGAGCCCTGAACGGGTACATCGCTTGCTCGATGCAGCCCAGACCCCAGCAAGGAGACCCATCATGAATGAAGACATGTTGAAAGGACAATGGACACAGCTGAAGGGTCGGGTTCGCGAGCAGTGGGGCAAGCTCACGCAGGATGACGTCGATCAGATTCAGGGACGTGCCGAACAGCTGATAGGAAAACTGCAGACGCGCTACGGCATCCAGCGTGATGAAGCGCAACGGCAGTTCGACGCCTGGCGGGTCGAAGCCAAACCGACAGCTCGTTAGGCGTCCCAGGCTCGAGTGTGATGCGTCTCCCGCGGGTGGTTTCTATCGCCTCGTGTATGGATGCAGGTCGCACAGAGCGCAACAGCACGCGTCGCCACATGGGCGACGCGTGCTGACTCGCATCAGCCGACTTGCACCGGCGAATCCATTCGGATGCGCACGATCGAGCCTGCCGGCAGATTCACGTCCTTCCCCTCGGTCGCTGCGATGGCGCCCCCGGCCCCGATCGCCGCGCCGATGACCGCGCCCTTCACGCCGCCGATGATGCCGCCGACCACGCCGCCGACGCCGGCGCCGACGCCCGCCGTTGGCGCCTCGGCGCGAACGCCGCCGCGTTCGAACACCTCAGTGGCGCTCGCGCGGATGCGACGATTCCTTCCGTTCACTCGCATGCGATCGAAGGACAGCGTCAGTGAGCCCTTCCGATCGGTGCGGGTTGCGTTATCGACGCCGCTCACGACGCCCTCTACCACCGTTCCCGCGGGCACGAGCACACGTCCGTTCTGCACCAGGTCGACCAACGTCGTGGTCTCGAATCGCTGTTCCACTTTCGCTGTGTCAGAGCTGAGTCCGGTTCTCAGCCGTACATCCATTTCCTGGCCAACAGGAATCGCGCCGGGAGTACCGCTGTTGACGGTCTCCGGTTGCGACGGCGCCTGAGCGCCGACCTGCTCCGGCGACCGCGGCGGATTGCTCGCTGTCGACGTGGCCCCTGCTCGCTCAGCGCACGCGATGCTCGTGGCCAGTACCAAGCCCAGCATCGCTACCGGAAGAGTGAGCAATTTATTCATGAGTTGTCCTCCTCTTTCTGCTCCTCGCTACCGGAGCAATGAGTGTGCCCTTCACCTCGCCTCACACCACACGCCGTCCCTGCAGCAGACGGACGACGAGCACGATGACGGCGAGGACAAGAAGCAGGTGAATCAGGCCGCCGATGGTGTAGGAGCTCACCATGCCAAGCAGCCACAAAACGACGAGCACGATAATCAGTGTCTCGAGCATGCACCGCACCTCCACGCCTGGAGTCTGCAAGGGCGAGGCAGGAGTTTCCCGGAGGAAGCGGGGTGTGAGGAACCCGAGGAGACGCGTCTACTTGACCGTGACGACCTCGACCTGTCCTTCGCGTCGAATCACCGTCACGCCGAGGTCGTGCGGGTGCCGCTCGAGCTGCAGATCGACGTGGGCGTCGCCAATGCTGAGATCACTCAGTCGCACCCAGTCGATCGACTCCGGAAGCTGGCCTCGCGAGAATGAGATGCGACGCGCGGGCGCGTCGATGTGGACGCCCAGAGCAGCGCCGAGCAGCATGAACACCGCGCCTGCGGCCCAGGCCTGCGGGGCGCAGGCGACTGGATAGAGCGTCGGCTGTCGACCGCGTCGTCGGAATCCGCAAATCAGTTCCGGCAGCCGATGCAGATCGACCGCTTCGCTCAGGTCGAGCGTGCCAGTGAAGATGCGCGTGGCGGCGCCGGTGAAGCCGTAGCGCGCGAGACCGGCTGCGACGATGGCGTTGTCGTGCGGCCAGACCGATCCATTGTGATAGGACTGCGGGTTGTAGCGCTGTTCTCCAGCCGCGACGGTGCGGACACCCCAACCGGCGAAGAACGATTCGGTCATGAAGAGATCGCACACGCGTTTGGCGCGGTCCTCGGCGACCAGTCCGGCAAAGAGCGCGTGGCCAGGATTGGACGTGCGTACGCGGCATGGACGACGGTGGCCGTCGAGGGCGAGGGCGTAGGTATTGAGATCCTCACACCAGAACGCCAGTTCGAACTGCTCCCGCAACTGCTCGGCGCGTCTTTTCCAGTCGGCGGCTGACTTGTGGTCGCCGCGCAATCCGGCGAGCTCGGCGGCGCCCTTCCATGCGGCGTAGGCGTACGCCTGCACTTCGCACAAGGCGATCGGTCCCTCGGCGAGCGAGCCGTCCTGGTGAAAGATCGCATCGTGCGAATCCTTCCACCCCTGGTTGATGAGGCCGGTATCGCTGCGGCGCACGTAGTCGATGAAGCCGTCGCGATCGGGATCGCCGTTGCTGCTCATCCAGTCGAGCGCGGCCACGATGTGAGGCCAGAGCAGATCGATGAACGCACGATCGCCGGAGCGCTCGTAGTAGGCGAAGGCGAGCATCACGAACAGCGGCGTGGCATCGCAGCTGCCGTAGTAGCGACCGAACGGCACTTCGCCGAGCGCTGCCATCTCGCCACCACGCATCTCGTGCAGAATCTTTCCGGGCTGCGCCTCCTGTGCGTCGTTGACCGACGTCGCCTGTGTTTCGGCGAGAAACGCCAGCACGCCCCGCGCGATCGACGGATTGATCCAGAGCAGTTCGAACGCGGTGATGAGACCGTCGCGCCCGAACGGCGTGCTGTACCACGGGATGCCGGCGTAGGGGTAGGTGCCGTATCGCGTGTCGGTCTGCATGATCTGCAGATCCGCCTCTGATCGATTCAGCCATCGATTGAACATGGCGCTCGAGCTGACCACGCGAGAGGCGGCGCCGCTCTGATGCGCCCGCCACGTCCGTGTTCGTGACACGACATCGGCCAGCGAGCCGGGTGGAGTCGTCGCGGGGCCATCGCCGTCGCATTCGTACGAGACGGTCAGTTCGAGCGCGGCGGTCTCGCGCGGCTCGAGCGCCAGGAGGAACGAGCTGCGTCCGTTTTCGATCTTGTCGGGCAGGCGTCCCCACCGGATGCGGACGCGCCGCTCGACGTTGTCGAGGCCGCAATAGCGCATCACGTAGTCGCGTCCGCGGACGTCCGGCAGTCGTTCACCCCGTTTCGCACGGTGCGTCCCGCGCACCTCGAAGACGTCGGCGAAATCAGCGTCGAAGCGGATCGCGAGCGGCACTTCGATGCGCGAGAGGCTGAAGTTGGTGACGCGGATTCGCTCGACGCAGGACGGACTCCACAGCACACGCGACCGATGCACGTTGACTTCGCCTCGCGCGATCGCGATGTGACCGTCGCGCAGCACGTCGGGATTGGTCAGGTCGGCCTCGAACACCGCATCGTCGACGCCGAGCGTCGAGCTCAGAAGGAGCGGTGGATGACCGAACATCAGCAGCTCGAACCAGGAGAGGAAGCGAGTGCCGTCGTAGTAGAGGCCGCCCTCGCCTGACTCCCCCGGCACGATGTTGCCCCGCGGATCGAACACACCGAAACAGTCTCCGTGTTTCAGCACACGGAGGGCGACCACCGGTCGTTCGGGGCCGGCGATGACCGGGAACTGCTCGTCGAGAATCGGCGCCGAATCCGCTAACTGTGAGGGGTCACTCTCGGACATTGGCCATGCCGGCAACGAGCCGTGAATAAACCTGAATGTAATCGTCGGTCATCCGCGTCGCCGAGAAACGATCGTCGAACGCTTCCCGGCAGATCCGGCGGTCGAGTGTATCGACTTGTCTCGCCGCCGTGATCGCCTGATCGAGATCGTCGACCACGAAACCGGTGACACCGTGCTCGATCACTTCGCCGACCGACCCGCCTCGGAATGCCACCACCGGTGTGCCGCAGGCGAGCGATTCGATCATGACAAGACCGAACGGTTCTGGCCAGTCGATCGGGAAGAGCAGCGCGCGTGCGCGCCCGAGGAACTCGCCCTTCTCCGTTTCGCTGATCTCACCGATGAACTCGACGAGCGGGTCGTCCAACAGCGGTTTGATCTCGCTCTCGAAGTATCCGACATCCGCCGGGTCGACCTTGGCCGCGATTTTGAGCGGGCAGCCGCACGCCTTGGCGATGGCGATCGCACGATCAGGCCGTTTCTCGTGCGCAATACGCCCGAGAAACGCCAGATACGATCCCGGCTCCGGATGAAACGGCAGGTCGCGTCCCGGGAGCCCGTGGTAGATGGTGCTCACCCACTTCAGTCGCGGAAGCGGGTCGCGCTGCACGTCCGAGACCGACACGAGCGGTATGTCCGAGAACTCGGAATACAGCGGAGCGACGACCGGCAGATCGAGACGCCCGTGTACCGTCGTCACGTGGGGCACCTCCAATCGACGGGCGACCGAAAAATGAAGCGGCGCGATATGGAAGTGCACGATGTCGAACTCTCCCGCACGTTGAGCGACGCTTTCGATCATGTGCAGGTGCACGGCGAGCGGATCGGGAGACGCGTTCAGTCGGAGTGAGGTCGGGCACAACGCGACGAGCGTCGCGCTCGTGCACGAATCGCCGCTCGCGAACAACGTGACCTCATGTCCCTGGCGGACGAGCTCGTCGCACAACGTGGCGACAACACGTTCGGTTCCGCCGTACAGCTTCGGCGGAACGCTCTCGCTCAGCGGTGCCACCTGCGCAATGCGCAAGCTCTGGCGGTTGGGCACGGGCCGAAGCGTTCGATTGACGGCGGTCGTCCGCTTGATATCGCGGTCGATCGCGGCGGCCGCAGTTGCGCTATGAAGCGACGAGGTCCCCGCGGCCATAGTTACATCCTCCTGGTGTTCGAGACCGGTGCGGTGCTCACCTTGCGGAACGAATTGAAGAACTGAAGTTCTGCACACTCCTGGTGCAAGCGATGTGCCCCCGGTCGGTCTCGCTCTTGCACCTCTGAGCGGCAGAGCGAGGAGGGTCATGTCACTGAGGACAAGCTGGAGATTGGACTGAAGCCGGACGCGCCGTTCCGTCCCGACAACCTTCCGGACTTTCAGCGGGATGACGAGGCATGTGGGTCGCGGGGCAACCCGGCGACTCGCCCGAGCTTCGCCGGGCACGAGCCGAATGCAGCGCGCCGGTCGAGAAGAGACGGCGCCGGACGCGGCGGCCAGCGACCGGGCGCCGTCGAATGAAAGCCCGCCGATGAGCGTCGTCGCCGCTTACAATCGGACGCGTTGTCCGCACGGACTCGATACACATTCGGCGGCTTCGAGCTGGACGCCACCACTCGACGGTTGACGCGCTCGGGTGAGCCGGTGGCGATCCCCGATCGTCACCTGGGCGTCCTGCTCGAACTGCTTTCACACCCCGGAACCATCCGGTCCAAAGACGCCCTGATCGAGGCCGTCTGGCGCGGCGTGGCCGTGACCGACAACAGCCTCGAACAGGCGATCTCCGCCTTGCGCCGCGTCCTCGGCGACACAGCCGACGGGACGCCATGCATCCAGACGGTCGCGCGTCAGGGATACCGCTTCACCGGGACGGTGACGCGTACCGCCTCGCGTGCCACCGATGACGCGCTCGACGCGCTGCTCGCGCCGCATCGCGCGTGGATCGAGGGACGCGCGGCACTCGAAACGCTCGAGCGCGATCAGATCGTGCACGCGCGACGCGTGTTCGAAGGTGTGCTCGCCAGCGCTCCCGATCAGGCATCCGCGCACGTCGGTCTCGCGAACGCCTGCATCATGCAGTTCGAGATGACGCGTGCAGACGCGCAGCCGGACATCGCGGTGCTCGAGGCCGCGGCGCGACACGCGCGCGAAGCGTGCCGTCTTGCGCCGGAGTACGGCGAAGCGTGGGCCACTCTCGGTTTCGTGCTCGATCGCACGGGCCATGATGTCGATGCGTTGGCTGCGTCGCGACGGGCGACGACGCTTGAACCTGACAACTGGCGGCATCACTTCCGCCTCGCGTACGTGAGCTGGGGAGAAGAGCGCTTGCGCGAGTCGCATCGAACGCTCGCGTTGATGCCTGGTTTTCCGCTCGCGCATTGGCTCGCGGCGACGGTGCACGTCGCCCGCCAGGCTTTCGTCGAGGCCGAGCGCGAACTGAACGCGGGGATCGCGGGGCAGGTAGGGCGGGTGGGGCAGGTGGGGCAGGTGGGGATGAGCGGGTCGTCGTCGCGGTTCAGCAGTGTTGCGCTGCATTGGCTCCGCGGTCTCATCCACCTGGCGCGTGCGGAGGACGACGAGGCGCTGCGATCGTTCGAGCAGGAGCTCGCGCTCGAGTCGAGCGGGCAGTTGTACGCGCGTGAGTGCTGCGCGAACACCTGGTACGCGATCGGTGCGCTCAAACTCCGGCAGGGTCGTGTGAACGATGCGCGGAGCGCGTTCGGGCAGGCGACTCAGCGCGTGTCAAAACATCTGCTTGCGCACATCGGCTCTGACGCAGTCGATCACCGATTCTACGATTTCACTGTACCCGCGGGTCCGATATCGATCGACGCCGCGATCGCTATGGCAGCGGCTCTCGTCCGCACCGGCCGCCATGCTGATGCCGCGCGTGAGATCGACGATGCGTTGACCGCTGCGCCTCCGGGAAATGCGGGATGGCTGCTTCCGATTGAACCGCTTCTGCACGTGACCGCGCATCCCGAAATCTGGGCGCCGGCTCTGGCCCGTCTTCGAACGCGCGCCGCTTAGAGTGCACAATGTCCGGCGGAAGCCGGACCCGCAACGATCAGATCTTTTCAGGACCCCCGTCAAGACATCGCAGACAACGCGCGCGCACCATGGGCCTCCATGGAGGTGCCTATGCGCGCTGCTGTTTTGATGATGCTCTTCGCGGGGGTTGCCGCCCCAGCGTTTGCCCAGTCGACGGTCGATGTCACGAACCCGCCCCCACCGGTGAGGTTCGTCAATCTCTCAGGTCCTCGATTTGGCTTCACTGCCCTCAGTGATGGGATTGTTCAGAAGCTGCACGAGCGGGAGATCGATGTCCGTCCCGCCATCTCGCAGTTCGGCTGGCAGTTCGAAAAGGAGTTCTTCAGCAAGGCCGGCGGCCTTGCCGCACTGAACGAGGTCGTCGTGCTCGTGGGTGGACTCGAGCAGGGTGTCGTCCTGCCAAGTGTGAGCTGGATGGTCGGTCTGCGCTCGCCAACCGGCGTCGAGTTCGGGATCGGACCGAACATCACACCCGCGGGAGTGGCGCTCGCGTTGGCCGGCGGTGTGACGTTTCGGTCGGGCGCGCTCAACGTGCCGATGACCTTTGCCGTGGTCCCGTCGAAGGACGGCATGCGCGTGAGCATGCTCACTGGCTTCAACTTCCGTGGGAAACGGTGACAGGAACAGCCATGCGAATCGTGTTATTGGCTTTGACGATCATCGTGTCGAGCGCCAGCGCTTACGCGCAGGCGCTCGATGCGCCGTCATCGTGCTGGCCCCTTGGTACCAAAGGACAGGTCGTGGTGACGCGATCGGACGGGAGCAGCGTGAAGGACACGCTGCTCTGCATGAGTCGCGACTCTGTGGTCCTCGCGTCGGGCGGGACCGTCCCACTCGACTCGGTTGCCCGAATCGCCAAACCGCGTGACGGCGTGATCGACGGCGTGCTCAAGGGCGCGGGGGTCGGCCTCCTCGTGCTCGTGCTGTGTGCGCCGGATTGCGGCGGCGCGGAACCGGTCGTGCGAATCACGCTCGGGTATGCCATCCTGGGCGGCGTCATCGACGCTGCGCAGGGAAACAACCCGACGATCTACAAGAAAGGAGCGTCGCCGTCGCTGGCGTGGCGAATACGTTTTTGAGTCAGGTCGATCGCGTGGGCTGAGCCCACCCTCTACTGTGTGGCGCGCTCGTCGAGCGCAGGCTTTAGCCTGCGCATCAGGGCGTCAGCGTCAGCGTATGTTCCGTCTTCCCCGGTAGAAACGGAGTGGGCTGTCCCTTGATCCACGCCTCGTGCGAGTTCCCGTAGAAAAGTGAGAGCGGGTGTCCGCTCTGTCCCGTCGGCATGTGCATGATGCCGTCAGCCTCGCGGCCGGGTGAGACGATCATCCGCTCGGACGCGGCGTTGGCGCCCCAGTGCATCCTCGGCGTGTAGAGATCACCATCGAGCGGCCGCTGGGGCATGTCGAGCCACGCGCCGATGAACGGCAGCCCTGACGACAGCGGATGACGATAGAGCGTGATGTTGGCCTCCGACCATGGAGCCGCCAGCCCGCCATCGGCCTTGGCCCGTTCGATCACGCGGTCGATCGCTTCCATGAGCAACGCGTCCCAGCTGGCGAATCGCGGATCGAGCAGGTGCATCGGCTTCTGCGAGACCAGCGCCCAGATCGGGCCTTCTCGCCGACGCACGGTGCGATAGTCGAACGAGCCATCGGCCTCGTAGCATTCCACGAGCACGAACGCGATGATCATTTCCGACGCCTGCTCGCGGAACAGACGCGTCAGTCGATACCCGGCGGACGCGGCCGCGGCCCTGCCGTTCCACGTGCGATCCACGAGATCACGGAACCGGGCGCGGTTGGCGTCGCCGCCGATGGCCGAGGGCGTGAGCGTCTTCAGAATCAGATCGCGCCATCGATTCAGGAATTCGGCGCCGGTCTCGAGCTGAATATCGAGCAGGTCGCGTGGCGTGAACCGCTGGCGTGCCATCAGCCGTTCGCGAATGAGATGCGCTCTCGATCCGACCTCGTAGTTGCCGTCACCGAGACGCGCCAGCATGTCGCCGTCGACGACGCGCGCATTCGCGGTCCAGATGCGCCCATCTGCGGGGTCCTTGATGCGCGGATATTCCGTGGGCGCCAGCGAGCCGCTCCACCCGTGTGAGCCGTCGGACCACGACGACGGCAACCGTCCGTCCAGACCGACACGGCGGGGGATCGCGCCATACACCGTCCACCCGATGTGTCCGCCCTCGTCGGCGACCACGAAGTTCTGGCCGGGCGCACCGAGCCCATTCACCGCGGTGAACGCCGCGTCCACGGTGCGTGCGTCCTCGAGCGCGCGGGAGGCCACACCGAGTCGGTCTGAGTCGTGCGCGACCCATCGCAGCGCCCGCAATCGTCCTTTGTGATCAGTACCGATGACCGGCCCCCAGATCGTCCACGCGACGTTCTCGTGCTCGGCGCGTGAGCCGGCGACCTCGATCGCTTCGTCGAAACGGTCGAACGAGCGCCAGCCGTCGGGGGTTTTGTAGCGGAGATGATTCTGTGGGTCGAGCTCGATGATGACGAGGTCGCTCCAGTCGGCCTGACTGTTGGTGAATCCCCACGCAATATGCGTATTGCTGCCGACGACCATCGCCGGCACGCCCGGCAGCGTGATCCCGATCAGACGATGCGGATGCGAGAGGTCGGATCGGTCGGGCCACTCGAATGCGGCGCGATACCACGTGTTCGGCACCCGCACGAGCAGATGCATGTCGTTGGCGAGCAGCGCGCCGCCGTCCGCGGCGAGCCGGCCGGAGACCGCCCAGTTGTTGCTGCCGGCTGCGCCATCACGATCGACTCCCGCATCCCACCCCCCGACTGGGCTCCAGCGTCCGAGTTGGAGTGCCGATGCAATCAGCGTCGGGAGTTGGGAGGAGGACCTTGGGAATCGAATGTCCTCCCCCTGACGCGGGCCGAGCGGTGCGACGGGTCGTCCCGAGCGCCGAGCGCGAAGATTGTAGACGTCGGGCCCGGGGATCGGGGGCGTCGGAATCGCGCCGCCGACGATCGGAGAATCCCACTCGGTGCCGATGGGTGCGAGAAATTCGTAGACCTGCTGCGGCAGCACGTCATTCATGGTGCCGAGCGTCGACTCGTACGCGCCCTGGGAGTCCTGCAGCGTGATGAACATCGAGAGGACCACGAGCACGCTGTCTTCCGGGAGCCATGGCCTCGGTTGCTCACGCAGCAGGAGGTACTCGAACGGCGCAGCGCCAAGGCTCGAGAGGCCGGCGTTGACGCCGGCGGTGTATGCATCGAGGAGCGCACGATCCTCGGTGCCGAGCGCCGCGACCGCACGCTGAGCTTCGGCGCGAAACCTGTGCACGCGGATCTCTCGATCGATCGCCAGTGCGCGGGCGCCGACGAGGGCCGACAACTCGCCTGCGGCCCGACGCCGTGCGAGATCCATTTGAAAGAAGCGATCCTGTGCGTGCAGAAAACCGGTCGCACGGGCGACGTCTTCGCGCGACGCACCACGGATCGTCGGCACTCCGAGTCCGTCGCGCGTGATCAGCACCGGCGCGGACAGGCCTTTCAGCGGTCGCGACTCGTCCAGCTGAGGCAGGCTTGCACGCAGTCGGCTGTAGGCCCACAGGCCGGACGCCCCGCCGGCCGCCGCCAGAAGGGCCACGATCACGAGAATGGCTCGGACAACCCGTCGCATAATCAAAAGAGACAATCTTAAGGCCTCAGGGCTCAGTTCTCAGGCACCCGGGCCAAGATTAGCAAGCATCGGATAGATCGCACGGGGCACTGCCTTGTATCGTGCGGTCATGTCTACTGCGATCCTCTCGATGAAGGCTTCGAGCCACCTCGATCAAGTCCGGCGGGCGTGCGCGTACATCGAACAGCACGCCGAGGCGCCGATCACCCTGGCGCGCATCGCGGCTCACGTCGATGCCAGCCCCTACCACTTTCAACGGACATTCACGCGGATCGTGGGCATCTCACCGCGAGCCTACCAGGACGCCCTTCGCGCGAAACGTTTCCGACGCGGCCTGCGCGAGGGCGTGCCGGTGACCGGCGCGATCTACGATGCCGGCTACGGGTCCAGCAGCCGCGTGTACGAACGGCAGCCGACCGGCAAGGGAATGACGCCTGCGGTCTACAAACGCGGTGCTGAAGGCGTCGACGTGCGCTATGCCGTGGCCGATTCGCCGCTCGGACGTCTCCTCGTGGCGGCGACGTCGCGGGGCATCTGCTCGGTGAAGCTCGGCGACACCGATGAGGTGTTGACCGAGGATCTGCGGCGCGAATATCCAGCCGCGTCGATCTCGCCGGATCGGAGCGACCTGGGCCGCTGGATCAACGCAATCCTCGCCTACCTCGGTGGACGGCGACCGCACCTCGATCTCCCGATCGATGTTCAGGCCACGGCGTTTCAGTGGAAGGTCTGGCGCTATCTGCAGTCCATTCCCTATGGCGAAACGCGCGCCTACAGCCAGGTGGCCAGGGCCATCGGAGCGCCCCGCGCAATTCGTGCCGTGGCGCGGGCGTGTGCCACCAATCCAGTCTGCCTGGTCGTGCCCTGCCACCGTGTCGTGCAGAAGGACGGCAGCCTGGCCGGATATCGCTGGGGCATCGATCGGAAGCGGACCCTGCTCGATACGGAAAAAACGGGGCTCGACGCAGAAAAGAAGGCGGCGCACAAGAAACCGCAGAAATAATGCAAAATGCAAAATGCGAAATGCAAAGTGCGACATGCAAAACTGCAAGGACGAGAATTCCTTGCATTTTGCATTTTGCATTTTGAATTTCGACTTGCATGCGCACACGTTACGGAATCTCGCCCTGGATCGACCTGTTTCCTCGATCGCGTCGTCCGGATCTCCCGCGATTTCGTGGTGAACACACCGCCGACATCGTGATCGTCGGTGGCGGCCTTACCGGTTGCGCCACCGCGTACGCGTGTGCGGCCGCGGGCCTGAAGCCTGTTCTCATCGAAGCGGATCGCCTCGGCCAGGGCGGGGCCGGCCGCAGCACCGGGCTTCTCCTCTCGGATCCAGGTCCACCCTTTCGCGATGTCGTTCGCGCCCATGGGTTGCGGGCCGCGCGGCAGGTGTTCGAGTCGTGGCGTCGCGCCTCGCTCGACGCCGCAGCACTGCTCCGCCGTCTCAACATTCGATGCGACCTCGAGCCCACCGACGATCTCATCGTGGCGGTGCGCGATGGAGAGAAGGATCTTCGTCGCGAACAGGAAGCGAGATCCTCGGCTGGACTCGATGCACGATGGATGATCCCGAAGGCCGCGAAAGATGCCACCTCGTACGACGCGACCGGTGCGATCAAACTGAGCGGCGCGTTCACCATCGATCCGTATCGTGCGTGTCTCGGCCTGGCTTCGGCGGCGCGATCGCGGGGGGCCCAGTTGTTCGAGCGCACGACGGTCAAGAAGGTACTCGTCGGCAGGAAAGACGTCACCGCAGTCGTCGACGGCGGGCTCGTACGCGCCGGCACCGTCATCGTGACGACAGGAAGCGCGACCGCGGAGTTCAAACCGCTCCGCCGTCACTTCAACCGCTCCGAGACGTATCTCGTGCTCACCGAGCCCCTGCCGGCTGCCATGCGGAAGCAGCTCGGTCGCGCAGATCTCACGATCTCCGATACCGCCACTCCGCGACACCGGATCCGGCGCACCAAGGACGGCCGCCTGCTCATCGCCGGCGCGGATCGTGACGAGACGCCCGCGCGTCAAAAGAGCGCGGCGCTGATTCAGCGAACCGGACAGTTGATGTACGAACTGCTGACGATGAACCCGGCGATCGCGGGGCTGCAGCCCGCATACGGATGGGATGCCTCGTGCGGCGACACGGCCGACGGCCTCATGTACATCGGACCGCATCGCAACTATCCCCGTCATCTGTTCGCGCTCGGCCGCGGCGGCGATTCGGTCACCGGTGCGTTTCTCGCGTCGCGCATCCTGATGCGTGGCGCGATCGACAAGCCCGACAAGGGCGACGAGGTGTTCGGCTGGACGCGATGACCGATCAGTTGGCCCAGGTCGATCTCCTCGCGATCGGCCCGCATCCCGACGACATCGAGATCGGCATCGGCGGCATCGTCGCCAAGCACGCGGCGCTCGGTTTTCGCGTCGGGCTGTGTGATCTCACCGCCGGCGAGATGGGTAGCAACGGGACGACCGACGAGCGGCTCGCCGAGGCCGAGGCTGCACGCGTGGTGCTCGGCGCGGCGTGGCGGGTCAACCTGCGCGTACCGGATCGTGCGATCGGCAGCGACGCCGGTCACGCGAGATCTGTCGCGAGCCTGATACGGCGCGCGCAGCCGAAAGTGGTGGCCATTCCCTATTGGTCCGATCGGCATCCCGATCATGTCGCGGCGAGTCATCTGCTCACGGAGGGTGTGTTCAACGCGGGACTGAGGCGCTATCCGGCAGACGGCGAAGCGTGGAAGCCCGAGTCGATCTGCTACTACTTCATCAACGATGCGGCAACACCGTCGTTCGTTGTCGATGTGAGCGATCACTACGACACGAAACGGCGCGCGCTCGCCTGCCACGTCAGCCAGTTCCGGCCGTCCCGGTCCGACGTGGTCGCGACGCGATTGACATCCCCCCGTTTCACGCAGCTGATAGAAAGCCGTGATGCGCAGTTCGGTGCGCTGGCCGGGGTTGCCTTCGCCGAAGGCATCGTCATGAAACAGCCACCCCTTCGACCGCACCTACTTCCACTGTGATTGACCCGTGAATATCGGCATCGTGTGTTACGCATCGGTCGGCGGCAGCGGCGTTGTCGCCACGGAACTCGGGAAGGCACTCGCGCTCCGCGGCCATCAGGCGCACTTCATCAGCACGGAGACGCCGTTCCGACTCGGTGACTTCCAGGAAGGTCTGTTCTTCCATCAGGTCGCGACGCCGACCTATCCGCTCTTCCGCGAGCCTCAGTACTTGCTGTCGCTTGCGAATCGAATCGTGCAGGTCGCGCGCGATTCGAACCTCGACATCATCCACGCGCACTACGCGGTTCCGCATGCAACCGCGGCATTCCTGTCGCGACAAGTACTCTCGGCGTCAGGCCAGGCGCCGAAGGTGGTGACGACGCTCCACGGTACGGACATCACGCTGATCGGAAACGATCCGTCGTATTCGAGAATCGTCGCGTTCTCGATCGAGCAGTCCGATGCGGTGACCGCCGTGTCCGACAGCCTGCGCTCGTCGACCTACGCCGAGCTCGGGGTCACTCGCGAGATTTCGGTGATCCCGAATTTTCTCGACCTTGCGATCCATCGACGGCGCCCGCGCCCGGATCTACGCAAACACTTCACCGGCGGCGACGACCGGACCCGGATCGTGATCCACGTGTCGAACTTCCGCCCGGTGAAGCGGGTCGAGGTCGTGATCGATCTGTTCGATCGCATCAGGCAGAAGGTACCCGCGCGTCTCCTCCTGGTCGGCGACGGCCCGGATCTGCCGATCGCGCAGCGGCGTGTGCGCAAGCTCGGCATCGACAGGCTCGTGCACGCGATCGGTGCGCAGGAAGAAGTCGTTCCGCTGCTGTCGATCGCCGATGTCTTCCTCCTGCCGTCAGCACAGGAGAGCTTCGGTCTTGCCGCGCTCGAAGCGATGGCGTGCGAAGTGCCCGTCGTCGCCTCCGAAGTCGGCGGGCTGCCCGAGGTCATCGAGCACGGCGTGACCGGGTTTCTCCATCCGCTCGACGACGAAGACGGCATGGCGGCGAGCGCAATCGCGCTGCTGACCGAGCAGGCACATCACGACCTGATCGCCCAGGCAGCATGTCGACGCGTGCGCGAGCATTTCTCGGTCGAGCGCGTGGTGCCGATGTACGAGAGCTGCTACCAGAAGCTCCTCACGTGACGTTCCCGTCCGCTCATCGACCTGGACCGGGCAGCGGCGACGATGAGGCCGGGACCGACTGAATGAGCAGCGGGCGCGACGCGGTCTCGACGAGCAGCGGCCGATCGTTCTGGATGATGAGCGGCTGCTCGAGTTGCAGCGGGCGCTCGGACACGACCCGGACGACAGCGTTGTTTCCCGTCAGCGTCACTGGAAGCGCTTCTCTCTGCGGCAGGTCGACGCCGCTGATCACAACCGGCATCGGCGCCGGCTGGCCTCGCTGAGCGGAGACGGTCACAGTGGCGTCCTTGATCACCAGCCAGCCCAGCTCGAGAGCGATCACCGTCAGAACAACCTTCAGATATCGATCGACAGCCATTACTCGGCCTCCTTGCGCACCAGTGCACTACCTCAGCCTCGCGATATTCGTAATGAAAGAGAGTATCAGGGGTGCGCCCTGCATTGACCGTGCCCATGAGGGCGACCCTGGCACTGAAGTGTGGAAACCTTCGTGTCAGTCGGTGCGGCGATAGAGCGTGTGACCGCCGTAGGTCGCCAGCTGCACGAGCCCTTCGTGCTCCATATCCGCCGGCAGTACCAGGTAGTCGCCCGGCATGCTCTGCATCATGAAGTCGTCGAGGTTCATGGCGTCGGCAATCTGGGCCCCCACGAGTCCCTTCAGGACGATGGCATCCGCGCGATCCCACTGACCGAACACGCGTGCACCCCTGACCCGGCCGGCTTCGGCGAGCAGCAGTCCCTGGACCGATCGTTCGAGCGCGCGGTAGTTGTACGAGTACCAAATCAGCTTGCCTTCAGCGAGCACGCCAGCCATCACGACCATCGCAATCAGCAGTCCACGATGATGCGAGGGCGCCGGACGCCCTGAGAAGCCGTAGGCCAGCAGCCAACCGACGCCGAGCGCGAACATCGGATAGATCGGGTTGATGTACCACGGAAGATTCGTGCGCATGGCCATCGGCACCAGCAGTGCGATGGCGGGCCAGAACCCCAGAATGCGTCGGCGATCGTCGTCGCTCTTCCAGAACTTCAACGACGCACGCACCTGCGACCACGAGGTCGGCGGGAACAGGATCACCACGGAGAGGGCGGCGACGATCCAGTCGTAGTGATGTTTGACCAGGATGTTCAGATAGAACAGCTGTGACTGGTTCTGTCCCTCGACCGCTGTCGTCGACAGCGTGATGAAGTCCTGGAAGAACATCCGATCGAAGAAGGCCAAGCCGTCGGCTCGCCAGCGGGGAATTCCCCACGAGAGCGCGGGAATCAGTGCGAGCACGAACGCGGCGGCCAGCGGTTGCCACCGCTCGCGCGCATCGACCTTCCTGCGCGCCTCGACGATGACGACGAGGAGCAGCGGCATCAGGATGGCCATGCCTTTGAGCAGGAAGACGCCGGCAAAGAGGGGACCGAGCCAGATGCGCCGCCACTGGCGCTCGGATGAGAGGTCGAGCGTGACCGCGATGAGCAGGAAGAAGAGCGCCAACAGCGCGTCCGGGTTGTCCGTGCGTCCGGAGTGCACGTGCAGGAACCCGAAGCAGGTGGCCAGCACCATGCTCGAGAAGAGGGCGACCTGCGGTCCGAAGCGTCGATGCGACCACCAAAGCAGCACGAGGACCGTCAGCCACGCCGCGAGGATCGACGGGATTCGCATCGCGGTCAGACTCGGGCCGAACGCTTTGATCGAGAGCGCGATCAGCCAGACGTTCAGCGGAGGCTTGGAGTTGTAGTAGTCGGTCGTACCGTTGAATGTGGTGACGACCCAGTCGCCGCTCTCGAGCATTTCGAACGCGCTCGTGGCGTACAACGACTCATCCCATTCGGTGAGGCTTTCGTTCCCCAGCCGATACGTGAGGTTGAATGCCGCCAGGCCAAGAACGGCGCACGCGAGTACCAAAAACCGACGACCCCGCATAGTGCCGGAACCGGTACGGGTATGAAGTCTTGCTGTATGGATGAGTCGGGGCACATTGTGCCACAACTGACATGTCGGAAACCGGCCCTCTCTCAGATCAGATGGCGTCCTCCATCGACCCGAATCGTCTCGCCGGTCATGAAGTCGGTCTCGATGAGACTCAGAACCGCCTTCGCGATTGCCATCTCGCCTCCCCATCGCCCGACCGGGGTCGCGCGCGCGACCACTGCGATTTCCTCGGGATTCATGTCGGGTGGTGGCAGGATGGGTCCGGGAGCGATCGCGTTGACGAGAATCTGATCGCCGGCCAACTCGAGCGCGAGGCTTTCCGTCAAGGCGATGACGCCCGCCTTGGCCACGAAGTACGACGTGAACCCGCGATAGGCGGGCCGCCCGGAGCGTGCCAGCCAGTCGGAGAAATTGACGATCCTGCCGCCGCCCGCGGCGCGCATTGCGGGGATCGCCGCTTTGGCGCAGAGAAACGCCGACTTCAGGTTGATGGTGACGTCGCGGTCCCACGCCGCTTCCGTGAGGTCGTCGAACGGCGTGCTCCCGTAGACCGAGGCCATGTTGACCAGCACGTCGATGCGGCCGAACGCCTCGCGTGCCGCCGACATGAGCGCGGCGCAGTCGGCGGCTTTCGACACGTCCGCCATGACCGCGATGCCCCTTCGTCTCCGGTCCTTGACGTCTTGAACAGTGTCGTCGGCCTCCTGCTTCGACCCGCGGTACGAGAGCACCAGATCCGCGCCGCGGGCAGCCACTTCCTGTGCGACGACCCGACCGATGCGCTTGCCGCCGGTGATCACCACGACTTTGTCTTTGAGATCCATGCCCGGTTGGACGCCGGCCCGTTGGCGTCAGTTTCTCGAGGCAGCGTTACGAAAACGGCGCGAGCTTCTTGAAGGTGGCAAGTACCCAGCGATAGCCATCAGGGTCGGTCACGACCGCCGTGCGGTCTCCCCAGGGCATATCCTGGGCGTCAGCAACGCCGGCCCCAGCCTGCCGAGCCTGTGCAGCCGCTGCGTCCACATCACTCACGTACGTGTAGAGCGCCGCGGCCCCTCCCGTGGCCGTCGCCGCATCGCCCCTGCGAATCAGCATGACGACAGAATCCTGGTGACGCATCTCCGCATAACGCATCTGACCGTCGGCGTCAGGGAGAACGACACCTCGTGTAAATCCGAATGCGCGCTCCAGGAAAGTCATCGTCGCGGCGACGTTCGCGACGGCGAGGTAGGTGCTGATTGGAAACATCCCGGGGGCGAGCCCGCTCGACGCGTCAGAGGGCGCAGCAGGACGTGGCGGCGTGGATACCGCCAATTTACGGCGGGTTGCGGTTCGTTTCTTCTTCGATCGACGTGGTCGCCCGGTGCGTGTTGCGCGCGTGCGTCGTTTGCTCATCAGTTGTAGACGATAGTAACGGGAAGGCCGAAACTTTGCATCGTCGAGCTTGCTGACGCCGTCACGTGAACGATCGATGACGGGAGTGTAAGTTCCCAAATCAAAACTCGTTCGTGCGGCGACCAGGTGGCGGCGGTATGATCGGGCGCTTTTCCTGGAGAGATCTGCGATGGCACTTGGACGAACGGGGATTGAGCACGTGCTCCGTCGGGCGGGATTCGGCGCGAGCCCCGACGATCTGAAATCGTTCGACGACATGTCGACCTTCGAGTTGCTCGATTTCCTCATCGACTTCGAGAAACAGCCCGACGATGTCGACGCGAACATCGGCAATGCCGCGTATATCGGTGTCGTCGGACGGGGCGGTGCCTTTGCTCCCAACACGAACATCGAAGATGCGCGCCAGCGTTGGCTGTTTCGAATGGTGCACTCGCGCCGTCCGCTCCAGGAGAAGATGGCGCTCTTCTGGCACAACCACTTCGCCACTGCCTATAGCAAGATCTCCGGCGCCATCCCGGCGGCGTCGGCGACGAAGGTTCTCGCACTCAAGCCCGGCGATCTGCCGGGTCCGCGCGGGCAGTACGAGATGTTCCGCGCGGAAGGCATGGGTAGCTTCCGCGATCTGTTGATCGAAGTTGCGAGAGATCCGGCAATGCTGGTCTGGCTGGATGGGCGCAATAACACGCGCCGCCTTCCGCAGGAGAACTTCGGCCGCGAGATCATGGAGCTCTTCACGATGGGCGTCGGCAACTACACGGAGCAGGACGTGTACGCCGCCGCACGCGTGTTCACAGGATGGAATCTGCGCTTCGTGAATCGGGGGGATGACACGCAGTCGTACTACGAGTACGCCTACATTCCCGCCAACCACGAACCCACCGCCAAGACGTTCACGTTCCCGATCTACGGCAACGGCGATACGACGATCCCTGCTCGTCCCGCGGCCGACGGCGAGCAGGACGGCATCGATTTCATCACCGCGCTCGCGCATCATCCCGCGACGGCTCGACGCCTCGCACGAAAGCTGTGGAACTTCTTTGTCAGCGAGGTCGTGCCTCCCGACGAGGCGACGCTCAACGCCGCGGTGAGTGTGTATCTCTCGAACGGCACACGCATCGCACCGCTCGTGACGTTCCTGCTTCGCTCGCGCGACTTCCTGAGTCCGAGCATGTATTTCACGCGATATTCGTGGCCGGTCGAGTTCGCGGTTCGCGCGATCAAGGAAGTGGGATGGACTGGATTCACGGTTGATGCGGTACGCGCGCCGCTCACGGCCATGGGGCAGACGCTTTTCGAGCCGCCCGACGTCGCCGGGTGGGAGCTCGGTCAAGGATGGTTCTCGACCGGCGCGATGGTCGCACGTATGAACTACGCGGCCACGCTGGCTGCGAATCAGCGATTCAATCTCGCGCGTGCGGCCGCCGGAGCCAAAGACTCTCCGGAGTCGCTGATGGACTTCCTTCTCGACCGGTTGTCAGTCGCTCCGTACGACAAAGATCCGCGCGGCGATCTGCTGACGTACGCGCAGACCGTGGCTGCCTGGACCGGTTCGGATGCGCAAGTGCAGGCGAAGGCTGCGGGGTTGACCCGACTGATTGTCGGTTCGTCAGAGTACCAGATCGTCTAGACCGGAGAACGCCATGTCAGTTACGCGTCGAGAATTCATCAGTGGCGGCGTTGCGGCGTTCACGGTCACCTTCGTCGCGCCGTCGTTTCTGAGCGACATTGCGCGCGCACAGGGTGCACGCTCGCGCAGCCTGGTCGTCGTGTATCTCGCCGGCGGCAACGATTCGTTGAACACCGTCATCCCGTACACCGATCCGCAGTATCAGATCCGACGGCCTACCATCTTCGTGCCGGCCGCCCAGGTGCTGCAGATCGGCAGCGACTCGGCCGGCCGGCCGCTCGGCCTTCACCCGCGACTGGCCGGACTGCAGACGATCTTCAACGAGGGCCGTCTCGCGATCATTCAGCGCACTGGCTATCGGAACTCGAGCCGATCACACTTTCAGGGGTCTGACATCTGGGGCACCGCCGATCCCTTGTCGCCCTCGTCGATGGGATGGCTTGGCCGGTACCTTGAAACCGTGCCGCTCGATCCGCTCTCGGGATGGAGCACCGTTCGCGAAGTGCCGCGAGCGCTGTTGTCGAAGAAAGTCAGCGTGCCTGGCATTCCCGACCCGCGCACGTACAGCTTCACCAGCCCCAACGCTGAACCCGAACGCACGTACGAGCGCGTGGCGGCGACGCGAATCTCGTCGCACGTGCCGGTCGATCGGCCGCATCTCGCGTTCATCAACGGCTCGACGACGGCCGCGTTCGAGACGCTGGATCGCGTGGGCTCGGTGTCCGACTACACCGGCACGATTGCGTATCCGGCCAACAACGGGTTTGCGCTCGCGCTTCGAACCGTAGCGGGATCGATCTCACGCGGTCTCGGCACCCGCGTCTATTGGGTGCAGACGGGCGGCTTCGACACCCACGCAAATCAGGGCAACCTGGGCGCCGGTGCGTACGCGAACCTGATGGGGACGTACAACGACGGGGTCACCGCGTTCTACACGGATCTCAAGAACCAGGGACTGCTCGGCGACACTTTGATTCTGGAGTTCTCGGAGTTCGGTCGTCGAATTACCGAGAACGGTACTGGCGGGACCGACCACGGCGCGGCCGCGGTGATGATGGCGATCGGCGGCGCGGTCAGCGGCGGCATCTACGGCACGGCCCCGGATCTCAATCCGTTTCCCGGCAACCCGACGCTCGAGAACAATGGCGGCGACGTCACCTACGAGACCGACTTCCGGTCGGTGTACGCGCGGGTGCTCGACAACTGGCTTGGTGCGAGCTCGACCGCGATACTCGGCGGCAACTTCACGAACGGACCGGCGATCGTCTAAGCGCGGCAAGAGGTACCACCGACCAGCCAAGGAACTCGCGGGGATATCAAGGGGCGGAGTCCCCTGGCTGATGTGAGTAGAGAGCTCGCAGTGCCGGTTCGAGCGTCGAGTACTTGAACCCGTACTTCAGTGCCTCGGCACGCGCAGGCAACACGCGCTGCCCCTCGAGTATCAGCCCATCGGCCATCTCACCAAGTACGATCTTCAGCGCGAACGCTGGCGCTCGCATGAAGGCCGGCCGTCCGAGAACCCGCCCGAGCGTGCGTGCAAACTCGGTGTTCGTCACCGGTGATGGAGCAGTGAGGTTGAGCGGACCCGACACGGTGGTCGTCGTCAGCGCCCATCGCACCATGGCGACCCAGTCATCGATGTGAATCCACGACATGTATTGCCGTCCAGTACCGGCGGGACCGCCGACGAAGAGTCGAAAGGGGAGCGCGAGCTGGGAGAGCGCTCCGCCTTGACGGCTCAGGACGAGCCCGGTCCGCAGAAGGACAATGCGTGACGCCGACGCCGCGTCGAGAGCGAGGCGTTCCCACTCGCGGCACACGTCAGCGAGAAAGCCTGAACCGGGTGCGCTCGCTTCGGTGAGCGTTTCGTCGCCCCGATTTCCATAGACGCCCACGGCCGATGCGCTGATGAGCACACGCGCGCGCGGTGCAGCCGCAGCCAAGGCCGTGACGAGTGCACGGGTCGCGTGGAGACGGCTGTTCAGGATCGCGTCCTTCCGAGCCGCACTCCAGCGACCGCCTCCGATCGATTCGCCCGCGAGGTTGACGATCGCGTCGGCGTCGTCCAGCGCACGTATCCAGGGCTGAGAGGTCGTGGCTTCGGGCGCCCACGCCAGATCGTCTTCATGCCGTGGCCGGCGCGTCAGGATTCGGACCCGATGAGCGTCGGCGCGGAGCCTGCGTATCAGCGCGGTGCCGAGCAATCCGGTGCCCCCTGCGACGAGGATGAGCATGCGCCAATCCTAACCCCGTTGAACTTGACGACAGGCGGTCGGCCGGGTTATTAACTAACTAGTCGGTTAATAATGACGCCGCCACGGAAAGCAGCGAAGAGAGCGCCCAGCCCTCTCCGTGATCTTCGTGATCTCCGTGGCCCGAATGTCTCCGTGGCTTCTCTCTCTGCGGTCTCCATGGCGAAGACTCGCCGACGCTCCGCCCGTGATTCGAAGGCCTCCGTGTTCCGAGCCGCGGCTCTCGAGTTCTCCGAACGCGGCTACGAGGCGGCGGGCACCGATCGCATCGCCGCGCGCGCCCGCCTCAACAAGGCGATGCTCTATTACCACTTCGGCAGCAAGCGCGATCTCTATCTCGAAGTGGTGCGCGAGATGGTGGCCACCGTCAACGCGCGGGCGCGCGCCATCGCCGACGGACCGGGCACCGCCGAGCAGAAGCTCGATCTCTGGATTGTCGCGATCGTCGAGGAAGCCGCGGCGCGGCCCTGGTTTCCGCCGATCATGCTGCGTGAGCTGGCCGCGGGCGCTCCTCACTTCGACAGGCAGATTTTCAACCTGATGAACGCGGTGTTCGACGCGGTCAGGGACATCATCGTGCAAGGGCAGCGCGATGGCGTGTTTCGAGACGTCGATCCGCTTCTCTCGCACCTCACGATCATGCCGCCCATCCTCATCTACTTCGCCCGGCAGCGCGTGATGGCCACCTCGAAAGTCACCAAGGGTCTCGCGGCGCCGCGGCCGGTCGATCAGTTCATCAAGCACATGCAGGCCTCGGTACGGGGCATGCTTCGGAAGACATCATGACGCGATACCTGCGAGCCGTGGTTGCCGCACCGCTCGTGCTGGCCGCCTGCAGGACGTCGACGCCCGACAACGCGATTCGCGTCTCGGGTCATGTCGAGGCGACTGAAGTGCAGGTCTCCGCCGAAATCGGTGGCCGCATCCTCGAGCTGAAGGTCGACGAGGGGTCGCGGCTGACGACTGGCGACGTGATCGCGACGCTCGACCCGCGCGACACCGAACTGCAGATTCAGCGTGCGAAGGCCGATCGCGCGGCGGCGCTGGCGCAGCTGCGTCTGCTCGAAGCGGGATCGCGTGCCGAAGACATCCGCCAGGCGCAGGCGCAGGTGGAGGCGGCGCACGCCGACGCGATGACGGTCGAGACCGAGCTCAAATCGGCGCAGCTCGATCTCGATCGGATCGAGGCGCTGCTCAAGGCCTCCGCCGTGTCGGTGCAGCAGCGCGACGATGCCAAGGCGCGGGTCGATGGGGCACGCGAACGTCAGCGCGCGGCGAAGGAGCGGGAGCGCGCCGCGCAGGAAACGCTCGCTCGTCTCCAGAAAGGGTCGCGCCCCGAGGAGATCGAGGCAGGACGCGCGCGCGTGGAAGGCGCTGACGCGCAGATCGCGATTCTCGAGAAGTCCCTCAAGGATGCCGCGGTCGTTGCGCCGGTGTCGGGAGTCGTGACGCAGAAGCTGGTCGACGCAGGAGAGGTCGTCATGCGCGGGACGCCGCTCGTCGTCATCACCGACCTCGATCATGCGTGGGCCAACCTGTTCGTCCCCGAGCCGGCGATCCCGCGCGTGAAGCTCGGTCAACCGGCGACGGTGAGCACGGATGCGGGCGGGCAGTCGCTGTCTGGGACGGTCACCTTCATTTCTCCGAAGGCCGAGTTCACACCTCGCAACGTGCAGACGGCCGAAGAGCGGTCGAAGCTGGTCTATCGAATCAAAGTGACGGTCGACAACCGATCGGGCGTGCTGAAATCGGGCATGCCGGTCGATGCGGAGCTCAAGTTGCAATGACCTCTGAGCTCGCGATCGACTTTCGCGCGGTCGTCAAGCGATACGCCGACGTCGAGGCGATTGCAGCCCTCGACCTCGAGGTGCGGGCGGGAGAGATGTTCGGCCTGATCGGTCCTGATGGTGCCGGGAAGACGACCGCGATCAGACTGATGTGCGGCCTGCTGCATCCCGACGCGGGTCAGATCACCGTGCTCGGCCTCGATCCCCTTCGCGATCACGGTCGGCTCACGGAGCGCGTCGGCTATCTCTCACAGCGATTCAGCTTGTACGGCGATCTGACCATCGATGAGAACATTGCGTTCTTTGCCGAAGTGCACGGCGTACGCGAGTACGCACAACGTCGCGATCAGCTGCTGTCGATGACGCAGTTGACGCCGTTCCGAGGCCGGCTCGCCGACCGGCTCTCGGGCGGCATGAAGCAGAAGCTCGCCCTCGCATGCACCCTCGTCCACGAGCCGGCGCTGATTCTGCTCGATGAACCGACGACGGGCGTCGACCCGGTGTCGCGTCGCGAGTTCTGGAAGCTGCTGTCCGAGTTTCTCGCCGAGGGCATCACCATCCTGATGTCGACGCCCTATCTCGATGAAGCCGAACGGTGCACTCGCGTGGCGCTGCTTCATGAAGGGCGGGCGCTCGCGATCGACGAGCCGGCACGTCTGCGCACGCTCATTCATGGCCGGATGTTGGAGCTCGTGACACGCAGTGCCGACGCCGCCGACATCGTGCGGCGGCTGCCCGGCGTCACCGACGCGCAGGTCTTCGGCGAGCGCGTGCACGTCACCCTCGACGGAGATTCGACGGAGATCGAAGAACGCTTCTCGCGCGCCCTGACGGACACGGCGCTGGCAGGCGTGCCGATGCGCCGGGTGCCGCCATCTCTCGAAGACGTGTTCATCGCGCGCCTGTCGGCGGCGAAGGAAGGCCGCGAATGAGCGGCGACGCCATCGAGGCTCGCCACCTGACGCGCCGTTTTGGTGCGTTCGTCGCTGTCAACGACGTGTCATTCGAAGTGCGCACCGGGGAAGTCTTCGGCTTCCTCGGAAGCAACGGCGCCGGCAAATCGACGACGATCCGCATGCTCTGCGGACTGCTGCGGCCGACATCGGGCACCGCGATCGTCGGCGGGATAGACGTCGGCAGCGATCCCGAAGGCGTCAAGCGGCGCATCGGCTACATGTCGCAGAAGTTCTCGCTGTACGAAAAGCTCACCGTCGATCAGAACATCACGTTCTTCGGCGGCATCTACGGATTGAGCGCGGACCGGCTTGCTGCGCGACGCGACTTCGTTCTCGACATGGCCGGCCTTCGCGGGCGGGAGCGCACGTTGACCGGAGCGCTGTCGGGAGGATGGCGCCAGCGTCTCGCGCTCGGCTGCGCGATCCTTCACGAACCGCCGATCGTCTTTCTCGATGAACCGACCGGAGGCGTCGACCCATTGTCGCGCCGCCAGTTCTGGCGCCTGATCGATGGGCTCTCGCGAAGCGGCGTCGCGGTGCTGGTCACCACACATTATCTCGACGAGGCCGAGCACTGTCATCGCATCGCGATCATCCAGGCCGGCCGCCTCGCCGCGCATGGGACCGTCGATGAGTTGAAGTCCGCGTTCGCGTCTCGACCGATCCTGGAGATCCGCGCCCCCGAAGCGGTGCAGGTGATGCGCACGCTCGACGCGATGCCCGACGTCGAGAAGACGAGCATCTTCGGCACGGCGGTGCACGCGGTGCTCAGATCGATGGAGACGACGCCAGAGTCGATCGAAAAACGATTGACCGATGCCGGACTCGAGATCACATCGTGCGGTCGGGTCGAGCCGTCGCTCGAGGACGTGTTCCTCGACGTCGCGGAGAAGGCGGCCGCATGACGTCCGTGTGGAAGACGCTCGCGGTGGCCCGTAAGGAGATGCGTCAGATCGTCCGCGATCGACGGACGCTCCTCATCCTGCTGTTCGTCCCCGCATTCTTTCTGCTGGTATACGGCTACGCGCTCAACTTCGACATCCGCCACGTGAGCATCGCCGTACAGGACAACGATCGCAGCACAGCCAGCCGCGAAGTCATCTCCGCGTTCGTCAACTCGGGCTACTTCGATCTCTATGCCGAAGCCCCGGATAACGACACCATCTCACGCATCATCGATCGGAACCTCGTTCGGGGGGTGCTCGTGATTCCGACCCGCTTCGGCGCCGACGTCGCGGCCGGGCGGCCGACGAGCGTGCAGTTCATTGTCAACGGCGACAACGCCAACACCGCGACAACCGTCGTCGGCTACGCCATCGGCCTTATCGGTTCGTTGTCGGCACACTACGAGCTGCGAGCGCGGCTCGGATCGCCTGAGGGGCCGCTGCTCAGTGTCGAACCGCGCGTGTTCTACAACTCGGAGCTCCGCAGCACGCTCTTTCTCGTGCCCGGCCTCATCGCTTACATCGCGATGCTGACGGCTGTGGTCTCCACCGCGCTCTCGATCGTGCGTGAAAAGGAAGCCGGGACGATGGAGCAGGTCAGGATGTCGCCGATCGGGCCGGTGCCATACATCCTGGGAAAAACGGCGCCGTACTTCGTGATCTCGCTCGCCTCGGCGATGGGCATCGTTGCGGCCGCGATGATCATGTTCGACATGCCCATGCGCGGGTCGTGGCTCGTGCTGGTGGGGGTAATCTCGCTGTTTCTGGTCGGTGCGCTCGGGTTGGGCCTGTTGATTTCGAGCATCGCGGAAACGCAGCAGGTGGCATTTCAAGTCGCGCTGCTGACGTCGTTTCTGCCCACGCTCATGCTGTCCGGGTTCATCTTTCCGATCGCGAGCATGCCCACGTTTCTTCAGGTCGTCACTCGAGTCGTGCCGGCCCGGTATTTTCTTTCGGCGCTCAGAGGCATCGTGCTGAAGGGGACGGGACCGTTGGTGTTCTGGCAGGACCTCGTCGCGCTCGGCGTGTTCGCGGTCGCGATTCTCGGGTTGGCGTCTTTGCGGTTGCGCCGGCAGTGGGCGTGAGCGATGACACGATTGCTGCACGTCATCCGTAAAGAGTTTCTCGAGCTGCGACAGGATCCGCGTCTTTTCAGCATCGTCATCATCGCGCCGCTCGTGCAGCTGACCATGCTGGGATACGCCGCCACGACGGACGTCCGGAATGTTCCGATGCTGGTCATCGACCAGGACGCGACGTCGGAAAGCCGCGATCTGGTCTCCCGCTTCGAAGCCTCGGGCAACTTCGTCGTCGTCGATCGAATGGCCACGTCAGATCGGATCGATGAGTATCTCGACAGCGGCCGCGCCTGGATGGTGCTGCAGATTCCGGAGAAGTACGGCGATCAGGTACGAGCCGGTGAGCCCACGGTCATACAAGTGGTAGCCGATGGAACCGATGCCAACTCGACGAACGTCGCGCTCGGCTACACCGGCACGCTGGTCGCGTCGTTCGCCCGCGAGCTGGCCGCACAGTCCGGTCACGGACCGGCGACGCCGCTCGTGTCGGCCGATGTGCGTGTGTGGTTCAACCCGCAGCTCGAAAGCAAAGACTTCATGATCCCGGGGATCATCGCGCTGCTGCTGCTCGTCATCACCACCAACCTGTCGTCGATGGCGATCGTGCGCGAGCGCGAGCTCGGCACCCTCGAGCAGTTGAACGTCACGCCGATCGCGCGGTGGGAACTGATCCTGGGCAAGATGCTGCCGTACGCCCTCATCGGCCTCATCGACGTGTTGCTGGTGGTCGTCGTCGCGCTGTTCTGGTTCAACGTGCCGTTGCGCGGCAGCTTTCCGCTGCTGCTCGTGATGTGCCTCATCTACCTGATGACGACGCTGGGGCTGGGGCTGTTCGTGTCGACGATTTCATCGACGCAGCAGCAGGCGATGATGACCGCGTCGTTCTTCTTCCTGATCCCGATGGTGTTCCTCTCGGGGTTCGTGTTTCCGATCGAAAACATGCCGGCGATCGTGCAGCCGGTCACCTATCTGATACCGCTTCGGTACTTCCTGGTCATCCTGCGCGGGATCTTTCTCAAGGGGGTCGGGCTCGAGACGTTCTGGCGCGAGGCCCTGGCGCTCACGGCCTGGGGTGTCGGCATCCTCACGCTTGCGACGCTGCGATCGTCGAAGCGGTCGGGCTGACGGCGCGAAGTGGCCGCGCGCGCTCTACGTCCTAGCGCGCATTTCACATCGGTGTAGCGCGCGTCCTAGGTCCTTCGTGCTTGGTTCTGGTCCGTCCTCTGGTCCAAGGTCTTGGTCCAAGGAGCGGCCGGTGCGACGTTCGGGGATAGGCACCGGATCCTCGCTCAAAAGACTCTCGTGGACACCAAGGACGGACCACGGACCAAGGACGGACTAAGTACCAAGTCCCAAGGACGAAGGACGGCAGCGACACGGAAACGAAAACCGCTCTAGGCCGCAGGCTGGTGCATAGTAGACGACGTGCGCTGGATGGTTCGGCCGCTTCTCCTGTATTCAGCTGTTGCCGTGGTCACGACCTGGCCGCTCGTGCTCCACCCATCGTCGCTCATCGGCGCGCCCGTCGGCCCTGGAGATCCATTTCTCTATCTCTGGGTGCTCGGGTGGGGCATGCACGCGATCCTGCACGATCCGCTGACACTGCTGACCGGCGAGGTCTTCAACGCAAACATCTTTCATCCAGCCGCCGGGACGCTGACGTACTCCGACCATCTGCTGTTTCAAAGCCTCGTGCTCTCGCCGTTGTACGCCGTCACGGGTGATGTGACGCTGTGCTACAACGTGCTGCTCTTCGGGTCGCTCGTTGCAAGCGCGCTCGCGATGCATGCCTTCGTGCGCGAGGTCGTCGGCTCGTCGGGCGGCGCGTATCTCGCGGGGCTTGCGTGGGGATTTGGATCGTTCCGCTTCGCGCACCTGCTGCACGTGCAGCTGCAGGCGCTCTACTTTCTGCCCCTGACATTTCTCTTTCTGCACCGGCTGATTGGAGGCCGGCGGCTGCGAGACGCCATCGCTCTGGGACTGTTTCTCGGACTGCAGACGGTCTCGTCGGCGTACTACGGTGTGATCGGCGGCCTCGGACTGCTCTGTGCGGGGCTGGTGCTCGTCGTCACAACCGGACGTCGATGGGACGGACTCCTCATCAAGCGACTCGTCGTGGCCGGTGTCGTTGCGGGCGCAATGGTCCTGCCGATTGCCGTCGTCTACCTGCGGGTGCAGCAATCGGAAGGATTCGGCCGCAGTCTGTATGAGGCCAGCCGAAGCGCCGCGTATGCGACGAGCTATCTGCAGGTGCCGCCAGGCAATGTGGTTTACGGTCGCACCGAGCTCCTTCGTGATCATCGCGAGCCCGCGAGCGGGGGTCCGCCGCGCACGGGACCCGAACGCGAGCTCTTTCCCGGATTCACCATCGTGCTGCTCGCGGCATGCGGCCTGTGGTGGGGACGACGGGGCGAGGCGCGTCCACTCGTGATCGCGATGAGCGTTCTCGTGATCGTCGGATTCGTGCTCTCGCTGGGGCCGGACGGTCTTCGTACGATCTACGCGACGCTCCATCGATATGTGTTCGGCTTTCAGGCGATTCGTGCGCCGGCACGATTCGCCGTACTCGTCTTCTTCGGTCTCTCGACCCTGGCGGCGCTTGGCTGGCGCGAGCTTCAGGCCGGTCTGGCGCCGGGACCATCGCTCGCGCTGCGCTCCCTGCCTGCAGCGTTGATCGCCATCGCTTCACTCGAGTTTCTTCACGTGCCCGTCACGCTGGCATCAGCGCCGCCGCTGCGCACCGACGTCGGTCAGTGGCTGCAGCGCGAGCCCGAGCCTGGAGCGGTGGCTGTGCTGCCCTTGACGATCGACGTCGAGAACACTCCGGCCATGGTGCAATCGTTGGAGCATCGTCGGCCGCTGCTGAACGGATACAGCGGTCAGCGGCCCGCGTTCTATCCATCGCTCGTCGACGCCCTGAGCGCGTTTCCGTCCGAGGAGGCGCTGCTCGCGCTCCTCGAGAGCGACGTCCGTTTCGTAGTCGTCCCACAGCCTGTGTCGACGGGCGGTGGCGCGCTCGTCGAGCGCGCCCACTTTGCGGATGGGACCATCTACGAACTGCGAACGTCGCCAGAGATTGAAGCGCGTCTCAGAGCGCACGCGGCGATTGAGCCTCCGGCGCCGGGGCCGGTGCCGTTTCAAGGCGGTGAGACGGCTTCTTATACCGTTGTCTGGAACGCCGCGGGCAACGTCACCGCCGGCACGGTGGTGATGAAAGTCGAAGGCCCGCCGTATCGATTTGTCGTCACGGCTGACACAGCAGCGTGGATCGCGCGTTTCTATGAGGTCCACGCCGTGCTGGCCACGACAACCGACGATTCCCTGATGACGCAGCGACACGATCGCCGTCTGCGCGAGGGTTCACGGTCGGTCAACCGGATCTACGACTTCGACAACGCGCGCGGCGTGGTACGGATTGGCCAGTCGGACGAGGACGCCCGGTCGCCTCAGGCCGTAGTGCTTCCGCTCGCCGCGCATGCCCGCGACGCGCTCGCGGCGCTTTTCTACGCGCGCACCCTGTCACTGACTGTCGGCGCACGGTATCGCATGCCGGTCAACGACGGTGGGCGCAACAGCGTTGTCGAGTTCTCCGTGAACGGTCCCGAAACCATCGTCGTGCAGGGGCAATCGAGACAGGCCCTTCGAATCGATCCGCGGATCGAGCACCGGGTCGAACGGCGCACGCCGCCGTCGGCGACGGTGTGGCTCGACGCGGCAGCCTCGCATGTGCCGCTCGCGATCGATGTCGACGCGGCATTCGGCCGCATTCGAATGGAGCTCACGCACTATGAACCTGGTGCCGCTGAAGTCAATCACGGCACAGTAGTTCAAAGGTCAAACGGCAAGAGTCAAAGGTGAACGGAGTTCCGGAAACTCAGACTGAGGTCAGGACCCCGGAGAGATCCTCAGAATCCGATCGTCGTCCATGGCCGGTGAGCCGCGTCCATCGCGGTTGTTCGTGGAGACGTACATGTTCCCGTCGGGCCCCATGATCACATCGCGCAGTCGACCGAACGTTCCGTCGAGCAGTCGCTCCTGGGAGGCGATGCGCTGACCAGTGCTGTCGAGCGTCACGCGCAACAAGTGAGTGCCGCGCAACGTGGCGATGAAGAGGTTGTTCTCGAACTGCGGGATCCGTGAGCCGCGATAGAACGCTGAGCCGGACGGGGCGATCGCCGGGTTGAAGAACGTGATCGGAGTCTCCATGCCTGGCATCGTGTCGTTGGCCTCGATGCGCGGCCACCCGAAGTTCAGACCGGACTGGAGACGGTTGATCTCGTCGTTGCCGATGTTCCCGTGTTCGTCTTCCCACATCGCGCCGGTTGAAGGATGCCACGCGATCCCTTGCGGATTGCGATGCCCGTACGTGAACACCAGCGAGCTGAATCGATTTCCAGCTGCTGCCGAGCCGTCTCGATTGAAACGGAGAATCTTCCCCGCGAGCGACGAGATGTCCTGTGCGAGGCCCTGCGTCGACGCGTCGCCTGTTGTCGCGTACAGCAGACCGTCGGGCCCGAACTTCAGCCGGCCACCGTCATGAATGGACGAGGCTGGAATGTTGTCCACGAGAACCGCCCGCTCGCCAAGCTTGCCGCTGACCTCGCGGTACCGCACGATCCGATTGACGCCGCTGTTGTTGGCGACCTGCGCCGAGTAATACAGATAGACGAAATGGGTCTGCGCGAACTGGGGATCGAGCGCGAGACCGAGCAGCCCTGCCTCGCCGGACGCGAATACGCCTTCGATGGGCGAGGTATCAAAAGCCCCTGTGGTGAGGTTGATGGCCAGCACACGCCCAGGCCGCTCGGTAACGAAGAGGCGGCCGTCCGGCGCGAATTCCATCGCCCACGGCACTTCGAGGTTGCTGAAGGCAGTCTCGACCCGGAAGCGCGCACCGTCGCGGGTGGTGAACGAATCGCCCCCTGTTGAAGGGGGAGGATTAGTAGTCGAGTTGTTGTCGCAAGCGCGCGTCGTCACGGTCTGCGTGACGAGCGCGAGGACTAGTACGCCACTGCTGACGGCTGTCCACACACGGCGATCATGCCATGAAGTTCATGCATAACCGACTGAACAGCGAGCTCATCCAAAACAAAAAACCATTTGGCCGAGCTTGAGTGTTCAAATGTGCAACGCGAAGTCAGAATGCGTACTCGATGCCGATCAACGGCGACACTTTGTCCCGGAGACCGACGTCGTTCAACGTCACGAGCAGGTTGGTCGTGATCAGCATGCGGCCGAACGCATTGATCTTGAGTCCTGCGGCGGCGCTCAACTCGTTGAACGATCCCGACGTGAACGTGATGTTCGGAAAGACCGACACGCCGTCGAGCGCATGGAAGTCCGTACGCTGCAGGCGAGGGGAGTCGATCACGTATCGCCCGATCACGTCGACTGCGGCGGTCACACGGGGGTGAATCTCCACGACGGCGCCCAGGGAATACGCTCCGACATCCGGCAGGTCCTGTGAGACACCCGTTCCTGGATCGCCAGCGAGCACGCTCGACCCGTTGTACTGGTAACCAAGATTGATGTGCGGAGAGACGGCGCCATAG
Source organism: Vicinamibacterales bacterium (assembly GCA_035263125.1). Lineage (GTDB taxonomy): Bacteria > Acidobacteriota > Vicinamibacteria > Vicinamibacterales > UBA2999 > Gp6-AA40. The sequence goes on from DATFRP010000123.1 coordinate 32,780, forward strand.
CTGGCGGACCAAACCGCAAACGGCTGCACGCCTGTGGCTCCGGTGCCGAGCAGGTTCTTTTCATCGCCGGTCGGGAGCCGCAGATCGACGCCGAGGGCGAAGCCGCGACGGCCGGACCTCCCGAAGCTTTGCTTGAGGCGCACCGTGATGTCGCCTGGCCCATTGGCATGTCCGAACGCCGTGAAGGTGCGGCGCGAGCCGACGCTGTCGTCGAGCGCTCTGAAGAAATGTGTTTCCGGATTGGTCGTGCCGAGCCGTTGAATCGTGGCGTCGGACGTGACGACCATGTCGGTCACGACGAACGGGAAGACCACCGAGATGTCCAGACTGTTGGTGGCGCCGTAACTGACGAACGCCGCCGATCGCGAGACGGTCGCGTCAATTGTATTGGTGGTCGTCACCACGTCCTCCCGGCCACCGCGCAATTCGGCGTCGTCGTGCGTGAAGACCGCAGGGACGGTGTTGAGATCGATGCCTTCGATCGAGTCGAACGTCAGGCGTTGATACGCGAAGCCGATCGAGACGCGGTGCGCACCGAGGGTATCGGCGCGTTCCGACATGATCGGACCGAAGCTTGTCGTCGTTCTCGTGAATACGCCGAGCGCGGGATCGAACTGATAGGTGAACCCCGACGCTGGAGGCGGGAGCGGCAGCGAAACGATCTGGCTCGTCAGCGCCGTGCCGAACTGCGAGAACTCACTCTCGAAGCCGCTGTTGAAGTGCGCCGAGTGGGTCGCTCCACTCGGGAGCGGCGTGTTGCTGTTGACGATGAGTCCGTTGGGGCCGTAGAGCTGCGTGAAGATGCGCGACAGCTCGGTGACCTGCACCGCAATATTGATCGGCTCCTGCGCGTATGCAGGTGCCGTCATTGCCATCAGCGCGATCGTTGCGCTGACCACTCCGAGCCGCATGAATGCCTCCAGTTATCAGCCGCCGATCGCCGTGATGATCCATCCCGCCGCAGACTTCTCGAAGCGCAACGTCTGCTGCCGTCGCGCCTGCGTCTCCCGGCGTCCGCCATTCACGATCACGTCCTGACGTGACAGCCGCGCGGTGGCGGTTCGTCCATCCACATGGATTTCTTCGACGACGAGCGTGATCTGCTGACTGTCGACCTGCCGGAAGCTGTCGCGCAGGCGAGCTTCATCTGCCGACGACAGGCCCGGGCGCACGGAACGAAAGAGGTCGACGTTCTTCTTCTCGATGGCGGTCTTGTAGGTGTTGATCACGCGACGAATGGCGGCGTCGTCCGATTCGACGGGAGACGCGGGCGGCGTGTCGGGTGGTGGCGCAGCGGCTCGTGGCGTCGGTTGTGGTGCTGGCTGCACTGGGGGCGTCGTATCCGCAGCACGGGGGGGCGCAGGCTGCGCCGGCGGCGCAGCCACGGCCGGCGGTTCGACAGGAGCGGTCGTCGGCGCTGGTGGCGGCGGAGGCGTTGGACTCGGCGCGGGTGTTTGTGTCTGCGGCGACGTTTGCGACGGCGATGGCTGTGGTGTCGGTGACGGCTGTGCCGGCGGCGGAGTCGTGGGCGCGACTGTCACCGGCGCAGGAGGCGTGGTGCCTCGGGGTGTCGGCGCTGGAGGTCGCGGCTCGGGCGTCGATCGCGGTGGCGCATTCGATCGTCCGGAGCCCTCGGTTTGAGACGGCGTCGTTGCGCTACTTGGAGGGGCAGCAGGCGCAGTCGTCGTTGGCGCAGGAGGATTCCCCGGTGCGGGTGCCGGCGATGGCGGCACCTGATCGCCCTGCTGCGGTAGTGGCGCGGCAGGAGTCGTCGCAGACTGTGGCACGTCAACTCGCTGCGCGATCGAAGTCGTCGGTTCCGATCGACGCCCGGACCAGATCGTGAATCCGACTGCGCCTGCGATGAGCAGCGCCAGCACTGCGATCGCGTAGCGCCACATCCCCGCAGACTTGGGAGGCGCAGGTGTGGCCTGAGCCGCCGAAGGTGGCCGTTGCGACGACGGTGAAGCTGCACTCGCACCGGCGCGTGCGGCCGACACACCCATCATCGTGCCCGAGTCGAGATCGCGCTTGAGCCGTCTGAGCTCGGCCTGCAGATCCGACGCATGCTGATAGCGCAGGTCGCGATCCTTCTCGAGCAGTGTGGTGATGATGGCCTCGAGCCTCGGGGGCACCAGCGGATTCAGGTTGAGCATCACGGGCGGCGTGTGATTGAGGATGGCGTCGAAGACGACCGCAGGTGTGCTGCCGCCGAACGCCTGCGTGCCGGTGGCCATCTCGTACAACACTGCGCCCAACGAGAAGAGGTCGGTCCGGGTGTCGACTTCTTCACCACGCGCCTGCTCTGGAGACATGTACGACACTGTTCCCAGTGCCGACCCCGGAAGCGTGAGCTGCTTGACGATCGTCTGCTGCGTGCTGGCATCGACACTGCGCGCTTTATCGCCCGATGGGCCTCCCGGACCCGAGGCGAGCTTGGCCAGGCCAAAGTCGAGGATCTTCGTGCGGTTCTTGTCGCCGACGAAGATGTTCGACGGCTTGATGTCGCGATGAATGATTCCCTGGGTGTGCGCCGCCTCGAGCGCGTCGGCGAGCTGAATGCCGATCTCGACGATATCGCCGATCTTCAACGGTCCTTTGTTGATGCGGTCGCGGAGGTTTTCGCCCCTGAGCGCCTCCATGACGATGAAAGGCGTCCCCTCGTCATCGCCGATGTCGAAGATGGCGCAGATCCCGGGATGGCTCAGCGAGCTGGCGGCGCGCGCCTCGACGCGAAAGCGATCGAGCGCCTGACGATTTTTCGCGGAGTCGGCCGGGAGAAACTTCAGCGCGACCTGACGGCCGAGCCGCTCGTCCTCGGCAAGATAGACAATGCCCATCCCACCCGAACCCAGGGCGCTCAGGACACGGTAATGCGAGATCGCACGGCCTATCATGTTCGTCGTCGACGACGTACAGTCGTCAGCGAAGGCCAGAACGTCGAGAATGGCGTAAAGGCTCGCATCCTGTCAAAGAGACGCGCCGCGTGCGGCCTCGGCCTCACCGGCGGCGACGTCGACCTGCGTCAGCACGATCGCTCCAGCCACGAAGAACAGCAGGACGGACAGCACTGCCGCCCTGCTCGATTGAAAGAAACTGATCGACGCGGCAAACACCGCCGGCCCGGCGATGCCGGCAAACTTCTCGAAGACGGCAAAGAAGCCAAAGCACTCCGAAGACTTCTCCTTGGGAATCATCCGCGCGAAGAGCGAGCGGCTGAGCGCCTGACTGCCGCCCTGCACTGTGCCAACCAGGAAGGCTAGCGCAAAAAACTGCCCCGCCGTCATCAGGAAATACCCCAATACCGTGATGAAGGCGTAGACCCCCAATGCAAAGAAAAGGGCGGCTTTGGCGCCGACCCGGCCGGCCGCCGTCCCGAACAGGAACGAGCAGGGCACGCCCACGAACTGGACCATCACGAAGGCCGCAATCTGGGCGTTCCGATCGATGCCGATCTCCGCGCCGTAAATGGAGGACATGCGGATGATCGTCTGGATGCCGTCGTTGTAGAGCAGGAAGGCAATCAACAGCAGGAATGCGTTGCGGTTGCGACGAAGCTCCTGGAAGGTGGCCCAGGTCGTGCCCAGGGTCGAACGGAAGTCCACGCCCCGTCGTGGGGATGCGCTCGGGTTACTGGGGCGCGTCACAGGCTCGGGCACTCGGCGGAAGAGCGGGATCGAAAAGACCAGCCACCAGACGCCGACGCTCATGAGCGACAACTTGATGGCGGCGACCGTGTCAGGAATGCCGAAGGTGGCCGGGCTGAGAATCCACGCAAGATTGACGAGCAGGAGCACGCCGCCACCGATGAACCCGATCGCAAAGCCTGCCGTCGAGACGCGATCGAGCTCGTCGGGCGCCGCGATGTGGGGCAGCAGCGAGTCGTAGAACACGAGCGTCGCCGCCACGCCGACGTTGGCGATCACGAAGAGGACGAGCGCATACATCCACTGACCCCGACCGATCGTGCCCATCAGCAGCGTCGCGGCGACGCCGATGACGAGGAACACGCCCAGTAGTCGCTTCTTCATCGCCCGTTGATCGGCGATCGCGCCGAGGATCGGCGCGATCACCGCCACAATCGTGACGGCAATCGTTGTCGCCCACGCAAATCGCGACGTAGCGTCCACTGCAGGCAGGCCCTGCGCGGCGTACTCGCTGAAGAAGGGGGGAAACACTGCGACGATCACCGTGGTCCAGAACGCCGAGTTCGCCCAGTCGTACATCGCCCACGCCCGAAGCTCGGGGCGTCCCAACCCGATGCGCTCCAGGAGCGACGTCATCAGAACGTTCTGCGCGCGACCCATTCGCGAAACAACGAATCGACCACCACGTACTTCGGGCCCTCTTTCACGACGAGGTCCTGCTTGCCGAGAGCCGTCAGCGACGTCTGCACGCTCGACGGCCCACGAAGTCGATGGCGTCCGCGCGTGTCGACGGAGAGCAGTTCGCGCCCCTCCTGCAGAACCACGGCACGCAGCACGGCGCGCTGGGCAAGGGTCAGGCGCTGCCAGACGGTTTCAAACAAGGTTTCCTGTTCCGAGAGCAGACGAGCCAGCGTTGCATGCAGGTGCTCGAGCGTCACTCGCCGGCCCCCGGCGCTCTTGATGTCATCCCACGTTTCGTGCGCGAGGCGTTGCACGTCGTAGGGCAGATTGCCGGCGAGCTCGACGATCGCGGCGCCGACGCCGGCATCGGCGCGGACGCCGGTGCGTACGAAGCGCGACTCGATGAAGTCGGCGAAGATATCAGGTGGGATCTTGCCGAGCCGCATCACCGGACCGGCTTTGTAGAACGGCCGCTTCGGCCCGATCATCTTCTCCATCAGACTGGGTTCCGAACCCGCGAACACGTAGCCGACGCGACGCTGAAGCTGCACCGCGGCGCGGAGCGCGTGCTCGACGCTGCCGCCATTGAAGCCTTCGATCGCCTGGAACTCGTCGAGGGCGACGATGACCGAGCGCTTGCGCTCGGCGGCCAGCCGGCCGGGCAGGGCGAACACCTCGTTGGCGACCCGATTCATGTCGCGGTCGGATTGCACGAGAGGGAAGGCGACGGTCAGCCGACCCGGACCCGACTCTTCCTGCTCGTAGCGCACCTCGGGACGCGTCGACGAGATGACGCTCATGAGCCAGTTGCGGGCGCGCTCCCACCGGGTCTCGACCGTCGCCAGGGCGCGCGCGTAACCCTCGAGAAACGCCAGATAGGAGCTGTAGCTGCTGACGGTGACATCGATCGTCAGCGCGCCGCGCCGGTTGAGTGCGGCCAGCGCCAGACGAATCAGCGAGGACTTGCCGTATCGCCTCGGGGAGATCAGAAAGATCTTCTGGGTTTCGGCCAGGTCGCCGATCAGCCGATCGAGCTCCGTCTCGCGGTCCACGAAGGCCTCGCCGGGTACGACCTCGCCATAGACGAAGGGGTTCTGCACGTTACGTCGGTCGGCGTAATGGTTACGTTGATCAGCGTAAAAAGCAAGGCCTCAGCCCTGAGACCCGGGCCCTGAGCCCTGAGGCCTGAGCCCTGAGCCCTGGGGCCTTTCTAAAGGCAGCTGCCCCGTGTAGATCGCCATGCCGACGACAGCGTCGACACCGGCGGCGTCGAGCGTGTCGATTTCGGCCCAGGTCGTGATGCCGCCGGCAGCGGTCACGCGACGGGTGGTCGCGTGTTTCACCGCCAGGATCGCGTTCATGTCGGTGCCCTGCATCAGGCCTTCGGTGTCGACGTGGGTGTACAGGAATTCCGCGCAGTACGGCTCGAGCGCGCGCACCGCGTCGACGGCGGTGATCGGCAGCAGCGTCTTCCATCCGTGAATCGCGACCTGTCCGCCGCGGCTGTCGACGGCGGCGATCACGCGATCGGCGCCGATCGCGTCGGCCAGGGCGCGCGCGAATGCGACGTCGACCGCACCCTCCCGGAAGAGCGCCGAGCTGGCGATGACCGCATGCGCACCGCTCGAAAGCACCTCGCGTGCACGGTCGATGGTTCTAATGCCGCCGCCGACGCGACAGGGCAGGCGGCCGCAGATCTCGGTCACGAGGGCGGTGTTGTCACCACGGCCACGGGCGGCATCGAGATCGATGAGCTGCACGCGAGGAAAGCGCGAGAAGCGCTCGATCCAGGGTTCGGGGCTCGGCGCCTCGATCGCGAGCCGCTCCCCCTGAATCAGCTGCACGACGTGGCCATCCTGCAGATCGATCGATGGAATCAGCATGTCAGAGCCGGACGGGGATGCCCTGCGTGCGCAGGTGCTGCTTCAAATCGCTCACGCTCGATTCCGCATAATGAAAGATCGAGGCGGCCAACGCGGCGTCGGCGTGGCCCCGGGTGAAGACGTCGACGAAATGGTCGAACGTCCCCGCCCCGCCAGAGGCGATGACCGGAATCTCAACGGCGTCGGAGACCGCCGCCGTCATCTCGCAGTCGAAGCCGGCCTTGGTGCCGTCTCGATCCATCGACGTCAGGAGGATCTCACCGGCGCCCCGGCGCTCGGCCTCGCGCGCCCAGGCGACGGCGTCGCGTGCGGCGTCGGTCGTGCCGCTGCGCACGAACACGGCGAAGCCGTCGGCGCTGCGCTTGGCATCGATGGCGACGATCACCGCCTGACTGCCGTACCGACCTGCGAGCGTCGTGATCAGATCCGGCTGGCGGAGTGCGGCGGTGTTGAGGCTGACCTTGTCGGCACCGGCTTCGATCACCGCTTCGGCATCGGCTTCCGATCGGATGCCGCCGCCGACAGTGAGCGGCAGGAAGATCTCGCGCGCGACCGAGCGGATCGTGCGCGCCAGCGCCTGACGCGTTTCGAGCGTCGCGGTGATGTCGAGCACGACGACCTCGTCGATCCCCTCGACGTTGTAGCGCCGGGCGAGCTCGCCGGGATCGCCCGCGTGTCGGAGCTGCTGGAACTGCACGCCCTTGACCACCTGTCCGTCGCGGACGTCGAGGCAGGCGATGATTCGTCGCGACAACATTACTGGTACGCGCGTCCGTCGTTACTGCCGGCCGCTCCTTTGTCGCGGCTGATCGCTCGCGGTCTAAGCCGGTCGTCGACCGTTCGCTTTGGGTTGATCCTGTCCATTAGCGGCAGATCTCGAGGAAATTGCGAAGAATGTGCAGCCCGACGTCCCCCGACTTCTCGGGGTGAAACTGCACGCCGAAGATGTCGCCGCGCTCGACGACCGACGCAAACGTGTTCGCATGCGTCGTCGACGCGACGCAATCCGTCGTGACGGGCGCAGCATACGAGTGGGTGAAGTACACCTGCGAGCCGTTCGCGAGCCCGGCCAGCAGCCGCGCGGAGCCGGTCAGCGTCAACGCATTCCAGCCGACATGCGGCACCTTGAGCCGCTCGTCGGCATTGCCGGCGAGGCGCGTGATGCGCCCGGACATCACGCCAAGACCGTCCACGCCGGGCGCTTCGTCGCTGCCCTCGAAGAGCCACTGCATGCCGACGCAGATACCGAACAGCGGTGTGCCCGCCCGCGTCGCGTCGGCGATCGCGTCTCGCCATCGGGCGTCGAGCCTCGCCGTCGCGCCGAAATGGCCAACGCCCGGCACGATCACCGCGTTGGCGCGCCGGCACTCGTCGGGAGATGACGGCACCGTGAAGGACGCGCCCAGCGACGACAGCGCTTTCTTCACCGATGTCAGATTGCCGGCACCGTAGTCCACCAGCGCGATCACAGCAGCCCCTTCGTGCTCGGCAGCATTCTCGCCATCCGCGCATCCCTGGCGCACGCCACTCGCAGCGCTCTCGCGAACGCCTTGAACACCGCCTCGATGTGGTGATGGCTCGAACGGCCGTACAGCACTTTGGCGTGCACGTTCGCGCGCGCGCCCGACGCGAAGCCGTCGAAGAAGTCGTGCACGAGCTCGCTCTGCAGGTCGCCGACGAGTCGGGTGCGCACCTTGAGGTCGACCACCGCGTGCGGCCGCCCGCTCAAATCGATCGCGACGACGGCGAGTGTCTCGTCCATCGGCATCACGAAGTATCCGGCGCGATTGATCCCTTTGCGGTCGCCCAGCGCTTTGAGGACCGACTCGCCGAGCACGATGCCGACGTCTTCGACGGTGTGATGCTGGTCGACGTCGAGATCGCCCTGGGCGTGCAGCGTGAGATCGAAGCCACCATGCCGGGTGAACAGCTCGAGCATGTGATCGAAGAAACGGATGCCGGTTCGCACGTCGTAGCGCCCATGTCCCTCGATCGTCAGACGCCCGCTGATCTGCGTCTCGGTCGTCCGTCGATCGAAGCTCGTCGAACGGCTCATCGCAGGCGCCTTCCCGCCACCACCGACTCGAGCGCGTCGATGGCAGCATCGGTGTGGTCCGTGATGCCGGCGGTGATCCTGATGCAGCCTGGCGTCGACGGGTCTTTCGAACGATCCCGGACGTGTACGCGCCGGGACGCGAGCGCGTCGACGAAGAGCGGCACCGCATCACCCACTCGTACGAGCACGAAGTTGGCGGCGCTCTTCCAGAACTCGAGGCCAAGCCCGCGGCATGCCGCGTACAAGCGTTCGCGCGATTCGGCGACCTGCGCGGCATAGCGCGGAAGAAAGTCGTGGTCCTCGAGGGCGGCATGCGTCGCGGCCATCGCGACCGCGTTGACGTTGAAGGGAAGCGTCACGGCACGCACCGCGTCGAGCGCTGGCGGCTGTCCGATCACGATTCCGACGCGCATCCCCGCCAGTCCGTACGCCTTGGAGAACGTCCGGCCGACGAGCACGTTGGGGCACTTCGACAGCTCGGGCAGGAACGTCTCGCCGCCGAACTCGATGTAGGCCTCGTCGATCAGGACAATCGCGTGCGGAGCTGCGGTGGCGATCCGCATCAGATCGGCGATCGAGATGAGCTGCCCGGTCGGATTGTTCGGCGTGTTCAGGAAGATCATCCGCGTGCGCGGCGTGATGGCGCGAATGACCGCCTCGGTCTGAAACACGAAGCCAGCCTCGGGCGGAATGCGGATGGCGGTGGCCCCGACCGCGGAGGTCGAGTTCGGATACGGGTCGAAAGCGGGAAGCGGAATGATCGTTTCGGCGTCGAACGCCCGCGTGCGCGCAATGTGTCCGACCGCCGCCATCAGGATGCCCTCGTCGAGGCCGTTGGTCAGCAGCACCCAGTCGGGATCAACCTCGAAATGACGAGCACAGGCACGGACGACCGCCGGATAGGACGGGTAGGTCGAGACGTCCGCCGTCCGCACCCTGCGGATTGCGTCGAGCACGCGCGCGGAGCAGCCGCCCGTGTTTTCGTTGAGGTGCAGCCGGAGTCCCTCGCCCGGATCCGGGTAACCTTGAATCGGCATCAGCGTCTCACACGTAGTGGCCGGCTTTGGCCGGACCAGATGTCTTGGCCAATCGCGTAGCGATCGACGCGGCGTGCGCGGTCAATCCTTCGGCGCGTGCAAGCGCGATCACACTCGGACCGATCGCCGACAGCCCGCGGCGCGACAGCCGCTGGACGGTGATCTGCTTGACGAAGTCGGCGGCCGACAGCCCTCCGCGCACCCGCGCTGCTCCTGCAGTCGGCAGCACGTGATTCGATCCGATCGCGTAATCGCCGGCAACCTGGGCCGACCAGCTGCCCACGAAGACCGAGCCCGCGCTCCGAACCTGCGACGCGAGCTTCTCATCATCGACCACGAGATGCTCCGCCGCGGCATCGTTGGCCAGTGCCATCGCTTCCTTGATCGATGTCGTGACGATGATGCCACCGTGCAGGCGGATCGACTCGGCCGCCGGGCCGCTCGTCGGCATCGTCCTGTCGATGACGCTGGCGACCTGTGATGCCAGTGCCCGACTCGGGGTGATGAGGACGGCCCGCGCATCCGGATCGTGCTCCGCCTGGGCGATGAGGTCTGCGGCGATCCACTCGGCAGGTCCCCTGGCCGCAACGATCAGGATCTCAGTAGGCCCTGCATAGAAATCGATACCGCAGTCGGCCGCGACGAGCGCCTTCGCAGCGGCAACATAGCGGTTGCCTGGGCCGACGATTTTGTCGACGCGAGGGACCGACTGCGTGCCATACGCGAGCGCCGCGATGGCTTGCGCACCACCGACGCGAAACAGCCGGGAGACACCCGCCTCGAGCGCTGCCGCCATGACCACCGCGTCCGGCTTCGGACATGCGACGATGACGTCTTTCACGCCGGCGACAGCCGCAGGAATCGCCGTCATCAGCAGCGTCGACGGAAGCGGATAGCGTCCACCGGGAACGTAGCAGCCGACGCGATCGAGCGCGACGACCCGTTGTTCGACTGTGATACCCGAATCGACCTTGACTCGCCAGCCACGCGGCACCTGACGGCTGGCCACGACCCGGATGTTCCGCGCCGCCACACGAATCGCTTTTCGCACATCCGCGGCCACGGTCTTTGCGGCAGCCTGCATCTCTTTGCGCGTGATCTCGAGTGGACCGTCGAGACGATCGAAGTCGCGCGCGTAACGAAGCAGGGCAGCCTCCCCATCGTTGCGGACGTTGGACACGATCTCGGCGACACGCCGATCGGTCTCATCATCCTGATCGCGCGCGGGCCACAGCAGCGCTGTGACTGCGACGTCATCGCCGGCTTCAACAATTCTGATCATGCTCAAACCACAATCTTGTTGAGCGGATACTCGACGATCCCCTGGCCACCGGCCGCCTTCAGCCTGGGGATCAGGTCGCGCACGGTTCGTTCTTCGATGATGGTGTTCACGGCGACCCACTCGCCCTCACTGAGCGACGAGATGGTCGGCCGCTGCAGTGCAGGCAGCAGCGCGAGCACGTTGTCGAGGTCGGCCCGCTGCACGTTCAGCATCAGCCCGACACGTCCCTGCGCCTCGATCGCCGCACGCAGCAGCAGCGCGATGTTCTCGATCTTCGTCCGCTTCCATGCATCCTCGAGTGCCGACTCATTGGCAATGAGCTGCGTGTTCGATTCCATCACCGTGTCGAGGATCCGCAGCCGGTTCGCGCGCAGCGTGGATCCAGTTTCAGTCGCTTCCACGATGCCGTCGGCGAGCACCGGCGGCTTGACCTCGGTGGCTCCCCACGAAAACTCGACGCGCTTCACCTTGACGCCGAGGCGATCGAAGTAGTGTCGCGTGACCTGCACCAGCTCGGTCGCCACGACCGCTCCGGCGAAGTCCTGCGGCGTCTTGAAGCGCGAGTCCTCGGGTGCAGCCAGCACCCACCGCACCTTCCCGAAGCTTTGCTTCGAGTAGACGAGATCGGCGAGGCTCGTGACGCAGGTGTGAGCATCGCGGCCGTGCCGATGCTCGGCCACCCAGTCGAGCCCGGTCAACCCCGCATCGAGCACGCCTTCGCACACATAGCGGGTCATCTCCTGTGCGCGGATCAGCATGCATTCGATCTCGTGGTCGTCGATCGAGGGGAAATACGACCGCGTGCTCACGTAGATGTTGAAGCCTGCCCGTGCGAACAGCTGGATCGTCGCGTCCTGCAGTGAGCCTTTCGGCAGACCAAGCTTGAGCGTCATGGAATCGTGATCCCTTCGGCGCGTTGAAAGAAACACGTGCGCTCGCCGGTGTGACAGACGTTGCCGTCGCCGAGACGCTCCGCTTTGACGAGCACCGTGTCGTCATCGCAGTCGATGAAGATGTCGCGCACTGCCAGTCGATTGCCGGACGTCTCCCCTTTCGTCCAGAGCTTCTGTCGTGTCCGGCTGTAGAACGTGACGTATCCAGTACGGCGAGTGACGTCCCAGGCGTCTTCGTTCATGAAGCCGACCATCAGCACCTCGCCGGTCGTGTGGTCCTGCACGACCGCGGGGATGAGGCCGTCGAGTTTTGAAAAGTCCATAGATGGTTCAAGGTTCACGCGTTCCGAGTTTCAAGTTCAGAGTCCGGCGCCGTACAAAAAAAACCCCGCCTGGTGTCCGGCGGGGCTGCTTTGGTCGCGGGCTCAGGTCTTGTTGCCTGGGCGTTCAGTTCTCGCGCGCGCGCAGTCCGGCCGGCCGGCCGCAATGGCCGTGGCGATGGTGATGCGCGTGATGGAGAACGGCGAACATGTCCCGATCAGACTATCTGAAAGGGCGCCGTACTAGCAAGGCTGGTGGGGTTGATAAGGC
>DATFRP010000124.1:0-20084 GCA_035263125.1 Vicinamibacterales bacterium
CATCATCGGATCTTCGTGTCGGCCGATGCTTCGCAAGTCATCGTCCTCAGCCTCGAAGTTCCATCGCTGCCGGCATCCGCGATGCAGGAGTTGCGGGACATGGCGGCTCGTCACCCGAACAACTTCGCCGCGCTGCAAAAAGGCAGCTCGTTTCAGCAGGGACGCGTGCGACTCGGGCGCGACGGGCTGTTCGTCTCTGACCGCAGGATTGCTGCCTTGGCTGATGTGGTCGAGACGCTTCCCCGCGAAGCCGTTCACGAGATTCGCGGACCCGTTGTTGCCCGCGGGTCGCTCGCCGGCGTGATCATCGGTGTGTGGGTGGGATTCTCATTCGGCGTCGTGCCCGGCCTGGGTGGAGCGGACGAAGGAGTGGCCTACGTGGCGCTCGCGGGCGCGACGACCTTCGGCGGCTGGCTGGGACACCACTGGTCGAACCATACCGAAGAGGGCGTGGTGTATCGCGCGCCCTGATCGTCGCTGATTGGACGTCCGGGGGCAGGGGCCGGAGGCGTGCGTCTGCGCCTGCCGTTCAGCGTTTCAGTACTGCAGCACCGAGAACACCTCTTCGCCAGACAGCTTGGATCGTCCGTTCAAGAATCCGAGCTCGATCAGGAACGCGAGGCCGTGCAGTTCGCCTCCGAGCTTCTTCACGAGCTGCGCCGCAGCCGCCGCCGTCCCGCCGGTCGCCAGCACGTCGTCGACGATCAGGATGCGCTGTCCGTGCTTCGCGGCGTCATCGTGGACCTCCAGCGTATCGGTGCCGTACTCGAGCGCATAGGTTTCTCTGATCGTGGTCGAGGGCAGCTTGCCCGGCTTGCGGATCGGAATGAAGCCCGCCCCGATTCGATGCGCGACCGCCGCGCCAAGAATGAACCCGCGACTCTCGATGCCGACAACCGCGTCGATGCCCTTTCCGACGAACGGGGCCGACAGCATCTCGATCGTCACCTTGAACCCTTCCGGATCACGCAGGAGCGTCGTGATGTCGTAGAAGAGGATGCCGGCCTTTGGAAAATCGGGCACGTGTCGGATGTGTTGTTTGAGGTCCATGCGCTCTCTGTCGTCTCCCCCGTCAATCAATCGTGAACGTCTTGTAGGTCGCGCTGGCTTCTTCGGTATCGACGAACACCGAATCGATCCGCGCACCTCCCGGACCCGTGCGAAGGGCTCGCTCGACACGGGTGACCGCTTCCACCTCGCCCTCCACGAGCGCTTCGACGCGCCCGTCGGGCAGGTTCCGCACCCACCCGGTTACGCCTTCTCGGAGGGCGACGTCACGCGCGAAATAGCGGAACCCGACACCCTGCACGCGACCGCGAATCAGAAACCGACGAGCCACGCGCATGGGAAGACTGGATTATAGCTTCAGGCTTCGGCGAGGCAGGTCTGCACGCCTGTGCATAGAGGATAATTGCCCTGGCTCGCGAGCGCCCGACGCATCCCCTGAATGACTCCCCCGCCTCGTCACGATCACCCAGATCACCGCGACGCTGATGACACGCACACCTCCGCGCGTGTCCTGATGTTCCGGGCCGGCGACCTCCTCTGCGACCGCTTTCGGGTCACGCGTTTCATCGCGCGTGGAGGAATGGGCGAGCTGTACGAGGCTGACGATCGGACGCTTGGCGAACGGGTCGCGGTCAAGACCATCCGTCCGGAAATTGCCATCGACGAGCGAGCGCACCAGCGTTTCAGGCGCGAGGTGCAGCTGGCGCGCAAGGTCACCCATCCGAACATCTGCCGCATCTTCGATCTCTTCCGTCATGAACCGGTCGACGGCGGGCCAAACGACCCGGCCGCCGCAACGTTCGTGACAATGGAGCTGCTCGAGGGAGAGACGCTGAAGGATCACCTCAAGCGACACGGCAGGTTGACGCCCGAGCAGGCGCGGCCGCTCCTCACGCAGATGGCCGACGCGCTCGCCGCCGCCCATGCGGCAGCCGTCGTGCACCGCGACTTCAAGAGCTCGAACGTCATGCTGCTCCCTGGCCGCGGTGATCAACCCACGCGAGCCGTCGTCACCGATTTCGGCCTTGCCTATCGCTTCGATGAGGCGGTGGTCTCCGGAGCGTCGATCACGATGACGGGTGATCTGGTCGGAACGCCCGAGTACATGGCGCCCGAGCAGATCGAGGGAAAACCGGTCACCCCGGCGACCGATATCTACGCGCTCGGGCTGGTGGCGTACGAGATGCTGACCGGCGAGCGCCCGTTCTCCGGCAACACGCCGATGGCCGTCGCGATCACCCGACTGTCGCAACCGCCGCGGCCGCCACGCTCACTGGTGCCGACGATCCCGATCGCGTGGGATCGCGCGATCGTGCGATGCCTCTCGAAAGAACCTGGCGATCGCTTTCCGGCCGCGCGCGCCTTCATCGATGCACTCGACCCCGCAGCAGAGGCACACACGGCGTTCACTCGACGAGTGATGGGATTGGCCATGGCCGCTGTCGTCCTCAGCGCGGCGGCCATTCTGTGGTGGCGCTGGCCGGTGACTCCTCGCGCAGAACTGCCGACGACGCGTGCCGCCACTGGAGTGATCGATCGCACGCGTCCTTCGATCGCTGTGCTCGGGTTCAGGAACCTGGCCGGGCGCCGCGATGCCGACTGGCTGTCGACCGCGCTCGCCGAGATGTTGACGACCGAGCTTGCTGCGGGCGAACGGCTCCGCACGATCCCGGGCGAGACGGTCACGCGCATGAAGACGGATCTGGCTCTTGCCGACACGGATTCATACGCCCCTGAAACACTGACGCGTATTCGCAGGAATCTCGGAACCGACCTCGTGGTGTTCGGCTCCTATGTCACCGTCGGCGAAGGCAGCGATGCCACGCTCCGCGTCGACATCCGACTGCAGGACTCGCGTGATGGATCGGGGGTGTGGCTCGTGAGCGAGACTGGCCGGTCGGCACAACTGCTCGACGTCGTCTCACGAGCGGGCAGCCGTCTGCGCGGCCGCCTCGGCGTCGATGCCGTGCCCGCCGCGCTGCAATCGGCCCGGGCGTCGCGGCCCGGCTCGCCCGAGGCGATTCGTCTATACGCAGACGGACTGCAGCATCTGAGGCGGTTCGATGCGCTTGGTGCGCGCACGCTGCTCGAGCGTGCGGTCGACACCGATCCAGCTTTCCCGCTCGCACACGCCGCACTTGCCACTGCGTGGTCGGCGCTCGGCTACGACGAGCGCGCACGCACGGCTGCCGCCCACGCCTTCGAACGATCGAACGATCTCCCGAGAGCCGATCGTCTGCAGGTCGAAGCGACCCATCGTGAGATGTCGAGTTCGTGGAAGGAGGCGATCGCGATCTGGCAGACACTCGCCACCTTCTTTCCCGACGACATCGAGTACTCGCTGCGACTGGCGAACGCCCAGATCGCGGCGGGCGACGCCAGGAACGCCCTGGCGACGATCGAGAACTTCATGCGGCGATTTCCCGGCACGAACGATCCGAGACTCGCCCTGGCGGAGGCGGCTGCGGCCGAGACGTTGTCGGACTTCAAACGTGCCCAGACCGCGGCTGATGCCGCGAGTACGGCTGGCGAGGCACAGGGTGCCAGGCTCCTCGTCGCAAGCGCGCGGCTTCGTCAGGGTGCTGCGGCGCTGCGTCAAGGGCAAACCGATCGGGCCGTCAGTCTGTTCGAAGAGGCGCGCACGATCTTCGCAGACGCAGGTGATCGCGCGGGAGTGGCGCGGACACTCAACAACATCGCCAGCGCGATCTCCGACGGGCCGCAGACTCAGCGCGCCGCCGCTCTGTACCAGGAGGGCCTCGCGATCGCACGCGCCATCGGCACGCAGGATCTCGTGGCACGCTTCCTCAACAACATGGCGATTCAACGGCGGCGCGCAGGAGATTTGCGCGCATCCCTCAAGATGAATCAGGAGTCGCTTGCGATCCGCCGTGAGATCGGCGACCGGGTCGACACCGCCATTTCGCTGAACAACATCGGCAACGTGCTGCTCGACATGGGCGATCTCCAGGAGGCATCCGACAACTACGAGCAGGCGGCCGCGATGAGCCGCGAGATCGGCGATCGCCGCAGCATGGCGCGCGCCCTTCACAACGCCGCCGAGTCGCTTCGACTGCAGGGGTTGCTCGCCCGGGCCCGCGCCACCAGCGAGGAGGCGCTGCGGATCCGTCGCAGCATCGATGATCCCGCCAGCGTCGCGACCTCTCTGTTCGGGCTCGGTGTGATCTCGTCCGGGCAGGGTGATTTCACGACCGCGAAGCAATCACTCAACGAAGCGCTCGCGATGGATCGCAAGCTCGATCGTCGTCGTCCGGTGGCGTACTCGCTCTACGAGCTTGCGGAGATCGCACACGTCGAGGGCGACCTTGCCACGGCGCGGCGGCTCCATCAGGAGGCGCTTGCCGTACGGACCGAGCTCGGCGAAAAAGGCACCGCCGCCGAAAGCCGGATGGCCCTCGCCGGTGTGGCGCTCGAGGAAGGACGTGCGTCCGAAGCCGAACGCCTCGCGCGCGATGCAGCCACCGTCTTCGCGGGTCAGGCCGCTCCCGACAACGAGGCGATCGCCAGGGCATCGCTGGCGCTGGCGCTGCTCGCACAGAACCGCATCGATCTCGCCCAGCGCGAAGTCGATCGCGCGCAGATGCTCGTGCGCAATCCGCAACACGTGCTGGCGCGCCTGCCGATCGGCATCGCTGCCGCTCGAGTGCGTGGAGCCGGCAACGTGGCCGCGGCGCTCAAGGATCTGGATGCCATTCGGAGCGATGCCGCCACACGCGGCATTCCACGCTACGAGTTCGACGCGCGACGCGCAGCCGCCGAAATCGAAGCCCGGCGATCGCTCGCGTCTGGCGCTGCCCTCAGCGCCGCGCTTCGATCGGATGCGAAGGCGCGTGGTTTCGGGCTGTACGCGCGCTGACGGGGTCAGCCCCCTGAGCCGTCTGCTCGAGACCCCGCAGCAGAGGTCGACCACCGGGCGTGCCGGGCCACGGAATCGACAGCACGATGACCACCAGCGCCAGCGCGTAGAAGATGAGCGCCGACCGGTGGCGTTGCACAGCGTCCGTACCCTTCTTGCTGCGGGCGCGGCCGATATGGGCAAGGACGACTGCGACGATCATCCCGGCGGTGTGCTCCACGGCGAAGAACCTGAGCGGCGTGTTGCGCATGGCCGCCCCCATATCGGCAAACGCCTCGCGTGTGATCGGGCTGAGAAAGATGTAGAGCACCAATCCGAGAAGCATCTGCAGATCCAGCGAGCCGGTGAACCACGCGCCAATGGCCTGATCGCCGGACTTCCATTCGAGACGCCCCACTACGCCGCGAATCGCGCGACCGAGCGCGATCAGGGCGAGCACGAGGACGACCCAGCGGAGTGTGGAGTGAACCAGCAGGAATGCGGAATACATGACCGCATTGTACGTAGTGTCCGCCTTCAGGCGGACCTATTCGTACGTAGTCCGCCTTTAGGCGGACCTATTCGTCCGCAGTCTAGCGGATGGCGCTGCCGTACACGCCGATCACGTGCGCCCAGGGGACGACGGCAAATGCCAGGTAGAAGACCGTGAGTGCGGCGACCGTGCCGTGTCGGGCCCTGAAATACAACAGCGAGCCGCACGCGACGGCGAACAGTTTCACGAGCGTGAACGCCAGCGCGGGGCCGAGCACATTGAGGTACCACCCGACCAGCGGATTGCCCTCCATCCAGCCAATCCGATGAACGCCGATATAGGACATCACGCCGTCGAGCACCTGCACGCTCACAAAGGCGAGCAAGATCACTTCGGGCCAGGAAAAGCGTCGAGACGAGATTTGTAATGCGCGAACGGCAGACATCGTCATCATTGGTTCAGGCAAAGAGAGCGCCAGCAACTGGGGGCGTGATCCTATACTGACTTCCCCACCATATGAGGGCCCGGTGCCTCCTCTGCGACTTCGGAAACGTGATCGCCTTCTTCGACCACACCAAAGCGGCCCGCCGGCTCGCTCGACTGGCGCAGCCTCCGCTCGATCCGCAGGAGGCCTTCGATGGCGTCTTCCGGACTGCGCTCGAAGACGATTACGACAGCGGCCGGATCTCGACACCCGCATTCATCGCGCTTCTTCGCAGCCTCCTGCGCCTGCACGGGACTGACGTCGAGATCGCGCGCGCGTGGAACGACATCTACGCGCCCAACGAAGCGATGGCGACCGTGCTCGCTGATCTGAAGCGGCGCGGCGTGCGGCTCGTGCTCGCGAGCAACACCAACGAGCTCCACTACGAGTGGTTCCGACCGCTCTTCGCGCGCACGCTCGATCTCTTCGATCACGAGGTGCTCTCGTTCCGCGTCGGCTGCCGCAAGCCCGACGCGCGCTTCTTCGACGCGTGCCTGCGCGCCGCCCTTGACGTACCGTTGCACGAATGTCTTTACGTCGACGATCGCGCCGACCTCATCGAGGCTGCACGTACGATGGGAATCGAGGGCGTAGTGTATACGCCGGGCGTCGAGGCAGCGATCGGTGCGGCCTTTGGCTGAGGGTGTGTGAGCTGGTGTTATCGAGGATCGATCACAGGAGGAACGGAGAAACGGAGAACGGACGGAGGACCTCGCCCTCACACGACTCTGGCGCGGGTGGGTCGCGCGCTGAGCGCGCGATGGGATGTGAGTCGTCCGCGAAAACAAACGCACCGGAGTCACTGAACGCGTTTGTTTTCGTGGACGGCTCTCATCCCTGCGCCGGCCGTCGGCCGGCGCCCCCACCCGCGCAGCATTCGCGCGTTAGCAGTCAGCTCCGTTCGTCCTTCGTTTCTCCGTTTCTCCTGTTGATCCGTGTCTCCGTAAACTCCGTGAGCTCTCCGATCAACGCTGGGCGACGTTCGAGGAGTCAGCCTTCTCCAAGTAGTACTGCCGGTATCTTCCGCGTCGGAACAACCACCCTCCGAGCGGCCCGAGCCATCCCAGGACGTAGTGCATGTGGCCGAGGTCCATCAACTCGATCAGATTGCCGTCGAAGTCCTTGACGAAGAAGAACGAGTGTCCGCGCGGCGAGCGTTCGGGTTTGCTCACGCACTCCACGCCTCGACTCACGAGGTAGTCGTACCAGCGCGGGAGGTTTCTCACGTTGAACGACATGTGTGTCAGACCCACTCGATTCCACGGCACGGCGGCGGCCGGCTGCTTCGGCTCGAACGCAAAGATCTCGACGACGCCTCCGCCAGGCACGCGAATCCAGCCGATCTTGCAGGACGGCGCGGGTCCTTCGACGCCGAAGAACGTCCGAACCCGCTCCGGCGGCGTGTCGGCGACGCCCACGAGCGGACAACCGAACACCTCCCAGTAGAAACGCACGGCCGTGTTGAAGTCGGACACCGTGATGCCGACGTGGCTGAACGATCGAGCTCTCATGACAGTCGCGTCTTCTTGAGATGGTCGGCCACACGCAGCGCCTGAGCCGCGATCGTCAGCCCCGGGTTCATCGCCGCCGACGAGGGAAAGAACGACGCGTCGACGACGTACAGGTTGTCGACGTCGTGTGTGCGGCAGAACGGGTTGAGGACCGAGCGGGCCGGATCGCGACCGAAGCAGAGCGTCCCACACTGGTGCGTCGTGTTTCTGGTCTGGTGCGAGTGCGTCATCACGATCCAGAATCCGAGCTGCTTCAGGATGCGTTTCGCCTCCTTCACGAGCCGCTCGTGCGCCGAAACGTTGTTCGGTTGATAGTGAATCCGGATGCGGCCGTCCGCTTCCACGGTGACGCGATTGTCATCGCGCGGCAAATCCTCGGACATCGCCAGCCAGTCCACACCGTGATCCACCCAATACGCATACGCCCATAACGGAATCCGCGGAATGATGGTATCTCCGACGACCTGCGCCATCACGCCGTGTGTGCGGCCCTGCGACTGGATCTGTCCGAGGGGAGGTCCAGCCTCGGGACCGCTCAAGTAGAAGTCATTGATCGCCACCGTCTTCTGAAATACGGCGCCGTTCTTCCGGAGGGGATGAAACCCCTGCATCATCGTCGCCAGGTGCGCCATGTAGCGCCGGCCGACGAGGCCGGAGGAATTGGCGAGCCCGCGCGGATGCCGGGCGCTCGTCGAGCGAAGCAGGAGCGCCGCCGAGTTCACTGCCCCGCACGACACGATGAACAACGGCGCCTCGACGCGCACGGTATCGTTGGCGCGCTGCACGTCGACGGCATCGACGTGGTCGCCTGTGGCGCAGGTGTGCAGGCGCAGCGCCCGCGCATTGGTCCACAGCGTGACGTTGGCGCGCTTCATCGACGGTCTCACGCAGATCACGTCGGCGTCGCTCTTGGCGTGAACCCGGCACGGAAACGAATTGCAGGTGTTGCAGAGGACGCAGCCGCCGCGCTCGCCGGGCTCGATGAGTCCGAGTGGAAGCGGTGAGGGATGCAGCCCCTGCTCTCGCAGCTGCGCGACGATCGTCTCAATTTCGGGAGCATGGGCAATCGGCGGATACGGAAAGGGACTGCGCGTTCCCTCCGTCGGATCGACGCCGTGCTGGCCGTGTACGTGATACAGGCGCTCGGCGCGGTCGTAGTAGGACGCAAGATCGTCGTAGCAGATCGGCCATGCAGGCGAGATGCCGTCCGCGTGCTCGACGGCCTGAAAATCCTCACGCCGCAGTCGATACAGGACGCTGCCCCAGAATTTGGTGTTGCCCCCGACGCAGTAATGCGTGTACGGCAGAAACTCTTCTCCCTGCGAATCGAGCCACCGCTCGGTCGCCCGGTAGCGCAGACGTTTCCACACCGCTTCCGGATCCCAGTTCTCCGGTTCCTGTGGAATGAAGCCGCCGCGCTCGATGATGAGGATGCGACCCGGATGATCCGACAGCGCGTGAGCCATCGTGCCCCCGCCCGCTCCGCTGCCGATGATGACGATATCGAAGTGTTCTGTATGCATCAGGGAGAAACGCCGCCTACCTCACCGCGGTTTCAGGCACGAGTCGATCCACGCTTGCGTAAACACGTTCCATGAGCAGGTGATCCTCGAGCGCCCGTTCGAGGCTCATCTCCGGAGCGGCGCCCGTCCGTACTGCGCGCAGAAAGTCACGATACATCGCCCGATAGCCGCGGATGTCGACGACGCCGGGGACGACCAGCCGCGGCACACCCCGGCCCCTCGCCCAGATACAGATGCCGTTCGACTCGAAGGTGATGACGCCCCCCCGCCCGAACAACTTCGAGACGCGGAGCCCCAGAAGGAGCGACGGAATCTCGCGCGAGTAGTAGAGCGAGCCGACCGCTCCCGTGTCGTATTCGAATGCCACCATCATGCTCTTCGCGCGCCGGTCCGGCCCCTCCGCCGATCGGGCGGGGCGGAAGCCTTCGATTCTCACGATGCGCGGGCCCAGGCTTCCTGCCAGGTGCAGCCAATGAATGCCCTCCTCGAAGAAGGCATCGCCGCCCGCCATCACTTCATCGTTGCGCCAGTCGTCCGCCGTCTTTAATCGTCGCGCCACGGTCACGAACTGCGCGAACACGAGATCGCCTATCACCCCGTCGCGCAGCATTCCCCGGAGTCGCACCGCGAGCGGCTTGTAGTGATCGTTCTCCCCGACCAGCACCGTGCGATTGGCGCGAACGCGCGCGTCGATGACCGCGCGGTAGTCGTCGGTCCGGACGAGCGCCGGCTTCTCGAGCAGGACGTGTTTGCCGGCCGCGAGCGCCTGAATCGCCAGGTCGAGATGAAACCGCGGCGGCACCGCTACGACCACTGCATCGACGCCCGGGCTCGCGATCGCTGCGTCATAGCCCGCAAAGCTGTCACGTCCATCGTAGCGCTGACGGAACGCCTCGGCCTTCGCGCCGTCGCGGCTCGCATAGCTGCAGACGATGTCGGGGCGCAGCGACCGAAGGTGGCGGCTGTGCACGCGGGTGATGAACCCGCATCCCAGAAATGCGAGGTGCAGAGGACGCTCCGATGACATCAGGCCCGAACGTCAATCATATCTACTGGTGCGTACCTCGCGAATCGGGACCGGCCGCTCCGTTGTCGCGGCCCGTAGATCGCTGTCGTGGCTGGTTGTCGGCGGTACTCTTCCAGTTCATACGGTCCACTAAGAATACGACTCGCCCGGGTGCACCAGCCGCAACAGCATGGAGAACAGCGGCTGGATGATCACCGGGAACACCTGCCACGCGATCAAGAGTCCAGCCATCGACATGACGCCGCTGGCCTGAATCTGGCGCAGACGCTGGGCATGTTCCTCGGGCAGGAAGATCGTGATCACCGAGAAGCCATCGAGCGGCGGCAGGGGCAGCAGGTTGAACAGTCCGACGATGACGTTCAGTACCAGGAGAACCGAGAGGACGGTGCCGAACAGGTTCGGCTCGCCGCTCGCCGCGTCGGCCACGAGCGTGTGAAACCCGGCTCGCTCTGGCGCCACGAACCAGCCGGCGATCAGGCCGAGCCTCAGTCCCGCGAATGCGACGAGCGCGATGGCGATGTTTCCGGCCGGGCCGGCCGCGGCCATGAGCGCGGCGCGTCGCGGGTGACGCTCCGCCCAGAGCGGATCGTATGGCGCGCTCGCCCACCCCATCGCCCACCCTTGCGTCAATGAGGTCACGAGCGGCACCACGAGCATGCCGATCGGTTCCCGCTTGATATGCGGGATTGGCGAGAGCGAGACCTGCCCTCCGTGATACGCCGTCGGGTCCCCGCCCTTCCACGCGACCAGCGCGTGCATCGCTTCGTGAACGGTCGTGGAAAACAGGAACGCGATGAACCACAACAGGCCGATGGCGAGATTCGTGTCCATGTCTCCTGGTCGCGCGCTGTCACAGGCCGCGCGGGTTGACGGCGACGACGACGAACGTCAGATCGTCGTGCTGCTCCGCATCGCCGATCCATTCACGGACGCGGTCGCTGAGCCGTGAAGCGATCTCCGCGGGGAGCGCGTCGGAGTTCGATCGTAGCAATTCCTTCAGGCGATCTTCACCGAACTCGTCTCCTGCCGCGTTCATCGCCTCGGTCACGCCGTCGGTAAAAGCCACCAGGATGTCGCCCGGGCAGAGATCGAGCGCCGCCTCTTCGAATGGCACCGACGGGAAGAGCCCGAGCACGGTACCGCCCACCGTCAGCTCGGCGATCTCGACGCCGTCTCGAGAGCGGCGGACCAGATATGGAGGATTGTGTCCGGCGTTGACATACCGGAGCCGTCGCGCCCCCTCGGTAATCTGCGCGTAGAAGAACGTCGCGTACTTGTTGGCGCCAGTGGACTGGTGCAGAAAGCCGTTCATCCTCGTGGCGAGCTGCGAGACGGTCACGCTTCGATCGGAAGAAATCACACGGAGCGACGCCTGCACGACCGACATCACGAGCGCCGCGGCGACGCCCTTACCCGACACGTCGGCAATGGCCACTCCGATGCCGTCAACGCCGAGATCGATGAAGTCATAGTAGTCGCCGCCCACGCTTCTCGCGGGCAGCGTGAACGCGGTCAGCGTGACCGTGTCGCTTCGCGGCGGCTCCGGCGGAAGCAGACGTCGCTGGACTTCGGCAGCGAGCGCGAGGTCGCGCCGCAGTTTCTCCTGCTCGAGCGCGCGATCGGTGAGGCGGCCGTTTTCGAGCATCAGTGCGAACACGTCTCCCGCGTGGCTCAGGAGGTCCCTCTCTTGAGCGGTGTAGCCGTCGCGCCCGTTCGGTGCACCAAGCAGCATGACGCCTACGATTTCGTTCTTGGTGGAGAGCGGCACAGCCAGTCGCGCCCCACTCTCCGCAAGCCGCTCGATCTCCGCACTGTGCTGCGGTTTGAGTTCCCGCGCCCACCGCCGCCACGCGTCGAAGTCGCCCTCGGTCAGCGCCAGCGGATGTGGATAGTGCTTCAATCGCTCCAGCAGGATTCCGTTGGCAGGAATCGAGAGGCGGCTGTCCCGATACTCCGTCGCGGTCTTCTCGAGCAGCATGACGGCCTCGGCACCGAAGCGCTCCCTCAACACCGCCAGCGCAGTCTTCGTCGCATCGGTCACGGTCGAGACCTGACGAAGGGACGCCGCGAACTCCGAGATCAAGGTGCCCAGGGGCACGATCGCCGCCGCGGTCGTCTGCGACAGTTCGCGGACAGTGCGCCCGACGTGTTTCCCGGCTTCTCTGAGGATGGACGATGTCTCGCCGCGAATCGCGACCATCGGCGACACCAGCGATGCGCGCCAAGCCGGCAGCGCCGACCCGACGAGTGCCACTGTCCCGACGATCGCTGTCGAGTACAGGAACGGTGTTGGCCCGAGCTCGTTGATCCCGAGCGCGCGTGAGAGAACGATCAGACCGCCAACGGCTGCCATTCCACCGAGCAGCACGCCGTACGCCGCCATCTTCCCGCCACCGCCAAGAATGAGCGCGACGATGTCCCGGGCGGTCGCGCCAATCGCCATCCTCGTTCCGATTTCCGCGGTGCGCTGTCGCACCGAATAGGCGATGACGCCATAGATGCCCAATGTCGCCAGCAGCAACGCGGCGGCGGCGAAGAAGGTTGTGAGGAATGCGCCAGCTCGCTCGAGCGTCATCGTCTCCGCCACGATCGCGCGCATCGTCCTCACGTCGTGAATCGGCTGCTCTGGGTCGAGGGTGCGGATCGCGCGACGGACGTCGGGGACCAGGGCCGCAGGAGCCGCCGTCGATCGAATGATGAATTCGACTGTCTCGTCTGCGCTGATCGGGCTGAGGATGTACACCTCCGGTACGGTCGGATTGCCAGGCCCGTCGTTCTTCACATCGCCCACGACTCCGACGACCTCGAGCGGATCCCCTCGAGGACTACTGAACCTGCCGCGTGCGCCGACCGGATTCTGATCGCCCCAGTAGCGCCGGGCCGCGGCCTCGTTGATCACCGCGAAGATCAGCGTGTCGTTCAGGTCCTGATCCGTGAGCAAGCGCCCGCGCCGAAGCGGAATCCGCAGCACCCGAAAGTACTCGGGACTCACAGACACCACACTTGTTCTGGTCTCGCCTGTGTCACTCACGGCACGACCGTCCGGATAGATGCGCGTGCCGAAGCAGCAGCCGTCCATCGGCAAGTGATTTGTAAACGCCACCTCGCTCGTGCCAGGAATCGCGCGCAGCGCGTCGGCGACCCGCCGTTGAAACGGGGCGCGCCGGCTGGGATCGCCCGGGACACTCAGGCCGAACGTCACGAGTTCGTTGGCATCGAACCCTGGGGCCGTGCGAGAGAGACCACGGAGGTGGATGATCAATTCCGCGCTCGCAGCCAGCAGTCCGAACGCAAGCGCGATCTCGGCAACGACGAGCGCCTGCGAGAGACGGCGGCTCCGCGCACCGGCCGATGCGCGCGCGCCATCGCCTAGCGCCTCGCTCGGCGTGGTCCTCATCGCTTGCCAGAGTGGTGCGATCGCGGAGAGCGCGGTCGCCAGCAACGCCGCCGCGAGCAGGAAGATCAAGACGCTCCAGTCCACAGAGACCTCGCCGGCCCTCGGAAGGTAGTCGGCCGCCATGGTCACGATCGCTGGCGTGAGCGTGATGCTCAGGATGAAACCACCCAATGCGCCAGCGAGCGCGACCGGGAGGCTTTCGGCAAAGAAGACGGCGGCGAGCTGGGCCCGTCGTGCCCCCACGGCAACCCGCACGGCTGTTTCGCGCGCCCGCGACACCGATCGCGCCAGCAGAAGTCCTGCTGCATTGGCGCACGTGATCAGAAACAGCAGACCGGCGGCAGCGACCAGAAGCATCAGTGTCGGCCGGATCTCCTTGACGACGCTCTCGCGCAGATCGAACAGGCGCGCGGTGTATCCGCGATGACCGACGGGATCATCGGCGGCGATCTGAGCGGCGATGCGCTTGACGTCCGCCTCGGCCTGCGAAACGGTCACGCCTGGGCGTCGGCGTGCGTAGGCGACGTAGGCGCCACCCGCATTCTCATTGACGTCGAGAGCCATCCACACATCGGTTCGCAAACCGGCAGACGTGACTCCCACGACGGGCAGATGGAAGCCCGCGGGCATGACTCCCGACACCGTATACCGGCGACCATCGAGCGTGAGCGGTTTTCCGACGATGGTCTGATCGCTTCCGAGCTCGCGCCACAGACCGTTCGAGATCACGACGCCTCTGTCGTCACGGAACCATTGCCCGAGTGCGGGAGCCGCCCCCAGCTGCCCGACAAGAGGCGCGGTGACTGCGACGCCTTCGACATGATGCGGCTCACCCGCAAACGTGAGATTCTTCGAGGATTCGCGGAACCAGCCGAACGCGTCAAAGGCGGCCACTCGCTCCTGATAGACACGCGCATCCGCTGCCTGCAACGATCCGTAATGAACCGGATCGTTGGTTTCGGCCGAGAACAGCGCGACGAAGCGATCGCCGTCGCGGTATGGCAGCGGCTTCAACATCACCGCATCGACCACGGTGTAGATGGCGGTCGCCGCTCCGATGCCCGCCGCAAGTGCAGAAGCGGCGAGCAGCGCCACGCCTTTGGCGCCCCGCCACGACCGCCACGCCTGACGCACGAGGGGGAACATCGATCAGGGCGCTTCGTTGTAGGCCGCGCGAATTGCACCGGCCATCGCGTTCCTCGGGTACGTGTCCTGAAGCTGGTCCTGGATCGTGGTGACCGTTTCGTCGATGCTCTTGCCCTGTTTCTTCAATTCCGCCGCGCGCGTCTGGGCCGTCGTCAGGAAGGTCTTCCACTTCGCGATCATCTCTGTGCCGCCCATCGGTCCGTGGCTCGGCACGATCCGCTTGGGCTTCAGCTGCTCGAAGCGATTGAGGCTTTGCAGCCACGTCGAGAGCTTTGCCGTCGGGTTGGTGAAGTTCGGCATCGTGGTCATCACCACGTCGCCGGACACGAGAATCGCATCGGGCTCGATCCAGAACGCCGTGTCGCCGCGCGTGTGATTGGTGCCCATCGCCATCATCCGGACGCGCACGCCGCCGAGATCGAGATTCTGTTCTTTATCGAAGAGCACGTCGGCCTTGCGGAACTCTGCACCCTGCAGCAGTTCGGCCGTCAACGGAGAGAAGCTTGCAAACCGCTTCGAGATGTCCGCGCCGGACTCGTCGATGTCGGCCTGCTCATCGCGCGAGCGATACATCTTCGTGTTGGGTGGGAACGCCTGCGCGCCGAGATCGTGTTCGGGATGAAAGTGTGTCGTCGCCAGGGCCAGATCGCTGTTCTTGCTGACCTTTCCGACTTCGCGCATCACGATCTCACCGTTGCGCTTGCCAAGGCCCGTGTCGATGACCAGCGTCGTCCGGTTGCCGACGATGATGGTGACGTTGGGCACCAGCGGCACGCTGCCGTCCGGGATGACGTATACGTGGTCGGAGATCTTTTCGGTCGCGCCTTCCTTCACCATCGGCGGCACCTGTGGTCCGCGCTGAGCAGACAACGGGTTGATGCCCAGACAGCTCGCGACGAGGGTAGCGACGACGGTTATGGCCTGAGTTCTACGCATGAGGGGCTCCTTCGACGTGCCCATTCTACCTAGTCGTACGGCTGATCCCATTGGAAGCCGGCCTCGGTATCTTCGAGGCATGTCTGAACCCTTCGCACAACAACTTTCTCGTGATCTCGCCGCCGCTGTGGCTGGCGCCGCACCCGGATTGACTTTCACGCGCGGCCGGCGCGGGCGCGCCGCAAGCGGGACGATCATCGACCCGCAGTCTGTCGTCGTGTCCGATCACCTGCTCGACGGCGATCATCAACTGCGGATTCAGACCGGGACCGGTGAGGTCGCGGCACGCATCGTCGGCCGCGACGCGGGAACCGATCTCGCGCTTCTCCAGGTGGACGGCGCCACATTGACCCCGGCGTCCTTTGCGACCGAGCTTCCCGCTGTCGGCGAAGTCATCGTCGCGGTAGGTCGGAGCTGGTCGGGGCTGGTCGCGTATCCTGGTTTCGTGACGCAGCTCTCGGGTCCTCACCACGTTTGGCCTGGCTTCCGTCTCGAACACGCCATTCACACGACGCTCGAACCATTTTCAGGTTTCTCGGGTGGATCGCTGATCAACCCGCGCGGCCAGGTCGTTGGCGTGTCGACGTCGGCACTCGAACGGGGGCGCGGCGTCGCCATACCGGTAGCCGACGTGCGCCGCGTCGTTGAAAGCCTGAAGCGCCACGGCCGCCTGCGACGAGGCTACCTCGGCATCACCACGATGCCGGTGACGGTTCCGGTTCGGCAGCGCTCCAATGGTTCCGAGCGCGGTCTGCTGGTGACCTCAATAGCTACCGAGAGCCCGGCTGACAAGGCGCAGGTCCTCGTCGGCGACATCCTGCTCGCGATCGACGATACGGCAGCGAAACGGCCCGCCGATCTCGCGGCACATCTCACCGGCGATCGTGTCGGCCAGGTCTCAGTGCTGCATCTGGTTCGCGGACTGCAGGCGGTCAAACTGGAGGTGACGGTTGGTGAACGAAGCGCCGATGCGCGTTGACCGGGACCGCTCGCGATGATCACAGCGTCCTATCGCTAGGTAGCCATGACCGTCGTGGTAGTCGCCCGCGATTCTGTGCGTCGTCGGGCGCTGATTCAGGAAGCCGAGAGCGCCGGCTGGACCGTGCGGGCAGATGTCCCGGCTGAAGCCAGCCTCTCGGCGGAGGATCTCGACGGCGTGGCTGCCGTCATTCTCGACGCTGACGATGCGAAGAGCGATGACGCAAAGAGCGACGACAGCATGTTCGACGATCGCCTGTCCGATGCCTTCGCCGAGCCGCTGACCCCCCGCGAGCAGGAGGTGCTCGAGCACATCGTCGCGGGGCGCTCCAACCGGCAGATCGCCTCTGAGCTCGGGATCAGCGAGCACACCGTGAAATTTCATGTCAGCGCCGTGCTCGGAAAACTCGGCGTGAGCTCCCGCGCCGCCGCAATCCGGCGAGGCGTGCGGAGAGGATTGGTGACGTTATGACGCAAGATCACATCAAGGACGGCGATCTGCTCGATGCCTACTCGCAAGCCGTGATCGAGGTCGTCGAACGGGTCGGTCCTGCTGTCGTCCGCGTGGACGCGATGAGACCGTCGCGACGTTCGCAAGTCATGCGGCCCGCGGGGTCGGGATCGGGATTCATCTTTACGCCCGACGGCCTCGTCTTGACCAACAGCCACGTCGTCTCCCAGGCTACGCACGTCGATGTGACGACCGCCGACGGACGCAGTCACGAGGCGGACATCATCGGCGACGATCCCGATACCGACCTCGCCGTCCTGCGGATCTCGGCCGATCAACTCAGCGTCGTCGAGCTCGGTCGATCAGCGACGCTTCGGCCGGGGCAGCTCGTCGTCGCTGTGGGCCATCCACTTGGATTCGATCACACGGTCACGACCGGCGTGGTGAGCGCCACAGGACGATCGATCCGCGCGCGCACGGGACGAATGATGGAGAACATCATTCAGACGGACGCGGCGCTCAATCCGGGCAACTCCGGCGGACCGTTGGTCACCAGCGCGGCGCGCGTCATCGGCGTCAACACGGCGGTCATCATGGGCACACAAGGTCTGAGTTTCGCCGTGCCGATCGACACCGCCACGCGGGTCGTGACCGCGCTGCTGCAGGAAGGCCATGTCCGACGCGCCTTCGTCGGTGTCAGCGGCCGCAACACTCGGGTGCCGCGTCACATCGCGAGGGCAGCGATGCTGACTGGCGACACCGGCGTGGCGATCGAATCGGTGGTCGAAGGAAGCCCGGCGTCGCGCGCGGGCCTCCTCGTCGGAGATGTGATCGTGGGATTCGGCGACACGCCGATCAAGAGCATCGACGATCTGCACCGGCTTCTGACACGCGACGCGATCGACGTGCGCACTGCGTTGATCGTCGTTCGCAACGGCGCGCGGCTCGAGCTGCCGATCACGCCGATAGAAGCCGCTGCCTGAACGCTGACTTACAGCGTTCTCAGGTACGCGATGACGTCGGCGGCGTCCTGCGGGCTCATATGGAATCGCGGCATCGGGTATCGCAGCTGCTTTCCATCCCAGCGAATGGCACCCTGTGTGAGCAAGCGCATGGCAGCGTCGTCGGTGTAGCCGGGCAGACCAGCGATTCTCGGGATCTGGATCGGCCAGTCGGAATTCCACGACGGGCGCATCGGCATCGGCCCGCCCTTGAACCGCGTACCGGGAACGATGTTTCCCTGCGGATCGCGTGTCGAGTGGCATTCGTAGCACATCACCACGTTCTCGACCAGATAACGTCCGTGCTCGATGTTGCCAGACACCTTCGGAGACGCGGGTGCGGTAGCCGATGGCTGCTGTCCGGAGAGCGAGACGACGGCAGCAGAAAGTATGAGACTCGAGATCACGCACGCGCGGGCAACGGACATGGACATCCTCCTGAGCCCATTATGTGCGGACATCGAGACGATCGAGTAATTCAGAACACAGGCATTGCCTGCACTACCAATCAGTGCTCGTCGCTGAGGCGGGACACGGCGACAAGGGCCAGCGGATCGACGCTCGCTTCTCCGAGCCTCAGGGCCCAGTGGAGGTGCGGACCGGTGACACGCCCGGTCGCGCCGGACTCTCCGATGACTTGACCACGCGACACGGTCGCGCCCGTCTCGACGGACATCTTCGAGAAGTGCGCCAGCAGCGAGAACATCCCGAGCCCGTGATCGATGATGACCGTGTTGCCCGAGAAGTACAGGTCCGAGGCCAGCACGACGCGGCCGCCATTTGGTGCGTGCACCGCTGTACCAGTGGCCGCGCGAAAGTCGGCGCCCTGATGCCGCGAGCGCGGCTCGCCGTTCAACACGCTGAGTCGACCGAAGCTGCTCGTGGCTTGCCCGGGCACGGGCAACTCGAACGCCCCGCGCCACAAGCGCTCGGGCGTGATGTGGCCAAACACCTCCGCCATCTGTTTCACTTCGCGGGCAATGCGCTCGGCTTCCGCGTCTGGCGGATTGACGAACTGCGGATCCACCGTGAGGCGTCGGGTCTGGAACTGTTTGGGCACGACATTGAGAGAGAGTGTTGCGGTCACCATACCCGAGGGCCCGCTTCCGCTCGCCGTCACCGTATAAGGCCCAGGCTTCGCATCGAGACCGGCCGCAACCAGCCCTTGCCATTTCGTGCGATCGGCGTTGGACCAGAACCACACCGGCCGCCCGAATGCCCGGCCTTCCAGTTCGGTGAGCGGATGCGAGGCGCGCATGGTCACCAGTACGACACCTCCGGGGGGCAGCCTCCGCGCCCCGGTCGTGACCGTCAGCGCGACCGCCTCGGTCTCGACGACGGCGGGCACCGA
This sequence comes from Vicinamibacterales bacterium, assembly GCA_035263125.1. GTDB lineage: Bacteria > Acidobacteriota > Vicinamibacteria > Vicinamibacterales > UBA2999 > Gp6-AA40. The sequence goes on from DATFRP010000124.1 coordinate 19,163, forward strand.
CGCGTGCAACGCCGCGACACATGCGAAAGAAGCCAGCAAAACCCGCATCGATACGCTCTCTCGAGGTTTGTCGGCGGATCACCGACCCACCTTCACTGATCCGTTCGGGTCTTTGCTCGACCGGAGACGAATATCACGGCACCGACCGCGGCCAGGACGATCTTCCACGCTGCAATGCCCAGGATCGAAAGGCCCGACAGGCTGACGGCAATGGCAATCGCAACGATCAGCCCGATGACCGCATTCCTCACACGTTCACGTTACTACTTTTCCACTTCGTCCACTTTTCAGCTACTCTCACCGCCATGCCTGCCGTCGCCGGCGTGTCTGCGCGCCCGTCTGACGCCCATCGCGTGGCGATGGCCAGCGCGATCGGCACCACGATCGAGTGGTACGACTTCTTCATTTACGGCACGGCGGCCGCCACCGTGTTCGCACCGCAGTTCTTTCCGCAGGTCTCGGAATTTGCCGGCACGCTCACGTCGTTCGCCACGTTCGGCGTCGGATTTCTTGCGCGGCCGCTTGGCGGCGTGGTGATGGGACACTATGGGGATCGCCTGGGCCGCAAGTCGATGCTGGTGTGGTCGCTGATGCTCATGGGCGTTTCGACATTCGGGATCGGCGTGCTGCCCAACTACGCCAGCATCGGCCTCTGGGCGCCGGCGCTGTTGATCGTCTTTCGATTGGTCCAGGGGTTTGCGCTCGGCGGAGAGTGGGGCGGCGCGGTGCTGATGTCGGTCGAGCACGCGCCCCACGGTCGGCGCGGATTCTTCGGCAGCTTCGTGGCGCTGGGCCTGCCGATTGGCATCATCCTCTCGAATCTGGTCTTTCTCATCGCTTCGACGATGGTGCCTCCCGATCAATTCGCGGCGTGGGGATGGCGGATCCCGTTCCTGGCCAGCGCCGTGCTCGTGGTCGTCGG
>DATFRP010000125.1:0-25321 GCA_035263125.1 Vicinamibacterales bacterium
GTTGCGTGTGCCGTCTACTGGGTCCATCCCGGTGTCTGGTGGGCATCACGACAGCTTCGCCACGAACGCGAGCTCGCCTGCGACGACCGCGTGATCGCGGCTGGGACTCGCGCGAGTGATTACGCGGATCACTTGCTGGAGATCGCCTACGCATGTGTTGGCTATCGGGCCCCTGCGCTTGCCGTGAGCATGGCGAGACCCAGCGAGATCGAAGGCCGGTTGCGTGCGCTGCTCGACGCGGCGCGCAATCGCAGCACGCCGTCGTTTCGCACTCGAGTGGCGAGTGCCATCGTTGCAATCGGCGTCCTCGCAGTCCTTGCTGCAACCCGAGCGACGCTCTCACCGCTGAACGCGCAGTCACCTGAACCGCCTGCGGACCGGCAAACATCCCGAACGTCGGCAGCCGAGCCACGAAACGTCGACCCCGCGGCGCAAGCCATCGCTGAAGGCAAGCCTGGCACCTGGGAGATTTGGTCGGCCGAGAACGGGAGCGTGCAGGTACGGATCAGCGAAGGCCACGGATCCTCGCACAGCTTTCGCGCAGACGCGAAGCAGGTAGAGCCTTTCCTCCCCTCCTTGGGTGCTAACGGGCAGGTGCGCACGACGCTCACGAGAGATGCGGGTGCGTTCACGCTCGAGGGACTGCTTCGGCGCACTGCGGATCAATCTCTCGTCGGCGCAGGGACGTTTACGTTCACGCCCAGCGACGCCTTCCCATCCGAGCTCGAGAAGCGCGGCTTCGCGCGCCCGACCAGGCTCGATCAGTATCTGCTTGCCCGCAGTGACGTCGGCTTTGCCTTCATCGACGAGCTCTCGGCACAGCGATACGCGAGACCCGATCTGCCGATGCTCGTCCGCGCCGCCGAACATGGCGTGACCCTGACGCATCTTCGAGAGATGGGCCAGCTCGGATATCGCCTGGGGCAGGTCGCGGCGCTCATCACGCAGGTCGATCACGGGGTGTCGCCCGAGTACGTGCGCGAGCTGCGCGCGATCGGATTCTCAGCACTCAGCGCCGACCAACTCGTGCGAACACGGGACCACGGCGTCGACGCGGCGTACGTTGGTGAGGTGAAAGCGCTGGGGTACAACCTCGAATCAGTCGAGGCGGCGATTCGTGCCAGGGATCATGGCATCGACTCGCAGTACGTTCGCGAGATGCGCGAGCTCGGGTACCAACAGAGCTCGATCGAGGATCTCATCAAGACACGCGATCACGGTATCGACGCAACTTACGTCAGGCAGCTGGCGTCGTTCGGATACGCGCAGCTTCCGCTGGACGAACTGGTTCGCACCCGGGACCACGGCGTCGATGCAGAGTACATCCGCCAGCTTCACGAATTCGGATACCAGACCACTCTCGCCAGCCTCATCAACGCGCGCGACCACGGCGTCGATGCGCAATACATCAAGGAGCTGATCGAACTCGGATACAAGGGCCTGACGCTCGACGAGATGATTCGTCTTCGCGATCACGGCGTCGACCCGACCTACATCCGCGAGCTCAAGACGCTCGGTTTCAACAACGCGACCCCGGACGATCTCATTCGCCTGCGAGACTCGGGATTGACACGAGACCGGCTGAAAGTGGAGCTGGGCTACCAGTTCCAGCGGATGCGTCAGTACTTTCAACGTCTGACGGCGGGTGCGAACTGAGGACGGTCTCTAGACGACGCGAATCGCCGCCTCAGCCATAAAGCGGCTCGACTCGGAGGAAAATCGAAGAGACAATGTCGCGCATGAGTCGTCACACGCGACTTCGTCGCGCCGTATCGATGCTCGTCCCGGTCCTCCTGCTTCCGGCATGCGCCGCACGGAACAAGCCGACTACTCCAACCCCAACCTCCACACCAGCCACGGCGGAACCCGGGTCGCCTGCGCCGTCCACGACGAAGCCGACGGCGAGGCAGAACGTGCTCGAAACCCAGGAAGGGCTCGCATCGTACTTCGGGCCTGGCTTCGAGGGCAGAGTCACGGCGAGCGGCGCAACGTTCGACAAGGACTCGATGGTCGCCGCTCACCCGAGCTACCCGTTCGGCACGCTCGTGCGCGTCACGAACCTGGCCAACGGCCGCGCCGTCATCGTGCGCGTGGTCGATCGTGGTCCGGCCAAGAACGTTCAGGCCGAGGGCGTACTCATCGATCTGTCGTCAGGCGCGGCACGCAACCTCGGATTCACCGCAGCGGGCCGCACCCGCGTGAAGCTCGAAGTCCTACGATGGGGCTAGAAACGATAGTGACTGGCGACTGAAGGTCTTTGATTCAGAGGCCGCCCACGCTTCCGCGGTGGGGCTGACTCGTGAACAGTTCTTGGTCCTTGGTCCCGGACGGCTCGTTGTACTGGCTTCACGAAGACGTCACGATGCTGGACTAGTTTCATCGGCAACGTGATCGGAGCCCTGCGCCCAGCCTGGCCATATCTCCGCCCGTACCGACGCGGCCTTGCGCTCGGCCTCGCAACAATTCTGTTGATGGAAACGGCCGCGGTCGGCCTGCCACTCCTGATCCGCCGTGGGGTAGATACCCTCACTCACGGGGACGCGTTGCGTGACGTGCTCGATATTGCGGCGTTGATCGCCATGGCGGCTGCGGTCAAGGGCGTTCTGCACTTCTGGACCCGCCGCGTGTTCATCGGCATCTCGCGTGATGTCGAGTACGACATCCGCAGCGATCTCTTCCGCCACTTCGTCACGCTCTCGCCGGACTTCTATCGAGGTCACCGCACCGGCGATCTGATGGCGAGGGCCACCAACGATCTCAACGCCGTGCGTCTGATGGTCGGCCCGGGGTTGATGAACTGGCTGGATTCCTGTTTCGTGTTCGTTCCTGCCGCCATGGTCATGGCCGTCGTCGATTGGCCGCTGACGCTCGCTGCGCTCCTGCCGGCGCCGTTCATCACGCTGTGTGTGATCTGGTTCGGCGACGCGATTCACCGCCGGTTCGAGTTGATCCAGGAAGCGTTTTCCGACATCAGCAGCCGCGTCCAGGAAAACGTCGCCGGTGTGCGTGTCGTCCGAGCCTACGCGCAGGAGGACGACGAAATGGCGAAGTTCGGCCGTCTCGACGCGGCGTACGTGCGCCAGCACCTGCGGCTGGCGTGGGTGTCGGGCGTGTTCACGCCGCTGTTGCAGTTTCTGGTCGGGCTCACGGCACTGGCGGTGCTGTGGTTTGGTGGCTATCGAGTCCTGCAGGGCCACATGACGCTGGGCAGCTACGTGATGTTCAACACCTACATCGCGATCCTGGTCAGGCCGATGGTCACCATTGGACGGGTGATGAACATCATGCAGCGCGGGACGGCGTCGCTGCGCCGCATTCAAGCGCTGATGGAGGCGCGCCCGACTATCGCAGCGCCCGTGAACTCGCCACGAGGCCTCGCAGTCCCTGCGCGCGGTGAGATCGAGTTGTCCGACATCAGCATCCGATTCCCCACCGGTCGCGGCCTCGATCGCGTCAACCTGCGCATCTCCGCCGGAACGACGGTGGCGATCGTCGGACCCACTGGCAGCGGCAAGAGCACGCTGGCGAACCTCATTCCGCGGCTGCTCGATCCGGACCGCGGGGACGTGCGCATCGACGGGACCAACGCTCGAGACGTCGATCCGCCGCTTTTGCGCCGACGAATCGGCGTGGTCCCGCAGGAGACCTATCTGTTCAGCGCGACGCTGGCCGAGAACTTGTCGTTCGGCGCCGACGGCGATGTGCCGGAGGAACGGATGCGATGGGCCGCGCGCATCGCCTGCCTCGACGCCGACGTTGAAGAATTTCCACGCGGCTACGCCACGATCGTCGGCGAACGTGGCATCAGCCTGTCGGGAGGCCAGAAACAGCGGACCGCGCTCGCGAGGGCGATCCTTCGCGACCCGCACATCCTGATTCTGGACGATGCACTGGCGAGCGTGGACACGCTGACCGAAGCCAGGATCCTCTCGGGCCTGCGCGACGTGATGTGCGAACGCACGACGATCCTCATCTCGCATCGCGCGTCAACGGTTCGTCACGCCGATTCGATCGTCGTGTTGGAGCAGGGACGTATCACGCAACAGGGCACGCACGACCAGCTCCTGGCGCAGGACGGCTACTACGCGAGGTTCCATCGCGACCAGTTGATCGAGGCAGAGCTCGATGCCGCCGTCTGAGGGAAGCCCGCGCATGTCGACGCTGCGCGTGATGACATTCAACGTCCGGCAGCCCGACCTCGACGAGGGCGAGAACAGCTGGGAAGCGCGGCGCGACCTGCTGGTCGAGACGATCCTCGAGCAGGACCCCGACTTGATCGGCACCCAGGAACTGTTCCTTCTGCAGGCCGGGTACATCGTCGCGAAAGCGCCCCAGTACGCCTGGTTCGGGACCGGACGGTTCGGTACGCACGAGGACAAACACGTCGGCATTTTCTACAGGAAGGGCCGCTGTCGGTTGTCGCTGTGCGGCGACGTGTGGCTGTCGGAGACACCTGACGTGCCGGGCAGCTCGTCATGGGACATCATCCGTCCGCGACAGCTCACCTGGGGCGCGTTCCAGATTGGCGACGTCGGTCTCTTCCTGCTGAACACGCACTTTCCTTATCGCACGGTGGAGCAGGAAGCGCGACGACAGACCGCGTTGTTGATCAAGGAACGCGTCGCCGCCATTCCCGCCGCGACGCCAGTGATAGTGACCGCTGATGCGAACTCGCTCATCGACAGTGAGCCGTATCGGCTGCTCGCGAGCGATCTGCGGGACGCGTGGTGCACCGCCGCGAGGCGCATAGGTCCCGAAGGGACGCTGAACGGCTTCGGACGGCATGTCAACACTGGTCGCCGCATCGACTGGATCCTCTACCGGGCGCTGTGGCCGGTGCGCGAGGTCGAGACCGTGACGTGCAACCGCAACGGCCGCTATCCGTCCGATCACTTTCCGGTGGTCGCCACCTTCGAGATACCCGTCACCTCTTCCGACCCCGGAGCCATTCGCAATCGCCGCACGCAAAGGAGCCGCTCATGAGCACCACGCTTGCCGATGCTGCTGTCGTCACCGATACGCCACCGCCCGGCCCTCGCGCCAAGCAGCCGCTCTCCGAGCAGCCGCGCATCGATCCCACCGCGCACGTGCGGCAGTCTACGCTCGGCGCCTGGACCTCGGTGGGCGCACGCACGACCATCGCTGAAACCGTGATGCGCGACTACTCCTACGTCGTCAACGACAGCAGCATCATCTACGCCGAGATCGGCAAGTTCTGTTCAATCGCCGCGCACACCCGCCTCAATCCGGGGAACCACCCCCTCGATCGCGCGGCGCTGCACCACTTCACCTATCGCAGCGTGTCCTATCGGCTCGGTGCGGAGGACGACGCAACGTTCTTCGATTGGCGGCGCAGCCACAAGGTGACGCTGGGGCATGACGTGTGGATCGGCCACGGCGCCACGATACTCCCTGGCGTAACGGTCGGGACCGGTGCGGGCATCGGCGCGGGCGCGGTCGTGAGCAAGGATGTTCCCCCGTTCGCCGTCGTCGCGGGAGTGCCGGCGAAGATCATCCGCTACCGCTTCGACGAGCGGATGCGCGAAGCGCTGTTGAAGATTGGGTGGTGGGACTGGTCGCGCGAGCAGCTGAGCGCGGCGCTGCCCGACTTCCGCGCTCTCCGGATTGAGGAGTTCGTCGCAAAATACGGTGAGTGATGACGCCGGAGTCTCGACGATCATACCTGCGAGGCGGCGGCCTCCGACTCGACGGGATCCGGCTCGCCGTACTGCAGACGGTGCAGGTTCCAATAGATGCCGCGGTGTGCGAGGAGCTCCCGATGCGTGCCTTCCTCGCGCAACCGGCCCTTGTGCATGACGAGAATGCGAGACGCCCGCTCGATCGTCGAGAGGCGGTGGGCGATGACGACCGCCGTGCGGCCCTCGAGGATCGCCGACATCGCCGCCCGCACGTGCAGTTCGGTATCGGTGTCCACCGATGACGTCGCCTCGTCGAGAATGAGACACGGGGGATCGTGTGCGAGGGCGCGCGCGAAGCCGATCAACTGCTTCTGCCCCATCGACAGACCATGCCCACGCTCGCGGACCGGCTCGGCAAAGCCTCGAGGCAGCGAGTCGATGAAGTCGCGCAGGTTGACGCGCTCCACCGAGTCGAGCACCTGCTCGTCGGTGATCCATTCCGTGCCGAGGCGGATGTTGTCAGAGATCGTTCCTGTGAACAGATGCGGATCCTGCAGGACGACACCGAACCGTCGCCGGAGATCGATCGGATCGAGATCTCGAATGTCCACGCCGCCGATACGAATGCACCCGCGTTGGATGTCGTAGAAGCGCAGGAGCAGGTTGACCAGCGTCGTCTTTCCTGCACCGGTGTGGCCGACGACGGCAACCATTTCACCTGGATTGATGGTAAAGCTCACGTCGCGCAGCACCCATTCGTCCGACTTGTATGCGAACCAGACGCGGTCGAATTCGAGAGCCGCGGGTGTCCGCGGAAGCGTGCGAGGGGCCGCCGGTGCGCCGATGCCTGTGGGCGTGTCGAGCAGGGCGAAGATGTTGTCAGACGCCGCCAGGGCGGACTGGACTTCGTTGTACTTGTCGCTGAGCTCCTGCATCGGCCGGAAGAACCGCAGCGCGTACTGGAAAAAAGCCACCAGCACGCCGAGCGTGAGCGCGCCGCGCCGCGTCTGCAGACCGCCGTATGCGAGCAGGCCCGCCACCGCCAGCATCCCGTGGTATTCCACCAGCGGGTTGAACCAGCTGTGAGCGATGATGGCCCGCTTGTAGGCCTGCGTGTTGTCCTCGTTGATGCGATCGAACTGCCGGACGCTCGCCGTCTCGTGGTTGAAGAGCTGCACCACGGTCATGCCGCTGATGTGCTCCTGCAGATACGCATTGATGCGCGACACCGTGATCCGGATTTGCCGATGCGCGGCGGCGGCGATCCGTCGGAATCGCATTGTGGCAAACAACATCGACGGCATGACCACGAGGACGGCGGCGGTCAGCTCCGGGCTGAGACGCAACATGGCGATGACCATGATCCCCATCATCAGCAGGTCGCTGACGATCGAGACGAGGCCGGAGGTGAAGAGATCGTTGAGCGCATCGACATCAGATGTCGCGCGGGTGACAACTCGCCCGACCGGGTTGCGATCGAAGTACTCGATGTCGAGGCGCTGGAGCCGCTCCATGATCTGACGGCGCAGGTCGGACATCGCGAGCTGGCCGGCCCACTGCATCAGATAGCTCTGCGCCACATCGAAAAGGGCGATCAGCACCAGGATCGCGAGGTACGCAGCGGAGACCGCCGCGATCCCCGACCAGCGATCCGCCGGCAGCCAGCCGTCGATCGTCGTCGGTACCGGCGCGGCGACCGGCGCCATATACCGATCGACCGCCAGCCGGCTCAGGAGCGGTCCGACGATCTGCAGCAACGACGAAAGGGACAGCAGTAACCCGGCCCCGAGCACCTTGCCCCAGTACGGGCGCATGTAGGTGAGAAGGCGACGCATCAGGCGTGCGTCGTAGAAGCGGCTGGGCGCTTCCTCTTCCATCAGGTTCGCGGGCGGATTCTTCACACGAGGGATCCTGTCGTGCTCATCGCGCCGCCAGGACATCGCTGAACGCCGTCACGAACAGCTCGTGGACGTTCGGATTGCTGGCGAGCAGATCGGGGCTGGTGAACGCGAACCGCCGGCCGCGCAAGTCGGAGTACGTGCCGCCACCCTCGGCGACGAGCACGAGGCCGGCGGCAACATCCCAGCTGCTCAACCCGATGTCCCAGAAGGCGTCGAGCCGTCCGCACGCGACGTAGCTGAGATCGAGCGCCGACGATCCGGTCCGCCGCACGCCCTGCGTGCGCATCGCGACGTGATGGAGCGACGGTACGTCCAAATGCCTATGGCGCGCGGCGCTTGGAAAGCCTGTCGTCAGCAGGCACTGCTCGAGCCGATCGACGCTGGAAACGCGCACGCGCTCGTGGTTGCGCCAGGCGCCGCCTCCGTGCTCCGCGGCAAACAGCTCGGCCCGGATTGGATCGAACACGACGCCGACGACCATCTCACCCTCGCGTTCGAGCGCGAGGCTCACGCTGAAGGCCGGGTAACCGCGAGCGAAGTTCTTCGTGCCGTCGAGTGGATCGACATGCCAGCGATACATCGACGAACTGCCACGGTAGCCACCGCTCTCCTCGGCGACAACGCCGTGCGACGGAAACATCACGCGGATGTGATCGAGGACGATCCGCTCGGCGAGCCGATCGGCCTCGGTGACGATGTCGAATTCACCCTTGGCGTCAGTGAAGACGCTACCGTGGGCAAAGCGTTCGGCGAGCACCGCGCCGGCCTCGCGGGCGACCTCGATGGCGACGCGCAGGTACTCCGCGGTCATTGTTCAACGCTGGTCGTGACGGCCCGCTCCCTGGACTCGACAGCTGCGACGCCCTGCTTCGCGACGAAGGGCAATCGCTGTGTCAGCCGAAACGGCGCGTCGGCGTGCGGCTGCTCGAACAGGCAGACGGCGTCGATGATGAGCGGCGTGTCGCACATCGGCGCCGCCATGCGCCCGAGTTGAGCGCAGATCCGATCGGCTTCGTCACGGTCGAGGCCGCTTGCCAGCGTCATGTGGAAGCGCCATTCGTCGAGCACGTACGGATAGCCCCAGTAAGCCAGGAGCGCCTGCTGCCTCGGTGTCAGCCGTGCAGGGTTGCGGCGGCCGATCTCGGCCGGCGTAGAGGGGGCGCGGAACCGATCGAACTGTCGGACACACGCAGCAGCCAGATCGGCAAGTGGCATCGACTCAGAACTCAACACCAGCGCAATGAAGTTGGAGATCCGCGCCACACGTAACCGCGCTGCGTCGATCGGCACGCGTCCCATCGCGAATTTGTCGAGGCTGCCAATGAGTTCCTCGCGCGTCCGCCCCCCAGCAAGGCGAAACGGCGGCTTGAGCGTAGCGTGGAATCCGTACAGCCCTGGCGACGCCGCGAGTCGCTGCCACTGATCGGGGCTGACGCCATCGACGATCGGATGAGGCAGCGTGTCGCCGGTCGCCGCATCACGACCCACGCACGCGCTGCCGAACTGATAGAGCGAGGACTCGACAGGCGGCGTGAAGTAGATCGCGAAGCGCGCCTCCCGATGCGCTGTCATCTGTGAATGTCAACACGCTGGAGTGACGACGCGGCAACGGCGCGCACACAACGTCATCACATCGTGCGACCGTTGGATCGGCTGCCCGCACAAACAGAGTTTGCGCCGACGACGCAGCGCTTTCATCCGAACGTGACGATCGCTGCCTAGCATCTCGCCGATGTCGTCACGAATCGCGCGCGATCGCGCGATCGCGATGCCGTGCATGACCCCCCATTGAAAGGTATCCGCGATGAAACGAGCGTTGCTGTTGATCCTGTGCACTCTCGCCGCGACACCCGTCGCGGCTCAATCGGATCGCGGGCGGCTGACCGGCACGGTCTACGATCCGTCCGGCGCAGTCGTGCCGAAGGCAATCATCGTCGTCACCAATCAATTGACGCAGGCACTGAGACAGGTGGCCGCGGACGACAAGGGTCGCTATCGGGTGGACAATCTGCTGCCCGCGCTCTACTTGATCAAGGCCACGGCGTCGGGGTTCAACGAGAACGTTGTGACCGACGTGATCCTTGCCGCAGGAGAGGAGCGCGCCGTCAACGTCCGTCTGCAGACCGGCGGCGTCACCGAATCGATTGAGGTCACGGCGGAGACCCCGCTCGTCGATACCAGTTCGGCCCGCATCGGCGCGACCATCTCCAATCGTGAGGTCGACAACCTGCCGCTCAACGGACGCCAGGTGGCGCAGTTGTATCTGCTGGCACCCGGAGCGACATCAACGGGCAGCGGCTCGTTCAACGACGTCCGCTTTGCCGGTCGTGCCAACGAACAGAACGTGATCCGCTACGACGGCGTCGAGGCGGGCACGATCATCGACTCGAATCCCGGCGACATCAACGGGTCTGGCGGCGGCGCCACTTCGTTCCGCCTGTCGCAGAGTCTCGAGAACATCCAGGAGTTCCGCGTCGAGTCGAGCAGCTATACCGCGGAGCACGGGCGCGGCACCGGCGGGCAGATCACGGTCATCACCAAATCCGGCTCGAATGCGTTCCACGGAGCGGTATTCGAGAATGTCCGCAACGACATCTTCGATGCGCGGAACTACTTCGATAAAGGCGAGAAGCCGGCGCCGCTGCGCCTCAACCAGTTCGGAGGCAGCATCGGCGGGCCGATCGTCACGGACCGCATCTTCTTCTTTTTCGCCAACGAGAACCTGTTCCAGCGCGTCTACGTGCCGTTCCGCGCCAGCACGCTGAGCGCCTTCGCGCGATCGCAGGCGGTGCCAGCCGTGCAGCCGCTGCTCGCCGCGTTTCCGGCCGGCAGCGAGCCGACGGCGAGTCCGTTGTTCGACCTGGCCTCAGCCACACTCCCCTCGTCAGTCAACGAGCACTTCGCGAATGTCCGCGTCGACGCCCGCATCAACGACCGGAACAACGTCTACGTGCGGTTCACCCACGATACGGGCGACGCAACAACCCCCAACGACATCAGCGGCAGCGCGACGGTCATCAAGACGCGTCCCATCAACGCGATCGCCGACTTGACCACGATCGCGTCGTCGAACATGGTGAATGATTTCAAGATCGGCTACAACGCGCTCGAGTCGAGCAACCTGCGCGAAGGCGTCAGGCTCCCTGGACTCGATTTGTCGAACGTGACCATCAGCATCGGCGGCGCGGCGCAGTCGGGGTCGACCGGCATCGTCACACCGACCGGCGCCGGATCCACACCGCTCGTGCAGGGGATGACCTACGACAACTACGAGTTCGAGATCATCGACAACCTCTCGTGGAACCGCGGCAACCACAGCTTCAAGACCGGTTTCGAGATCAACCCTCGCGTCATGGACATGGACCAGCTCGGCGGCATCGTCTATACCTACGCGACCCTCCAGACCTTCCTCAGCAACCAGCCGTCACGTGTGCAACTCTCGAGTGACCTCGGTGCGACACCAAGCCCCTTCCACAACGGCGCGACCGGCCTGCGGCGCGGCCTGCAGTCGTTCTACGGCATGTATGTTCAGGACGAATGGCGCGTGCGATCGAACATCACGATGAACTACGGCCTGCGCTACGACTATTTCACAGGTCTCAGGGAGGAAAACGATCGCGGCGTCGGCGTCGACACGGTCACGGGCGCACTGGAGAAGTCAGGCGAGCCGTTCTACGCCGTGTCCAGGAAGAACTTCGGCCCTCGGCTCGGAATCACGTGGGCGCCGGAATCACTGCACGGCAACACCGTGATCAGGGGTGGAAGCGGCATCTACTACGGGCCCGGGCAAGGTGAAGATCAAACGCAGCTCATCCTCAATGACTTCGTCGTCACGACGCTGACGACGGGGAGTATCGGATTTCCGGTCAACCGGCCGCAGCTCCTGCAGACGTGGGATCCGAACAGTCCGACGGCTGGCTATCAGCCACGTATCTACGCGGCCGACTACAGTCTGCCTGAGAGCGTTGCGTCCTACACCGTGTCGGTACAGCAGGCGCTTCCGATGCAGTCCACGTTGACCGTTGGTTATGTGGGCAGCAGAGGATGGAATCTGTTCCAGCGCACGATTTCCAACCGGATCACGGGCGTCACGATGAATCCGACGACCGGTGTCGGCATCATTCAGCGTGAGTTCGGCGATCGCTACGCCGAGATGGATGTGAAAACGAGCCACGGGTACAACCACTACAACGGGCTCGTGACCACGTGGAATCGCCGTTTCGCGCGCGGAATGACCGGTGTCATCAACTACACGCTCGGCAAGAACGTGGGGACATCAGGCGGCTCGAATGAGGCGATCACGACCGAAGACAACTACGGCTTCGCTTCTGAGTACGGCACCAACTCCTCGGACATCCGCCATTCGTTGACCGCCGCGGTCGTCTGGGACGTGCCCCTCACCTCGAAGAGCTCTGCCAACCGCGTCCTGACTGCGATTCTCGGTGATTGGCAGATCGGCGGAGCCCTCAACGCCCGCTCTGGCCTTCCCCTCAACGTCACCATGAGCCGCCCCGACACTCTGTACCGCGACGACCGCGACGGGCGCTATTACACCGCGCCGGTCGTCGTCGGCGGCGCGCCGGTAACGACGCCAGTCATCAACATCCCAGGCGGCGGCAGCTCACGCGGCACGCAGCGACCAGATGTCATTCCCGGCGTGGCTCCGTATGTGAGCAGCAACGCGAGCGGCTTCTTTCTGAATCCCGCGGCGTTCAGGGTGCCGATGCCTGGTACGATCGGCAACCTGCCGCGAAATGCGCTGCGTGGCCCGGTGTTCCGCCAGATCGATCTATCGCTGACCAAGCGAGTGCCGCTGAGCGGCAGCCACGCGCTCGAATTCCGCGCCGACATCTACAACCTCACGAACCGGGTGAACTTCGCCAACCCGACCTCGGTGCTGAGCGCGGCGACACCGTCGAGTCCGACCGCGACAGGCTCGTTCCTCCAGCCGGGCGAGACGTACACGCCAGCAACAGCCGGTACTTCCTTCGGTCTGCTCAACGCGACCGTGGGGCGCTACATTGATATGGGCACGGCGCGGCAGATTCAGCTGTCGGCCCGCTATCGGTTCTGAGGCTCGACGTGATCCGCGCACACGTCGGTCTCTGCACGATCCTGGCAGCCGGCCTCGTGGCCGGCTGCACGACCCGCGCGTCGACAGTCACAGACACAACCGCCCGCCCCAAGATCTTCCGCTACGCTTACAGCCCGGGCAGTGAAGAGGCGGAGACTCTGACGCTGCGCATTGACAAGCTCAAGACATACCTGGCCTCACAGCTACACGTCGAAGTCGAGATGTACAAGACGAGTGCCGGCTACGGGCCAGTGATCGAGGCGATGCGAGCGAAGAAGGTCGATGCCGCCGGGATTGGCCCCTTCGGATACCTGATCGCATCGGAGAAGGCGGGCGCCGAGGTCATCGCCATGCGGGGCACTCGAAACGGAGACCCCGGAGAGTACGGCGGCGTGATCGCCGTCGGTCGCAACAGTCGGATCAAGACGATCGAAGATCTCGTCGCCCACTCGAAGGAGCTGACGTTCTCATTTGTCGATCCCGCGTCGACGTCAGGGTTCCTGGTCCAGCGTGCCTATTTCCAGTCCGTCGGCCTGGACCCGGACCGCGATTTCAAGAAGACGCTGTTCTCGGTCAATCATCCCGCCTCGGCTTTGACGCTCAAAGCTGGGAAGGTCGACGCGGCGGCAATGATGGAGCCGGAGCCGGGCAACATCATGTACAGGCGGCTGTTCGACAAAGGCCGGATGAAAGAGGGCGACCTGCGCATTCTCTGGCGGTCGCCTCGCCTGCCGGCGTCGCCGATTGTGGTGCGGAAGGATCTGCCGGACGCCTTCAAGAAAGAGATTCAGGCGGCGTTCGTGGAGATGGCGGAACGCGATCCCGAGTTGTGGAAGATCTGGCCCCGGTCGGGCGGCGATCCGACGCAGACGAAGATGCTGCCCGCCACCGATGCGATGTTCGATGGCCTGAGAGCGATGGCGCGCAACGTCAAGAACTTGAGCCTGCTCGAACACTAGCGAGGCTCTCGCCACGCTCGGATGGAGCGTAAGGCGGGCTGCGACGGCCCGCCTCGCGCCGCGCAAACGGCGCCGCCACGATCGTCCCGTCGGAATAGACCGGTTCGCCACGGCGGAGCGTCGCCCGCACGCGCGGGCGGTCTCCCATCTCCACCATCACCAGGTCGGCGCGCTTGCCGGGCTCGAGGCTCCCGCGATCGGTGAGACCAGACGCCTGTGCCGGGTTGAGCGTGATCAGCCGCACCGCCTCGTGCCACGGCAGCAGACCATCGTTGACAATGCGGTGCGCCGCCTGGAGAAGCGATGCGGGGTGGTAATCGGCCGCCAGGATATCGACGACGCCGTCGCGAATCGCGTCGAGCGCGGCAAGGTTGTTCGTGTTCGAGCGGCCGAGGAGCGCGTTGGGCGCTCCCATGATCACGCGCAGTCCCCTGGCCTTCGCGGCGCGCGCCGAGTCGAGCGACACAGGAAACTCGCTGATCGTCGCTCCCAGTCCGGAGACGAACTCCACTTTCTCCGGACTGTCGTCGTCGTGCGACGAGATCGGCACACCCCGGCGAAGTGCCGCTTGCACAACGTCACGAACGATGTCCCAACGTTTGGGTCGGGCCTGCGCCTCTTCCACCTGGCGGCGCATGTCAGCTTCCGTCTGTTCGATGCCCTGCCGCGTCTTCCGCCACTCAGTCATCGTCTGCACGAAGAGATCGATGTCGCGATACTGACCCTGACCTGGCGTGTGATCGGTCAGCGATACGAGGTGGATGTGATCGCCGTCGATCAACGAGGTCACCACTGGTGCGGCGGCCGGGTTGGTGACTTCGAATCGAGCATGCACGCGGAATTCCGCAAGGAGCGTGTCGCGCAACTGGGTGACGGCGTGAATGACTCGCTGTGCGGACTCGACGGATCGCTGCGGGTTCTTCGCCGTTCGGTGAAACGAGACGGCGGCAAACGCGGTCGTCACGCCGGTGGCCACCAGGCGCTTGTCGAGCTCGAAAAGGGCGACGTCGATCGGCAGCACGGCATTCGGCCGAGGCTCGATCTCGCGCTCGAGCATGTCGCCATGCAGGTCGATGATTCCCGGCATCAGCGTGAGACCGTGGCCATCCAGGTCCGCCTGGGCGACGACGCCGTCGACGACGTCGGCGATGTGCCCGTTCTCGAGGCGCAAAGAGCCGCGAGGCACGACGCGATCGGGCAGGACGAGACGGAAGTCGCTCAACCACATGACTGTAACCATCGCTGGTTGGCGCAACAGATCTGCGACGGTGCTGTCATCACTTCGCAACGCGCACCGCGGGACGTGCCGCTGCGCGCAAGCGACCGGCGTTGCGAGACGGTCAACGCATATTTACGGCGGCGTCGTTCCGTCTTCACGTACGGCCGCTACATTCCTTCGCGACGTGCACGACAACGACTACGTGATGTGTGAGTGCGACCTCGCGCCGCTGAAAGACCTGGTCGTCTCTCTGGAACAGAAACACACGATCCGCATGATCAAGGAACCGTCAATCTGCCTGACCATGGTGCGCGCCGAGGATTCGCTCGATCGCCAGGAATTCTTTCTCGGCGAAGTGCTCACCACCGAGTGCGAAGTGTCCGTGGACGGTGTGGTTGGGAGCGGCATCTGTCTCGGCGAAGAGCCGGTTCGCGGCTACTGCATCGCCGTCGTCGACGCCCTCCTTCACGGGGGCGCTCCGCCGCCTGAGGTCTCGGCATTTCTCGATCACCACCGCCGCGGGCTCAGCGATCGCGACACGGCAGAGTTCAATCACGTGTTGCGCACGCATGTCGACTTCAAGCTGATGGAGCAGGAGTAGGGTTGATGGCTCACGAGCTGTCCTACGATCCAATCCTCCACTCGCAACGTCACTTCCGCTCACTCCTGGATTCCATGTCGCGCCCGGGAACGATCAATGAGCTGAGCGCTGTCGACCTGACGCCACCTCCAGGTCTCAATCGGGCGAGCGTGCTGGTGGCGTTCGCACTGCTCAACGCCGACGTCCAGTTCCATCTCGTGGGCATGACCGAGCAGGAAGCGGCATATCTGACGACGAACACCGGATCGAGCCACGCGACGGAGGTCGCAGGAGCGGCCTTCGTCTTCACCGCGGGACACGAGCCGCCGGCGTTGCTCGAGGAGATCAACTGCGGAACGCTGACCTATCCGGACACCGCTGCCACGATCGTCATTCAGGTCGAGGCGATGGCGCAGGAACCTTCCGCGGATGGATTGATCCTCACGCTCCAGGGGCCCGGGATCGACGGTCGTACGTCGGTCTGGGTACGCGGTCTCTCTCCGGATCTTCTGCTGGCACTGCAGGCAAGGAACGCCGAATTTCCCCTCGGGATCGACGCGCTCGTCACGTGTGACGGCGGCGGCGAGGGTTCAGCGCGCGTGCTTGGCATTCCTCGCACATGCCAGGTCACCTGGGAAGTCTGCTGAGAGGACGTCGATCATGGGCTACGTAGCGGTGAAGGGCGGACAGGACGCGATCGACAACGCGGCGGAACTGGTCGAGTACTACCGCTGGCGCGAGCGTCCGCAGCCGATCGAGACCACGCAGGTCCGGTCGCAGTTCCGGCTGCTCATCGACAAGGTCATGGGCGAAGGGTCGCTCTACTCGCCCGAACATGCCGCGCTGGCGCTGCAGCAGGTGGAGGGCGACGTCTTCGAGGCGGCATTCATCCTCCGCGCCTACCGCGCGACGCTGCAGCGGCGCTTCTACAGCGACACGCTGAACACCCGCGATATGTTCGT
This sequence comes from Vicinamibacterales bacterium, assembly GCA_035263125.1. GTDB lineage: Bacteria > Acidobacteriota > Vicinamibacteria > Vicinamibacterales > UBA2999 > Gp6-AA40. Next base: position 16,335 of record DATFRP010000125.1, read on the forward strand.
GCAGCGCCGAATCTCGTCGGCCTTCCGCGAGATTCCCGGCGGGCAGGTGCTGGGGCCGACACGCGATTACACGCAGCGGCTCCTCGACCCCTCGCTCGCGCGCGACACGCCCGGGATCGACGCGTTTCTCGGCGAGTTCGAGAGCCGGATCGATCGAACGAAGCTGCGCGGCGTCACGTCGTTCTCGAAGGTGATCGATCTGCTGATGAGCGAAGGGCTCATGCGCCGCGACCAGTACACCGATGAGGACCGCCGCGTCGTCGACATCACGCGCGAGGCGATCAAATTCCCAGCGCCCCGCTCGGCGCGTTTGCAGATGCTGGCCAGGGCCGAGACAGGCGGGCTGATGTGCATCGGCTACAGCACGATGCGCGGCTACGGTGAGTCGCATCAGACCGTCGGCGAGCTGCGCATGGGGACGGTGCCAGTGCGCATCACCGATCAGAGCGGGCGCAAACGCTACATCGGGCGAATCAAGGTCACCGAGGCCGAGATGATCGGGCGCGTCGCGGTGAAGAAGAAGGGCGCGCTGCCGCTCCTGTCTGTCGGCTACGGCCTCTGCTTCGGTCAGAACGAGACGAAGGTGATCTGCATGGGGATGCTCGACAGCGCCCTGCGCAATCCCAATGTCAACAGCCCTGGCAACAATCAGGAGTTCGTGCTCTACCACACCGAGGGGGTCGAGTCGTACGGCTTCACCAACCACCTGAAGCTGCCGCACTACGTCACCTTCCAGGCCGGCCTGCACAACCTCCGCGACGTCGTCGATCGCGCGGAGAAGCAGCGCGGCGTGCGTGCGGCGGAATTTGCCGCGGTCGCCGCGGCCGCCGCCGCGACTCCGAAACCGAGGTTGTAGCCGTGGTCGAAGACGTCAAATTCCGTGCGAGCTACAACTTCGCCTTCATCGACGAGTCGACGAAGAAAGAAGTCCGTCGCAAGATACTCAAGGCAGTCTGCATTCCCGGCTATCAGGTGCCGTACTCGTCGCCCGAGATGCCGATCTCGCGCGGCTGGGGCACTGGCGGGCTGCACCTCACGCTCTCGCTCATCGGCCCGCGCGACGTCTTCAAGATCATCGACCAGGGCAGCGACGCGAGCGTCAACGCCTGCAGCCTGCGTCAATTCGTCAAGCGGATGACCGGGTGCGAGGTGACCTTCGATACCGCGGCGGCGACGCTCATCCAAAGCCGTCACCGCGTGCCTGAAGAAATCCTCACCGACAAGCAGATCCTCGTCCTGCAGGTGCCGCAACCCGAAGTGCTGCGCGGCGTCGAGCGCTACGAGTTCAAGACGCGGCAGATGCACGCTGAAGCCGACTACGCGAAGATCTGGGTGTCGCTCTACGAAGCCTACGTCCGCTTCGGCACGATGATGCGCGGCTCTGGCTATCCGATCCGCGTGAACGGGCGCTACATCGCGACGCCCTCACCCATCCCGCGCTGGGACGTGCCGAATCTCAGCATGGCGCACTGCCTGTATCTCTTCGGCGCCGGCCGCGAGAAACGCATCCACTGCATTCCGCCGTACACGAAAGTCGAGCCGCTCGAGTTCGAGGACGTACTCTTCCACGTTGAGGCATTTCCTGGCATCCGATGCGCGGCGTCAGGCGAGGACAACGCGTTTCTCGACGAGATCTACGACGACGAGGGCACCCGCAAATTCGTCATCAACGACAGCAACTTCCTCGACAAGGTTCGGTCCGGTCCCCGTCCTTCGCAGCGCCTCTTCACCAATCCAGATTGATCAATGCAGGGAACCAACGGCAACGGCCACCACGACGGCAACGGATGGCTCCTGCGGGTCAGGGGGCTGACCAAGATCTACGGCGAACCGGACACGACCACGCTCGAGAGTACGGGGCCGGCCTTCAACAGCAACATCTGCCCGCGCAGCCACGCGATCGTCGCGCTCAACGACATCAGCTTTGACTTGTACCCGGGCGAGGTCCTCGGAGTCGTCGGCGAGAGCGGATCGGGGAAGAGCACGCTCGTGCAGATGCTCTACTTCGATCAGGACCCCACCTCCGGTGCCGCGCATTTTCGCGCCGTGGACGAGGGGCAGACGAATCTGTTTGCGCTGTCGAATCAGCGCAAGCGCCATGCGAGGAATCACCTGCTCGGGATGGTCTACCAGAACCCGCGTGACGGCCTGAACTTCGGCTTCACCGCCGGCGGGAACATCGCCGAGAAGCTGCTCATGGCCGGTACCTTCCACGTCGGCCGCATTCGCGAGCGTTCCAGCGCGCTGCTCACCCGCACGGAAGTGCCGGTCGGCCGCATGGACGAAACGCCCGCCGCGTTCAGTGGTGGGATGCAGCAGCGCGTGCAAATCTCGAAGGCCATCGCCAACAGTCCACCGCTCGTGTTCATGGACGAAGTGACGAGCGGCCTCGACGTCTCGGTCCAGGCAAAGGTGCTCGATCTGATTCGCCAGTTGCAGCGCGAGCTCGGCGTCTCGATGATCGTCGTCTCGCACGACTTGAGCGTGATCCGGATGCTGACCGACCGGACCCTCGTCCTCAAGCACGGCCACGTCGTCGAGCACGGCCTTACCGACCAGATTCTGCAGGACCCGCAACATCCGTACACCCAGCTGCTGGTCAGCTCGCTGCTCTGAAGGGGAACACGGTGCCGAAGATCCTCGAGGTTGAAGACCTGCACAAGGAGTTCACGCTTCACATCCTGAACGGCAAGACGATCCGGGCGCTCGATCGCGTCGCGTTTGCCATGGATGAAGGCGAGATCGTCGGACTGACCGGCAAGTCCGGCTCGGGCAAATCGACGCTGATGAAGTGCATCCACCGCACGTATCTGCCCAGCGCCGGCCGCGTGGTGATGCACACGACGCGCGGGCCGGTGGACCTCGCCACGGCAAGCGAGCACGACGTGCTCGCCGTCAGGAAGAGCGAGATGACCTACTGCTCGCAATTCCTGCAGGCGATTCCGCGCGTGCCGGCGGTGGAAGTCGTCTCCGAGCAGTTGCTGCGCCGTGGCGGCAGCCGTGACGAAGCGCTGACGCTCGCGCGCGACTGCTTCGCTCGCCTCGGATTGCCAGAGGAGCTGTGGGACGCGTATCCCTCGACGTTCAGCGGCGGCGAACAGCAGCGCATCAACATCTGCCGCGCCATCATCTCGAAGCCGCGGCTGCTGCTCGTGGACGAGCCGACGGCGTCGCTCGATGCGAAGACCAAGGACGTCGTGATCGACATGATCCTCGAGCTGAAGTCGCACGGCACGGCGATCATTGTCATCACTCACGACGAGTATTCCCTGCGCCGGATGGCGGATCGCTGCCTGCACCTCGAACACGGCGCGGTCCGGCCCTCGACGCTGCTCGGAACGAATCCCTCGACGTCGCTCGGGACGAGCCCGTCGCCGGCCGCCGTCGATCAGGCTGTCGCGGTGACGTCATGCTGAGCGTCAACAGTCTCACGAAGCGGCTGCCTGACGGCACAGTGCTGCTGAACGCGATCACGTTCACGGTCGAAAAGGGAGAGTTCGTCGGGATTCTCGGCCCCAGCGGCGCGGGGAAGTCGCTGACCATGCGCTGCATGGTCGGACTGACGTCGGTCAGCGCCGGCAGCGTCGTCTTCACCGGCGAACAAGGACGGACGTACACGACCACGACGATCAAAGGAAATGAGCTTCGACGGGCGCGCCGCAACATCGGCGTGATCTTTCAGGGATCCAACCTGGTGAAGCGCCTGACCGTGCTCGAGAACGTCATGATCGGCCGGCTCGGGCGTATTCATCCGCTCCGCAGCTGGCTGTATGGCTTCACCGATCGCGAGGCCGAAGAGGCGCTCGCGGCACTCGACCGCGTCGGCCTTGCGAGCTTCTCCGGGCGTCAGACCGGCTCGCTCAGCGGCGGCGAGATGCAGCGCGTCGCGATCGCTCGCGCCATCTACCAGCGCCCGCTTTGCTATCTCGCCGATGAACCGATCGCGAGCCTCGACCCGAAGAACAGCCGCGCGATCATGAAGCTGCTCCAGCCGCTCGCAAGAGATCATCCGATCGTCGGCTCCTTCCACCAGCCTGACATGACGGCGGAGTTCTGCACGCGCGTCCTCGGGCTGCGGAATGGCACGATCGTCTACGACGGACCGCCGCGCCTGACGCGCGCACAGCTTGCGGAGATCTACAGCCAGGATCTGAGCCTCGAACCGGAAGAGACGCTCGACGCGATGTCCGGACCCGTGCTGGGACATCCGGTCACGAGCACAGGCCATTGGTTGTGATCTGAATCTGGCGTCATGACCCGTGCGGTAGAACGGTCTTTCGCGGTGCGGTGGCGCGACTTCAGCCTGGGTCGCTATCGTCGTCACCTTCGTCGCTTGACGCTGCTGGCAGCGCTGGTTGTGCTGGCCGCGTGGCGTGCGGAAGTGAACATGCATGACCTGATCACGGGCCTCGGCAGGGGCCTCAGCATGGTCGGCCTGTTCCTGCCGCCGAAATGGGACGCCTTTCCGGAGATGATCGAGCCGGCATTCGTGACGGTGCTCATCGCCGCGACGGCGACGCCGATCGGCGCGCTCTGCTCGATCCTGTTCGGCCTGGCGGCATCACGCAACATCGCTCCTGCATGGCTGCGCGCGGCGACGCGGACCGCGATCGCGCTCGAGCGTGGTATTCCCGAGATCGTCATCCTCCTGATACTGGTCGCCGCGTTCGGCATCGGGCCCTTCTCGGGTGTCGTCGCACTGGTCATCGGGAGCATCGGCATGCTCGGCAAACTGGTCGGCGATGCCATCGAAGAAATCGATCCGCGCACGGTCGAGTCGGTGGCATGCACCGGCGCCAGCCGCGCACAGATCATCCGCTACGCGATGCTGCCGGAGGTGTTGCCGTCGCTGCTCGCCAACTCGATGTTCCGCTTCGAGGTGAACATCCGCGCGTCGGTGCTGCTCGGCGCTGTTGGTGCCGGCGGCATCGGTTACGAGCTGAGCACGGCGATGAGCCAGGTGGAATACAACAAGGCGGCCACCGCTGCGCTCGTGTCGTTTGCGCTCGTCATGGCGGCCGAACGCGCCTCTGATCATCTGCGGTCGAAGGTTCTTTCCCGAGGGCAATTGGCGTGAACGAGGCTGCGGTCAGCGTGCCCCGTGCCGAGCTGCCATCGGTGCGCTTCCGTCGGCGCGTGGTCACGGCGCTCATCGCGAGCGGCAGCGTGATCGCGTCGCTCGTGTACATGAAGGCCGACCCGCTCGCGCTCTTCCGCGACTTCCACTACGTCGCCAATCTCCTGGGCGAGATGCTGCCGCCGAACATCGCGCTGCTCTGGCACAAGCCGAGCCTGTGGACCTCGCTCCTCGAAACGATCTCGATGGCGTTCCTCGCGACATTGGGCGGCGCGGCAATCGCGCTGGTCATGGCGCTGTTCGGAGCAGCCAACACGACACCCCATCGCGGACTCAGGCTGCTGGTGCGCTCGCTCCTGGCAGCCGAGCGCTGCACACCGAACTTCGCGGTGTTGCTGGTGCTGCTGATTGCGGTCGGCATCGGACCCTTCGCGGCGATGCTGTCGCTGCTCATCGGCTCGCTCGGCATGTTCGGCAAGCTCTTCGCCGATGCGATCGAACAGGTCGACCCGGGCCCACTCGACGCGATTGCGGCCAGCGGCGCGAGCCGGTTGCAGATCATCCGGTACGGCGTGCTGCCGCAGGTCGCACCCTCGATTGTCGCCAACGTCTTCTATGCCTTCGACGTCAACCTCCGTGCCGCCGTGGCGCTCGGCATCTTCGGCGGTGGCGGCATCGGCTTCGAGCTGAACGTCGCTCGCAGCCTGCTCCGCTACAAGGACATGCTCGCCTGCCTCATCCTCGTCGTCATCATGATCACGGTGATGGAGCGCGTCGCCGACTTCTTCCGCCGGCAGATCTTTTCCCGTGAAGGCGTCCTGAACTAGCCATGTCACACCAGATTCTGACGAACGCGACCCTCGTGCTTCCCGAACGGACTGTGCGCGGCACAGTCGTGATCGAAGGGGACCGGATTGCCGAGGTGTCGACGGCACGCTATGCGGACGGTCTCGATCTCGACGGCCAGTTTCTGATCCCCGGCCTCATCGACATCCACACCGATTACATGGAGAAGGAGCTCAATCCGAGGCCGAGCACCAACTTTCCGCTCGAGATGGCGTTTCACTTCATGGACGTCCGGGCGATCGCGTGCGGGCTCACGACGGTGCTCGGCGCGGCGCGGATTTCCGACGACGAGGACGGCCGCACGCGGGTGAGCACCTGGCGCGGCGACGGCGTCGCGCTGGCAAAGGCCTACCGCGATCTCAGTCGCACGGCGCTGGCCCGCCACTTCATTCACCTCCGCTGGAATCCGAACTTCGAGCCCGTTGACGAGATCCTGCAGGAGATTCTCGGGCTCGAGTCGATCGGCAACCTGGTCTACAACGACGCCGTGCCGGGCGAGCGTCAGTTCCGTCACGTCAACGAAGAGCGCATCCAGGCGTTTGCCGCCAAGCACGGTCTGGCGATCGACGAAGCGCGCGTGAAGTGGGAAGAGCGCCGCGAGGCCCTGCGCAGGATCAATACGCGTCCGAAGGTCAACGCGGCGCTCGCCGGGCGCGTGCCGCTCGGCAGCCACGACGACACGACCGTGGAGCATGTCGAGGAGGCACACGCGTGGGGCGCCACGCTGTGCGAGATGCCATGCACGATCGAAGCCGCACGACGCGCGAAGGCGCTCGGCATGATGGTGTGCATGGGCGCGCCGAATTACTTCCGCGGTAGTTCGCACTGCGGCAACCTGTCGTGCCGCGACGCGATGGCGGAGGGACTGGTGGACATCCTCTGCAGCGACTTCCACTTCCCCTCCATGCTCGGCAGCGTGGTGATGATGATGTGCGAGGGGATGGAGCCGTCGGCGGCGGTCCGGATGGTGACGCTCAACGCCGCCCGCCATCTGCGGCGCGAACGCGAGCTGGGCAGCATCGAAGAGGGCAGGAAGGCTGACCTCGTCGCCTTCTCGCCGCGCGAGACCTTCGGCGCCGTCTCACGGGTATGGGTGGACGGCACGGTGCGCTTCCAATCCAGCGGTCCCAACGGGCAACAAAACATTGCTGACGCGGATCGAGCCGAAGAATCTGTGGTGACCTGAAGATCAGAGGGGCTTCACAAATGCCCTTACCGGGTTTCAATCCGATCCCCGCCCCACTTCCAGTGATCGGAGCGGCGCTCGATCTTCTTCAGGCGGATGCGATTGTCGTTCGGGTTGCGATTGGGTGAGGCCCAGATGCGCACGCGATCGCCCACCCGCAGGAAGTCCTTGGTGATGCCGTCGCGATCGAGCCGCGATACGCTCGCCCATTCCGCGGCGTAGATCGCTTCCCGTCCGAAATTGTCGCGTCCCTGCACGTGAATCCACGAATGCGGATTCTTGTATTGGAACTCGACGATCTCGCCTTCGATTTCGATCGTGTCCTTTTCGAGGTAGTAGTCCGCGAACGAATGGTGACCCTGCAGGCGGGCCGACAGGATCAGCGCCGCGCTCAGGACGACCACCGACCACGACACGCCGTGTGCGACCGCACGGTTACGCTGTGTGCGCATGCCGACCTCCATGCCTACCCCGCATGGCGTAGTCACATTATAGGCGTTGGGCTCTGAGTCAGTTCGTTCCCTTCACAAGGGCCATCAGATCGGCGCGAGTCAGCGGTCGATCCGGATTGGGCGCGTGCACCGTGACGTAGCGATCGAAATCCAGGTGCAGCCGCTCGATATTCGCGATGAGCGTTGGAATCGACGGGCTGACCGGCTGCCCCGGCGCCGGGACGTTGAAGTCGGCGGTGAAGAGGATCTTCTCCTTCGGAAGATAGGCGATCAGCATCGCGTCGCTGTGCTCGAGATCTTTCACATGATGGAGCTCCAGCGTGCGCGTCTCGTCCTGCAGGACCATCCTCTCGATCACCCCTTCGACCTTGGGTTTCTTCTTCGACTTCGCCAGGGCATCGCCGACGAGCGTCCGCGGCGAACCGAGCGACGCCTCCATGAAGAACTTGCTGTTATCGTCCTCGAGGATGGTGATGCCTTCGGCGACGAATGGCGCCAGCCCGCCGGCATGATCGAAGTGCGGATGCGTGTTGACGACGTACTTGATGCGCTTGGAAGGAAACAGACGCTTGGTTTCCGCAATCACGGCGAGACCGCGAGCCTCGTTCTGCCCCCCTTCGAGCACGACAATGTAGTCCCTGAACTCGACGGCGAGCGAGACGTAGCCGCCGGTGATGCGATACACCCCGTCGGCAAGCTTTTCGGAAGCAACAGGCCCCGGCGCTGCTGGACCCGCGCCTGCACCACGCCCCGCCACCGCGGGCGCTGACGCCAGCAATTGAGCGAGGTTGCCGGGGTTCGCGCTGGCCGACGCGATCTGCTGGACGAACGTTTCCATGCCGACCTGCCTCTGCCTCATCATCCCCGGCGCTTTGATCCCGTTGAAGTCCTGATAGTTCGTGTAGGCGATCTCCACATGCATGTCGCCGAAGATCGGATGCTCGACCCACGTCTCGACGCGATCGACGGTGTTCAGCGGACCGATGAACCCGATGACCTTGTACGCCTGTCCCGATGGCGCCCTCTGAGTCGGGCTCCACGTCACCATCTTGTAGGTGACATCGTCAATCTTCTTCGAGCGCACGGTGGCGTTGGCGCTCGCGGCGGCGCCTTTCAGAAATCCCCACGGGGTGACCCAGATGCTGTACTGCTGCACCCACGGACTGCCCTGGGCGATCAGCTGGTCGAACGGAGCGCTTTGCGGAGGCGGCCCGCCGCCACGGGGCGCCGGCGGCGTGGCCAGACCGGTCGCGTGCGACGCCGCTTGCGTGAAGTCGATCGTCCGCGTGTAGTTGCGGATCGACGTCGATTGCAGCCCGAACGAGATGACGCGACTCTGGCCGAAGTTGCCTTGGGCTGCCGCACCCACATACGTGATCGAGTTCATGCCGGTCACGCCCATGACCTGGGACGCGTCTTCGATCAC
>DATFRP010000126.1:0-51796 GCA_035263125.1 Vicinamibacterales bacterium
ACGAACGGTTTTTCGCATCGCGCAACCCGACTTCAAGAAACACGAGGGCCCGACACATGACGATGCACGTCGTCGACAAGATTCTGCCGACCACGATGGTCGGTTCCTATCCGCGTCCGCATTGGTTTACCCAGCAGCTCCTCGGCCGCGACATTCGTGTGGCGTTCAAGGAAGTCACCCACGAGGAGGCGTACGAGGACGCCGTCGCGACGGTGGTTCGCGATCAGGAAGAGGCCGGCCTCGACATCGTGACCGACGGCAACATGTGGTACGACGACTACGTGGGCTCGATCGGCGCGTTCTGCTGGTATCTCTACGAGCGCATTCCGGGATTCGAGCCGGCGCGTGAAGCGCATCCGTCGTTCGTCAACCAGGAGGCGAGCTTCGGCAAGGTGATGTTCGACGACTGGGGTGGTGTGGTCAACAGCGGCCCTGTGAAGCGCGGTCCGATTCGCTGGGCCGACCTCTACAAGATCGCCTCGAAGCACGCCAAGGTTCCGGTGAAGGTGTCTGTCGGCGCGGGCCCGGTCAACCTCGCGTGGCACGCATACTTCAACCACTACAAGGACGCCAAGGAGCTGAGCTACGCGCTGGCCCCTATCTTCAACGCCGAGATGAAGGAGCTGGTGGCGGCCGGTGCGAAGTACCTGCAGATCGAGGACCTGGGTGCGTGGATGCCGCTGTTCACTGGCGACAAGGCGTACTACACCTGGATCAAAGACGTCATCGCGCAGTGCTGCGACGGCGTCAAGGCGAAGATCGGCTGGCACTTCTGCTTCGGCAACGCGTGGGGCAACGATCTGATCAGCGCTGCGTTTCCGGAGGGGTATCAGACGGTGCTGCCGAACTTCTTCGACACACCGGGCATCAACGAATTCGTACTCGACTATGCGAACCGCAACATGGCAGGGATCGAGTTCCTGAAGAATCTGCCGAAGGACAAGACGGTGCAGGTGGGCGTTCTGGATGTCCGATCGAATGCCATCGAGTCGCCGCAGACGATCGCCGCGCGCATCAAGAAAGTCATCGCCGCCGTGCCGCCGGAGCGCGTCGTCCTGAGCACCGACTGCGGCATGAAGCCGCTGGCACGCATGGTCGCGAAGCTGAAGCTCAACGCACTGGCAGAAGGCGCGAAGTTGGTGCGTTCCGAGCTCGTCGGGGCGCGCTGAGATCAAACTACCCACACGGAGGTAACGGAGAATCAACACACGGAGGTAACGGGGATAACGGAGATCAGAAACCCAAAACAATCTCCGTTTCCCCCGTTGCCTCCGTGTGAACGTTTCTCCGTTACCTCCGTGTGACCGTTTTCTCTGTTCCCTCCGCGTTCTCCATTCCCCGCAATCGAACCGTTACGCCATCGTTCATCCGCCATCAGCGGTCCGTCACGCGCCAGTTCTATCCTCCGCGTATCCCCCAACAATCGCGCGGAGGAATCACACATGCGTTTTCGCGTCCTCTCACGTCAGCTCTGGTGGCTGGTTCCGTTGGTGGCAGTGGGTCTCGTGGTGACCGGGGTCGCGGCCAAGAGCAAGCTGATCACCGTTGGTCTTCAGCCCGATGGAACGATTCTGGTGCCGAACGGGCAGGCGCTGACGCCGGGCGGCGATTACATCGAGGTGAACGATCGGCCGCTCGGCATGGTGCTCAGCCCGAACGGTGCGCTGATGGCCGTCGTGACCGGCAGCAACTTCAATCCGCGAGCGCTGCACATCATCGATGTCGCCAGGCACACGCTGAAGCAGACGATCAGCATCGGCAACAGCTTCGTGGGAGTCGGCTTCAGCCCGAGCGGTGATCGGATCTGGGTCGGTGGTGGTGCCGGCAACGACGTGAGGATCTTCAGGCAGCTGCCCGATGGGTCGTACACCGCTGACGGGACCATTCCGATCAGCGGCGGTTCCGCGCCGAGCGGTCTTTCGCTGAACGCGAACGGCACTCGGGTGTACATCGCGCTGAACCAGACCAATCAGGTCGCGGTGATCGACACCGCGACGCGGGCGATCCTGACGCGCATTCCGGTCGGCACGTTTCCGTACACGACGGTCTTGTCCACCGACGGCACCAAGGTCTATGTGAGCAACTGGGGCGGCAGGATTCCCGGACCCGGCGACACCACCGACGGCATGTTCCCTGTGGCGGTCGATCCTCGCACCGGCATTCCAATCAGTGGAACCGTGTCGGTCGTCGACACCACGAGCAACACGGTTGTGAAGAGCATCGATGTTGGCCTGCATCCGACAGGAATGGCGCTCAGTCCTGACGGCAGTCGCCTCTACGTCACCAACGCGAATAGCGATACCGTCTCGGTGATCGACACCGCCACCGACTCCGTGGCCAAGACGATCCACGTGGGCCACCTGGGACCCGGGCGGGTGCCCATTCTTGGCAGCTCACCGAACGCCGTGACCGTGAGTCCAGACGGACGGACCCTTTACGTCGCCAACGCATCGGAAAACGCCATCGCCGTTGTGGATCCCGATGCGGATTCTGCCAATGCCGTGCGTGGTTTGATCCCGACGGGTTGGTACCCCACCGCTGTCGCACTGGATGCCACTGGTGATCAGCTGTTCATCGCAAGCGGATACGGGTTCGGGTCGATCGCTCCCGCTGGAGAAGGACGCAGCTATCAGGACCGGGTCGGCGTCGTCTCGGTCATCGATGTGCCCGGCCCTGGCGCGCTCGGGAAATTCACGGAGCAGGTGCGGAAGAACAACAGCGCGCTGCCCGCCGGCGGCGTCGATCATGCCGGCGGCTCCAATCCGATTCCGATGAACCTGGGTCAGAAATCTCCGATCAAACACGTCTTCTACATCATCAAAGAGAACCGCACCTACGATCAGGTGTTCGGCGATCTCCCGCAGGGCAACGGCGATCCGAACCTCGTTGAATTCGGTCGCGATGTGTCGCCGAATCACCACGCGCTGGTCGAGCAGTTCGCGCTCCTCGACAACTACTACGGGCCTGGCGATCAGTCGGCGCTCGGCCACCGCTGGGTGCTTCAGTCCTATCCGAGCACATGGGTGCACAAGTACGGGAACGGCCGCAACAACCAGAGCCCGATGCTGCTCGGGCCGACCGATGCGATCTACGACAAGGCCAAGGCAAAAGGGTTGACCGTCCGGGCGTACGGTGAGCGCGGCGCCAACACGATCACGCCGTCGAACGCGACGTGGACCCAGATCTACAACGACTGGAAGAACGGGACGCACAACGTCGACATCGCCGCGCGCGCGATCATCGTCGGGCTTCGCGATGTCTATCATCCGAAGTACCCAGCGGCTGAAAGCCGCGTGCCTGATGGTTACCGCGCCGACATCTTCCTCAAGGAATTTGCCGAGTTCGAGAGGAACGACAACCTGCCGGCCTTGAACCTTCTGCTTCTCTACGACGATCACACAGAGGGCACGAGCCCCGGCTTCCCGACGCCTCGCGCCGCAGTCGCCGACAACGACCTCGCGCTCGGCAGAATCGTCGAAGCGATCTCGCGCAGCAAGTACTGGAAGGAGTCTGCGATCTTCGTGACCGAGGACGACTCGCAGGACGGCGTCGATCACGTCGATGGGCACCGCACTGTCGGCATGGTGATCAGCCCGTACACCAAGCACGGTCACGTCGACAGCACCTTCTACTCGATCGTCAACATGTTCAGAACGATCGAGCAGATTCTCGGGCTCGAGCCCATGAACCAGTACGATGTCGCGGCCGAGCCGATGTTCACGCTGTTCGCGGACAAGCCCGACCTCACGCCATACCACGCGCGGCCGAATCAGATTCCGCTCGACGAGATGAACCCGTCGCTGGCGGGCCTGACCGGACTGCAGCGCCAGTTGGCCGAGTTCTCGATGACCATCAACAGCTCGGAGCCGGATTCCGCCGACGCCGACCTGTTGAATCGCGCGATCTGGCATTCGGTGAAAGGATTCGACACGCCGTACCCCGGCAACACGCCGCGCTGGGCTCGTCACGCGCCGTTCGAGTCGCTGCTCCGCTTGTCTGGCAGGTAACGCACGAACGCAGGGCGGGTCTTGCTGTAGACCCGCCTTCCTCCTCCGCCCTGAATCCTGCTTCCTGGCACAGCCCTGATTCCCGATTCCTGATTCCCGATTCCTATTAACATTTCGGCCATGACGATCAGAACTTCCTTCCTGTTCGTGGGCCTCGCGCTCGTCTCGAGCCTCGCGCATGCTCAAGGCTCGCAGGGGACCGGGCCGGCTGCGCCGCCACCATTGCAACCCAACCCGAAGGGACCGCTCTACCAGCGCACTGGCGAGCAGTACCGTGTCTACGAGTTTCCTGGCACGGGAGAGTCGATCCCGTATCGACTATTTGTACCCTCGCGATGGAAGCCAGGCGCGAAGCTCCCGCTGCTGGTGACGCTGCGTGCCGGCCAGAGCGTCGACAATCCCTATCGTGATCCCAACACGCTCGTGTCGGAGGCCGAACGTCGCGGCTACCTCGTAGTGACGCCGATGGGATATCGGCCGCTGCGACAACCGTACTACGGAAGCAAGTACAAGATCGCGAGACCGAACGCGGCGGAACCAGCCGACGGATGGACGCCGCAGGAGGACGAACGAGCCGAGCAGGACGTTCTCAACGTGATCGATCTCGTGACGAAGGAGTACGGTGTCGACACTGCTCGCATCTATCTTCACGGCCAGAACCCATCGGGATCCGGTGCGCTTCATCTTGGCGCCAAGTATCCCGATCGCTTCGCCGCGCTCGTGATCAGCTCGGGGCCGATCGTGTACGACACCTACCCGTTCGATCGTCTCAAGGGCAAAGTCGCGCTCCTCGTGATCCATGGCGATCAGGACACGACCAACCCGATGGAGGCGTCGAAGCGGATGGCGGAGGCCGCCAAAGCGGCGGGTGTCAACACCGTGTATGCCACGGTACCCGGTGGCACCCACCTCGCCGCGTACCTGACCTACGCGTCACAGATCTTCGACTTCCTCGACGCCCAACGGAAGTCGTGACGCACCGTGATCGTCCGCTCCGCTCGTGACTGCCTTCAGCTGATCACTCAGCCCGATCACGCCCACCTGTCGCGGACGATCATGGAGCGGTGCGTGCCGCTCGCCTCGCATGCACGGCGGGAGACGATCCTGCACGCCATCGCCGAGCACGACAACGGGTGGGCGGAGGAGGACGCGGCGCCACGCGTCAACCCTGTCACCGGTCAGATCTTCGACTTCATCAGCGCACCGAAGGACGTGCGTCAGGGCGTATGGCCACGCGGGATCGGGCGTCTGCGCGACGACCCATGGGCGGCAGCGCTCGTGGCGCAGCATGCGCTCAACATCTACGAGCGGTTTCGAACCGAGGAAGAGTGGGCTCCCTTCTTCGACACGATCGAAACCGCGCGCGGCGCGATGCTTCGCGCGAGCGGCCAGCCGTTCGAGGATCTCGTGGCCGACTACCAGTTCGTGCGGCTCGCCGACGTGATCTCGCTGACGTTCTGCACCGGGTGGACCGACGAGCAGCGTGCTGGCGAGCGGACCATTCGACTATCCGACACGCACGTCGTGGTGGCGCCGGACATCTTCGGCGGAGTCGAGATCCCGATTGCCATTGCCGCACGAGAGATTCGACGGCAGCCGTTTTCGTCGGATGCCGAGTTGCGTCACGCGGTGAACGCGGCGAAGTCGGCGACGCTGCGGGGCGTCGTCACGGGACGACGAGCGTCGGCTGAGGCGTGAGCGATGGCGGCGTTCGACGTTCTCCATTCGTACCTCGACGCGCGAGCGACCTTCACGGCGGAAGACATCGAGTTCATTCGGAAGGTCTTCGTGCCGAGATCTCTGGCCGCCGGTGAGTTCCTCCAGCGTGCCGGCGAAGTGGCGCGGCATGCGGCGTTCGTCGCGGCCGGCTGCCTGCGCAGCTATGTGATCGACGCGAAGGGCAAAGAGCACATCGTTCAGTTTGCGCCGGAGACCTGGTGGCTCGCCGATGCGATGAGTCTCATGAAGGGCACGCCGTCTCAGTACTTCGTCGATGCGATCGAGGACTCGGACGTGATGCTGATCGACGGCCCGTCGCACCAGAAGGTGATCGACAACGTGCCCGGATATGGCGAAGCGATGCGCGCCGGCCTGCAGCGTCACGCCGCCGCCAAGGATCAGCGCATCGCAACGGCACTCAGCGCGTCAGCGGAAGAGCGCTATCTGGATTTCCTCGAGACGTATCCGTCGATCGTGCAGCGCGTGCCGCAGCTGATGCTTGCGTCGTATCTTGGAATGACGCCGGAAACCCTGAGCCGTATTCGCAAGAACCTCTCGCACAAATAGTAGGATTAGTCCATGCCTCATACATCATTTCGGAACAGGACGACTGTCGCCGGTCTTGTCATCGCGCTTGCATTGGCAATGACACCCACGCTCTGGGGGCAGTCGCAGTCTTCCGCAGCCGCTAAAGCCTCGGCCATCCCGCGAACGCCGTGGGGCGATCCGGATCTGCAGGGCACGTACACCAACAGCAGCGAGAGCGGCATTCCGATGGAGAAGCCGGCCGAGTTTGCCGGCAAACGCCAGGAGGATGTCACGCCCGCCGATCTCGATCGGCTGATCAAGCAGCGCGCGGCGCGACAGGAGAAGACGGCGCAGACCATCGGTGGATCCGCCGAGAACGACACCGGTGCCGGTCCTCCGCACTGGTATGAGAACTACAACGCGAAGAACAGCCGCGCGTGGATGGTCTCCGATCCCGAAGACGGCAAGATTCCGGCGACGACCGACGAAGCGAAGAAGCGCGCCGCCGCCGTGCGGGCGGCACGACGCGGCGGTGACGGCTACAACACCGGTCCGTTCGATGGTCCGCAGGATCTGACGCTGTACGTACGCTGCATCACTCGTGGCCTGCCCGGCTCGATGATGCCGGCAATCTACGGCAACACCTATGACATCACACAGGGCCCGGGCTTTGTCGCGATTCGCTACGAGATGGTGCACGAGACGCGCATCATCCCGTTGGACGGCCGTCCACATCTCAACAAAGCACTCGAGTCGTACATGGGAGACGCGCGCGGCCATTTCGAAGGCGACACGCTCGTCGTCGCGACGACGAACGTGCTCGAGAAGTCGGCCTATGGCGGAGCGTCCGACAAGATCACGATCACCGAGCGCTGGCGGCCGACGTCGGCCAACACGATCGAATGGTCGATCTCCTTCGACGATCCCACGACCTGGGTGAAGCCGTGGACGTTTGGTATGCGGCTCTCGCGGGATGAAGGCGGCCACCTGTTCGAATACGCGTGTCACGAAGGCAACGAGGGCCTGCGCGGTATTCTGAGCGCCGCACGCGCCGCCGAACGGGAAGGCGGATCGAGCAAGTAGAGGTGTACGTAGTGTCCGGCTTTAGCCGGACCGTGAGAGGACCGCATGCGACGACTGACACTCGCCACGACGCTGATCCTGTTGGGGTTCGCCTATTCCGCGTTCGCGCAGAACGGCGCGCCTGGCGGCGGTGCAACGCGGCCGGCCCCCGCGCGCCCTCCACTCTTCCTCGGCGAATCGTGGAAGGGCCTCGCGACACCGCCTGACGATCACGGCGCCTGGCCGGCCTCGCAGGAAGGCGTCGCGAGCCCGAATCTGCAACTGACGCTCCTCGGCACGTCAGGCAAGGAGATTCAGCTCGTGGCGGTGCGCGGATCGGCTGATGTCTATCCGGTCAACCTGTGGACCGGCACCACCACGTCGCCAAGTGGCGCCTCGCTGCGCGATCGCAACAACTACGTCGATCTCACCGACCCGTTCGCGAAGATCCGATGGACGGTCCGCACCTCAGGCTTTCACCAGGTTCGGCCGATCGTGAAGCTCGCCGACGGGACGTGGCTCGTCGGCGATCACATCACCGGTCCATCCGCCGACTTCAACGTCGACGACGTGTCGATCAGCGACGTGCGGTGGATGAAGCTGGATACCGCGCGGATGGTGGCAGTCGGCAACTGGATCGAGCATCCCGACCTGAGCAAGGTCGACGAAGTCGGCTTCGCCGATCTCATGCCCGGCAGCGGTCATGGTCCCGGGGGCTATGTCAACGTCGGTCGCATCGAGGTGTACGGCAAGCCGGTCAAGCGCTGAGGACGATCATGACGCACACATGTGGCCGACTCGTCATCGTCTCACTGCTGGCGATTGGAACTGCGGTAGTGAGCGCGCAGATCACGACCAACCCGTTGCCCGCGCCGATCGAGAAGCGTGGAACTGCCGTGGAGATCCGCGACGTGACGCGCCTGCCCGACACGCGCGCGACGATTCCCGCGGGGCAGGATGTGAACCCCGCCGGCTGGGCGCGCGTGAGCTTCGTCCGCGATCTGCCCGACGGCCGGCGCTTCGCCAACGACTCGCGCGGCTTTCTGTATCTGCTCGATCGCGACAACAAACCATCGGTCTACGCGAATGTCGCCGCCGTGTTCCCGTTCGCCATCTACAACCGGCTCGAGAGCGGTTTCATCGGATTCGATTTCCATCCGGAGTTCGCGAAGAACGGTCTCTTCTACACCGTGCATGGCGAGCGCGCGATGGGGAATCCGGCGAAGCTGGATTTCATCCCGCCGGGATACACGCAGGCGGACGTGACGTATCACAACGTGATCACCGAATGGCATGCGACCAACCCTGCCGCCAACACATTTGCGGGAACGCGTCGCGAGCTGCTTCGCGTGGCGCATGTCGTGATGAACCTCACGCATCCGTTCGGGTACGTCGGCTTCAATCCGACGGCGAAGCCCGGAAGTCCCGACTACGGTCTGCTCTACACGAGCGGCAGCGATACCGGCTTCAGCAACGGCGGCGGACCGAACGCGAACAATCCGGGCCAGACGCAGCGTCTCGATTCGGTGATCACGGCGATCCTTCGCATCGATCCGCGGAGTCCATCAGCGTCGAAGGGGACGAAAGGGCTTGGCGACTACACGATTCCGCCCGCCAACAGGTTCGCGGCCGATGGCGACCCGAAGACGCTCGGCGAGATTTACGCCTACGGCTTCCGGAACGCACACCGGCTCTCGTGGGACACCGCCGACGGAACGATGTTCGCCTCTGACATCGGGATGAACAACATCGAAGAGATCAACATCGTCCGCAACGGCGGAAACTACGGCTGGATGAAGCGCGAAGGCTACTTCGAGAACGGCATGACCAGGCCCGGCGGCGCGCTCGATCAGCTGTTCACGCTGCCGGCCGAGATCCTCGACGGCCGCAAGAAGGACGAGTTCATCTATCCCGTCGCGATCTACGACCACGATGAAGGGGTCGCCGTGTCCGGCGGGTTCGCCTATCACGGAAAGATTCCCGCGCTTCGGGGCAAGTTCGTGTTCGGCGACGTCAACCGCGGCCGTCTGTTCGCCGCGGATCTCGCGGCGATGAAGAAGGCCGATGACGGAATTCCGCAGACAGTGGCGCCGATCGAAGAGATTCAGCTCTACGTGCGCGATGCGAGCGGCGTGCGAACCGACATCTCGTTCAAGGCGCTCGTCGAGAAGACGATGGGCGGTGCGCCGCTCATGCGCGCGGATCTCCACATCGGCCAGAGCCGTGATGGCGAGTTGTTCATCACCTCGAGGCAGGATGGGATGATTCGGATGCTCGTGCCCGATTCGAACAGTTCGGGAACCACGCGTTGAGCTCGTCGCCGCTGTTCGAGCCTCTTCGCTTCCGCACCGGTCTGACCGCTCGCAACCGCATCGTCCTCGCGCCGCTCACCAACATGCAGAGCAACGCGGACGGGTCGCTTGGCGAGGACGAATTCCGCTGGCTCACGTCACGGGCGGACGGCGGTTACGGCATCGTCATGACCTGCGCCGCACACGTGGCGAAAGATGGTCAGGGATGGGCGGGCGAGCTCGGCGTCTTCGACGATGCGCTGATGCCAGGCCTTACCAGGCTGGCGACAGCGCTTCGCGATCGCGGCACCGTGTCCATCGTACAGATCTTTCACGGCGGCGTGCGGGCCGATCGCGGCGTAACCGGACTCGAACCGTGGAGTGCGAGCGAAGGCGAGGGCGCGCGCGCTGCGACCGACGAGGACATACATCGCGTCATCGGACAGTTCGTCGATGCCGCAGTGCGCTCACGAGCCGCGGGCTTCGACGGCGTGGAGATCCATGGGGCGCACGGGTATCTCTTCACCCAATTCCTCAGCGCCACGCAGAATCGCCGCACCGATCGATGGGGAGGCTCGCTCGAGAATCGCGCGCGTCTGCTGCGTGAGACGATGCGCGCGATTCGGAACCGCGTGGGCGCCTCTTTCACCGTCGGCGTGCGTTTATCGCCGGAGAACTTCGGCAACGCCCGCGGTCTGGACCTCGACGAGAGCATTCAGACCGCCCGGTGGCTCGCCGACGACAGCGCCGACTTCATCCACCTGTCGCTCTGGCACGCGTTGAACGGCACAGCCAAGCGGCCCGACACCAATGCGATTCCTCTATTTCGTGCGGTGCTGCCAGCCGATGTGCGCGTGCTTGCGGCCGGCGCGATCTGGACGCGTGCGGAAGCCGAGCAGGTCATGACGCTGGGCGCAGACGCCGTCGTTCTCGGCCGTTCCGCGATCGCGAACGCCGACTGGCCGCATCGTGCGATCGATCCGCAGTGGGAGCCGCGCCGCCCGCCGGTGACGGTCGAGTCGTTGTGCGAGGGCGGGCTGAGCCGTAAGTTCGCGGAGTCTATGCGCCGCTTCAAAGGCTTCGTCGTCGACGCTCCGTCGACATGACTGCGTCCGGAAGAACTGCAGCGCGCCGTTCGACGGTCATCGGCATACCGAATCGTGGCCGCAGCGTGATGAGCGGCCACGCCTCGACCTTGTGATTCGGCACGAGGTGCAGACGATACGCCTGCGCGAACGTCGCCACGCTCAATTGCGCTTCGATCAACGCGAACTGATTGCCGATGCACTGCCTCGGTCCCGCGCCGAAGGGGATGAACACGAACTTGGGTCGGTCGGCGCTGCGCTCCGGTGAGAAGCGATCCGGATCGAACTCGTCGGGGTTCGCCCAGTACACGGGAAGCCGATGCAGGACGTACGGAATGACGAACGCCAGCCAGCCGCGCGGGAGATGAAATCCACCGAGCTGATCGTCGGCCATCGCCTGCCGGGAGAATCCCCATGCGGGTGGATACAGACGCATCGCTTCGTCGATCACCATTCGGGTGTACGGCAGATGAGCGAGATCGGCGTACTCAGGCGGACGACCCTGAAGCACCGCATCGAGCTCGTCCTCGAGTCGCTGCTGCGCGCGCGGATGCTGTGAGAGCAGATACCACGTCCACGTCAACGCCAGCGACGTCGTCTCCTGACCGGCGAGAAGAAACGTGGTGACCTCGACGCGCAGTTGATCGTCGGTCATTCCCTCGCCGGTCTCCTCGTCTCGTGCGGCGAGCAGCATCGAGAGCAGGTCCGCATCGCTCTCGGACGGCCGACGGCGTCGCTCGGTGATGACGTGATTGACGGCGCTTCGAAGCACCGTCTGCGCCGCCCTGAAGCGTCGATTCTTGCGCGTCGGGAGGTTGTCGGTGAGGCCGAGCGACCAGAAGCTCTTGCCGATGTATTCGTTGATGACCGTCCACGCATCATCGATCGTGGCGGAGTACGGACCGAGGTCGGCGCCGAGCAGCGCGCGCAGGACGACCGTGCGCGTCAGCCGCATCATCTCTTCCTCGACGTCGAAGGGTTGTCCACTCGAGGCGTGCGTATCCCAACCGGCCGCAGCTTCACGTGCGGCACTCGCCATCACGTTGGCGAGCCCGGCGACACGCTGGCGATGAAACGCCGGCTGAGCGATGCGTCGCTGTCGCAGCCAGAAGTCGTCCTCGCTCGTCAGCAGACCGTTGCCCAGTGTCGTCTTGAGCTTCTCGTAGAGCGGGCTCTTGTGGTAGTTCCGCGCGTTGTCCTGCAGGACGTGTCGGACGTCGGCAGGGTTGGTGATCAGAAAGCCTTGTCGATTGGCGATCTTGAAGTAGACGACGTCGCCGAAGCGCTCGGCGGCGCGGACGAAAACGCCAGTGGGATCGCGCTTGACCGCCGGCAACATGCCGAGGAAGGGAACCCCCCGGGGACCTGGTGGCAGCTGGTGCGTGCGGGCCCTCTCCATATCTCTGATACGGACTATAACGCCGAAGGGATGTGCACCGCCGCGCTTCACGATCCCGTGCTCGAGCTGGGGGGCGCCCCGATGCCGACAGCGCTGCGATGCCGACAACACTGTCGCTTCGTTTTCAATTGGTTGGAAATTGGGACAGCCATGTACACGTTTCGGGTGAGGTGATACGCTTCTGTGCTCGTCGAGCCGAGATGCCGAGGGGAATGAGGGCGATCGCGATCAACGCAGCGGCGGTGATGCTGTTGGCGACGGTGGGGCAGGCGGCCGCCGAATCGCCAGCGAGGCTCACCGTCCGCGTGTACAACACGTCAGGTATTCCCACCTCCGAGTTGCTCGCCGCTCGTCATGCCGCCGAGCTGATCCTCCGCGACACGGGCGTGGACGTCGTCTTCAGGCATTGCGGGAGCCCGGTTCTGCCAAACGCAGCAATCGACCCCTGTGAACAGTCGCTGCAGCCATCGGAAGTCGTCGTGCGCGTGATCGACGCGCCCGCGTTCAACGCGACGCTCCACCCCGAGGCGTACGGGGTGACCTACATCATCCGTGACATCGATCGCGGCTGGCTGGCCACGGTGTTTTCCGATCGAATCAACGAGGCAGCCGCTCGCGTCGGTGTCGAGCCGGGCGAGCTGCTCGGTCGCGTGCTGGCTCATGAGGTTGGTCATCTGCTGCTCGGGAATGGCTACCACGGCGTGTCCGGACTGATGCGCGCCGAGTGGACCGACGCGATCCTCAGCCGCAAGGACGATGAGTGGCGCTTCTCGATGATCGAGGCCGAGAGACTGCACCAGGTCCTCGCTTCGATCACGCGAGACACCGCAGCGATCGAGCCTCCCGCCATCCACTTCTGACAGAAACGAACGCTCATCGGCCTGCGCCGACAAGTTCGTTGCGCGATCGCGCGTGACGCAGCTCGCGCGCGTGTGTATCGTGTCACGGCGCACGCGTGTACCGACATGCGAGCCTTCATCTCTGAAGGTGCGATCGAGCCCTCCACACAGAAATGTTCCACGTCGGCTCGCTTCGCACGCACCCGCGATGCGCGCTGATGTCGCGCGAATCCCGTGGAAATCTGCCGATGTGACGTGTGCGCGCGCGACCGAATGCACGTGGCGCGCGGCTTGCTGATTCACTGCGCGTCCGGTCTGCGATCGCGCGCATGGCCGCGTGCGTCAAGCCGACAACGGTCTCGCTGAAGCTCTACGCGAAGGCGGACTCGCGCATGGGAGGTCTCCACACATGATCAAGAGCGTACTGAAGACGCTCATCGTCGGCGCTGTGCTCGCGCTCGGCGCCGTCGCCACTGTCCACGCACAGACCTACCAGGGATCGCTGCGAGGCGCTGTGCGAGACGCACAGGGTCTCATCCCCGGCGCGGAAGTCACGCTGGTCAACGAAGACACGAATGCGGTTCGTTCGGCGATGACGAACGCCGTGGGCGAGTACGCATTCCCCAGCGTCCTGCCTGGTACGTACACCGTTCGCGTGTCGCTTCCCGGATTCAAAACAGAAGAGCGCAAAGCTTTCCGCGTCGGGACGCAGCAGTCGGCCGTGCTCGATTTCATGCTCGAGGTCGGCGCCATCTCCGAGCAGATCACGGTGATCGGGGAAACGCCGCTCGTCGAGCGCGCGAGCTCGACGCAGTCGGCCTCGCTCGACAAGGATGCGCTGAAAAACCTCGCGATCTTCGGACGCAATACGTTCTTCGCCGCGATCTCGACACCCGGTGTCATTCAGTCGGGCGATCCGCAGTTCGTCCGCTACCAGGATCAGTCAGGGTCGTCGCTGTTGTCGCTCGGCGGTGGCCCGCGCCGCGGCAATGGCTACCTGATCGAAGGCGTGTCGATCACCGACTTCACCAATCGCCCGACGATCGTGCCGTCGATGGAAGCGGTCGAAGAGCTGAAAGTGCAGACCAAGACCTACGAGGCTGACATGGGGCACGCGGCCGGTGGTGTGTTCAACACCACCGCCCGCTCCGGGTCGAACGCGTGGCACGGGAGCGCGCTGCTCGTGAACAAACCCGGCGCGACGACAGGAACGCTCTTCTTCGCCAAGCGCGCCGGCCTCGAGAATCCGCCGCAGTTCTACTACAACTGGGCGGGTTCGTTCGGCGGGCCGATCGTCAAGGACAAAACGTTCTTCTGGTTCAGCACCGACGACTACAAGCAACGCAGCACGCGGAACAACGTGTTGACGCTGCCGACCGCGGCCGAGCGTTCAGGCGACTTCTCGCAGACGCTCAACGCCACCGGCCAGCTGATCACGATCTACGACCCGCTGACCACGCGAACGGTCAATGGCGTCATCGTGCGCGACCCGTTTCCAGGCAACGTGATTCCGGCCGATCGGATCAGTCCGGTCGCGCGCGCGATGCTCGCGGCGATGCCGACCCCCTCGACCGGCAAGTCCTTCAACGGACAGGCCACGCTCGACGACGGTCCGCAGGATCAGGAGACGCTCAAGCTCGATCAGCGCTGGACCGACCGATGGACGACAACCGGCATGTATGCGCACCAGCACACGAGAGAGCCGGGGTCGGCTTTCTACGGGACGTTCGGCACGGTGCCCGGTGATCCAGGGGCGAGCCTGCTGTTCCGCACCATCGATTTCTTCGCGCTGAACAACATTTTCGTGCCGAGTCCCAACACGGCGATCGCGGTGCGGTACGGCTACAACCGCTTCCAGGACTTTGGCGGCAACTACCCGGCGTTCGACGCAGGCACGCTCGGACTTCCGTCGAGCCTGGTGAGCGCGATGACGTTCAACACGTTCCCCAACGTGAGCATCACCGGCTACAACGGGCTGGGCAACGGTGGGCCGTCGCAGACGACGCATGAGACACAGACGGCCACCGTGTCGGTGTCGAAATTCATGGGCAGCCACACGATCAAGTTCGGGGCGGAGTACCGCCGCATCGGCGCCGACGTGATGGCCTTCAGCTCGTCGGCAGGCACCTTCAGCTTCACGCAGTCGTTCACCTCGTCGACGCCGACCGCGTCGGGCGGTGATGCGTTCGCAAGTTTCCTGCTCGGGTATCCAGCAAGCGGCAGCATCGTCTATGCCACGCCAGCGACCTATCTGATCGACTACTACGCCGGCTTCGCGCAGGACGAGTTCAGGGTCAGCTCGAAGCTCACGCTGAACTACGGGCTGCGTTACGAGTACGAGCCCGGTGTGCGCGAGGCTGACGACCACTTCACCGTCGGCTTCGACCCGAACGCGGAGTTTCCGGTGCAGGTGCCCGGGCTGACGCTCAAGGGCGGGCTGATGTACGCGGGCCAGAACGGATATCCAACGACCCAGGGCACGCCGCTCAAGGGCGCGGCGCCGCGCGGTGGCTTTGCGTGGTCACTGTCGGACAAGGACGTCATCCGCGGCGGATACGGATTCTACTGGGCGCCGATTCAGTTCTCGGGCGTCGGCGAGACCGCGATGGGGCGTCTCGGCTACACCGCCACGACCACGTATCTCGCGAGCTCCGATGGCAATCGTACGCCTGCGAACACACTCAACAATCCGTTTCCTGTCGGCATCACGCCGCCGCAGGGCAATGCGAAAGGGCTGGCAACCGGTGCCGGCGGAGTGATCGACTTCGTTGATCCCGACTCGCAGCCCGGGCAAGTGCAGCAGTACTCGGTCGACTACACCCGCGAGCTGCGTGGCGGCATCGCCGTGTCGATTGGGTACTCCGGCAGCCGATCCGAGCACATGCCTGTCGGCGGCACGGTGGATGCGACGGTCAACATCAACCAGATCGATCCGCAGTACCTCTCGCTCGGGTCCGCGTTGCTCGATCTGGTGCCGAACCCGTTCTTTGGAAACGCAGCGTTCGGCAACCTCGCGAATTCCGCCACCATCACCCGCGGTCAGCTGCTCAGGCCGTTCCCGCAGTTCGACAACGTGCTCGCGCATCGCGTTACCGACGCGCGTGCTCGATACAACGCGATGACGCTGCGTTTCGACAAACGCGTTCGGAACAACTGGGGTGTGAATGCGAATTACACGTTCAGCCGTCTCATGGACAACCAGTTCGGCGAATCGAACACCTACTCGAATCGCAACGGCAGCGCGCTCGACAACTACGACCTCGATGGCGAATGGGGGTATTCGCTGCTCGACGTGCCGCATCGCCTCAATCTCAATGGCACGGTGATCCTCCCGATCGGGTCCGGCCACAAGTGGCTGGCGAAGGGACTCGGCAACGCACTGCTTGGTGGCTGGTCGGTGACCGTCGGCGCGCGTTTCCAGAACGGCTTCCCGGTGAGCGTCTGGCAGTCGAACAACAACTCGGGTCTGCTTGGCAGCACACAGCGGCCGAACGTGGTACCGGGCGTCGACCTTTCGACGAGCGGGTCGCTCGACGATCGGCTGGCCAACTGGATCAACGCGGCGGCATTCACCGCCGCGCCTGCGTTCACCTTCGGCAACGCGCCGCGAACGTTCCCAGACGTGCGAACGCCGGGACAGCGCAACGTCGACCTGAGCATCCAGAAAGTCCACACGTTCGGAACGCGATCGATCTCGGTCCGAGCCGATGTGATGAACCTGTTCGACAACCCGCTCTTCACGACGTTGCAGTCGCAGTTCGGCACGCCGACGTTCGGACAGCTCACAGCCGTCGGTGGATACGCGCGCTCCGTGCAGTTCCAGGCGCGATTTGGTTGGTGAACGCAGCTCGTACGTAGCGGCCGCTTTCAAGCGGCCCACATCGGAGATCTCCATGACAACGACTCACTCTGACGGCGCCTGGCCGCTGACGCGCCGGCGCTTTCTCGAGCAACTCGGTTTGACCGGCGGTTCAGCGCTGGTGATGAGCGCGATGCAATCGTGGGAGTTGATGGCGGCGCAGGCCGGGCCTCGTCCCATCCTGACCGGACACCCGAACGGCACGCGCGTGGTGGTGCTCGGCGCCGGGGTGTCAGGGCTGACCGTGGCGTACGAGCTCCGCAAGCTCGGATACAACGTGAGTCTCCTCGAGGCACGCGATCGGGTTGGCGGCGTCAACTGGACTGTCAGGCGAGGCGCGACACACACCGAGGTCGGTCCGGGCGGCGAGACGCAGGTGTGCAACTTCGACGAGGGTCTCTATGTGAATGGAGGTCCCTGGCGCATTCCGCACTGGCACACCGGCGTCCTCGGCTACTGCAAGGAGCTCGGCGTGCCGCTCGAGGTCTTCATCAACGAAGCCGAGGCGTCCTACTTCTACTACGAGGGCGATCAGATCGGACCGCTCGCCAACAAGCGCGTCCGTCTGCGCGAGGTGAAGGCCGACATGATCGGCTACACCTGCGAGCTGATGGCAAAGGCGGTGAATCAGGAGAAGCTCGATCTGCCGCTCACGGCACAGGACAAGGAGAAGTTCGTCACCTTCCTCGTCAGCGAGGGATATCTCGATTCAGCGGACCGTGCGTACAAGAAGAACAATGCTCGAGGCCCCGGCGATCCCAACGACTTTTCAGCGCTGCTGCAGTCCGGGTTCGCAAACCGCATTCGATCGGTGATGGACGGTACCGGCCAGGCGCCGATGTTCCAGCCGATCGGCGGCATCGATCAGTTCCCCAAGGGCTTTCAGAAGAAGCTCGGCGACACGATCACGTTAGGCGCGGAGGTCGTCTCGATCCGTCAGGCAACGGACACCATCAAGGTCGCTTACAAGAACGTGAAGACCGGGGCGATGAAGGAGATCACTGCCGACTACTGCGTGTCGTGCATGCCGTTCACCATCCTGCGCGGCCTCGACGTCGACCTGTCGCCGCAGACGATGGGCGCGGTGAAGGCGACGCCGTACAGCCCGAGTGCCAAGATGGGATTGCAGATGAAGCGCCGTTTCTGGGAAGAGGACGACCGGATCTTCGGCGGCCATCTCTACTCGAACCTGCCGTTCGGCGAGTTCTCGTATCCATCGAACGGCTACTTCGGCGACAAGGGCGTGCTCCTCGGGTTCTACGGCAACGGCCAGATGTCGGGCGTCATCAACATGCCGGTCAAGGGCCGCATCGATCATGTGCTGACGCACGCGAGCAAGGTGCATCCGCAGATTCGCGCCGAGTACGAGGCGGGGTACTGCGTGTTCTGGGAAAAGATTCCGTACAGCATGGGCGCCTTTGCCGCAGGCGGAGGCAATGCCGCCGACCGACTCGCGGTGCTGGCGAAGCCGGACAACCGTATGTATCTCGGATGCGGAGCGGTCAGCGGAAACGGCGGCTGGATGGAAGGTGCAGTGATCGCCGCATGGAAGCAGGTGAAGGCGCTGCACGAACGCGTGATGAGCAGTCAGCAGACGACCCGGCAGTCAGGAGCGTGATGCGAATGAAGAGACATCTTGTTGCAGCGATCGTGGTCGTGGCCGTGTCGGCGACGCCGGTGCAGGCCCAGACGGTGAAACACATTCAATCGAAGGAGTCAGGCATCGCCAGTGGAGTGTGGGTGGACAACGTGTTCTACATGAGCGGGCAGCTGCCGACTCCGATCACGCCCGCCGATCGTGCGAAAGGAACGCCGGCGGTGTACGGCAACACTCAGGCACAGGCGGAGAGCACGTTCACCAAGATCCAGAACCTGCTGAAAGAGCAGGGCCTCGGCATGGGTGATGTCGTGATGATGCGCGTGTACATGGCGGCCGATCCTGCGATGGAGAACAAGCTCGATTTCGCAGGCATGAACGCGGCCTACGCGAAGTACTTCGGCACACCCGATCAACCGAACAAGCCGGCGAGATCCACGGTGCAAGTGGCCGCGCTGGTCGCCGCCGGGGCGCTGCTCGAAGTGGAAGTGCAGGCGGTGCGCGGCGCCAAATAGCGTGCACGTATGATGCGAACGATCCTTCTCGTGTGCCTCGTCGGGAGCGTGTCGGCGATCGCGGAGCAACGCGTGCTGTTCGCGGACGAACAGTCACAGGTTGTGTCGGTGTTCACCGCCCGGCAGGCGGACGCCGGCCGCGCCGCGTTCGAGAAGCACTGTGCGTCGTGCCATATGCCCGACCTCAGTGGCGACAGCGACGCGCCGGCGCTTGCCGGCGCGAACTTCGCGTCCACGTGGCGCACGCGCACCACCAAAGATCTGTTCGCTTACATATCGGCAGCGATGCCGCCCGGCGGCGCGTCGCTCAGCGCGGAGCAGTACGCATCGATTGTCGCGCGCATCCTGCAGGCCAACGGAGCCGCCCCCGGCGCAGAGGTGTACGGCCCGTCGACCGCCGTGTCTGTCGGCAGTGTGATCGCGGCT
This sequence comes from Vicinamibacterales bacterium, assembly GCA_035263125.1. Lineage (GTDB taxonomy): Bacteria > Acidobacteriota > Vicinamibacteria > Vicinamibacterales > UBA2999 > Gp6-AA40. Next base: position 19,328 of record DATFRP010000126.1, read on the forward strand.
GGTCCGGCCTCTCACTGATGACTGGCCTGTCTACTGCACGGCGTTCAACGTGATATCGAACACGAGCGTGGCATTGGGCGGAATGCCGGCGCCCGGACTCTGGTTCCCGTACGCAAGCTCAGGCGGAATGACGAGGCGGCGCTGTCCGCCGACGCGCATGCCGACGACGCCCTGGTCCCACCCGCGTATCACTCGTCCGGTCCCCAGCACGAAGCCGAAGCTGGATTGCGAGTCGAATTGCGCGCCTTTCGCGTCGGGTTTGCTCGAATCATGGAGCCACCCGGTATAGGCGACCGTCACGGTGTTGCCATTAGCGGCTACCGCGCCGGTGCCGACGACCAGATCGGTTTGAGAGTACGGGGCAGTCGTTGTGCTCGTGGGTCCCGTCGGAGTGTCGTTGCCGCCGCATCCGGCGACTAGGAATAAAGCCAGGATCGGAAAGAGACGTTTCATCGTTTTCCAGTGTAGACGATGGAAACGACTGACGAGCCTTTGCTATCTTTCCTCCGGCCAATTCCCGCGGCGCGGTGTCTAAACGGGGCAGAGTAGCGGCGCATGAACGTCTGCGTCTCCGCCGGTCTCGTCTTGTGGGCAGGCTTCCTGGTGGCGCTTGCCGGGTCGGACCGCGAACACACGTCGAAACTGAAGGCGCAGGGCGCGGTCGTCGCGTCGTCCGCGCGAACGTTGCGACTGCCTGACTCCCCGTACCGCTATTCCGTTCTCAATCTTCCACCGCATTTCCTGACGTCGGCGGCGGCGCGTTTCGACAACACGCCGGCTGACAATCCGGTCACGGACGAGGGAGCCACGCTCGGCCGTGTCCTGTTCTACGATCGGCGCCTCTCGGGCAACGACACGATCTCCTGCGGGTCGTGTCACGTGCAGTCGCACGGGTTTGCCGATCCGAACCGATTCAGTCGCGGGTTTCAGGGCGGACAGACCGATCGCCATGGCATGAGCCTCGTCAATGTCCGGTTCCACCCCCGGGCGCGCTTCTTCTGGGATGAGCGTGGGGGGAATCTCGAGGAGATGGTGCTGATGCCGGTCGAGAACCACCTCGAGATGGGGCTGGACCTTGCGAAGCTGCCGTCGATCCTCGAGCACGACGCACGCTACCCCGGGCTCTTTCGCAAGGCGTTCGGCGATCCGTCGATCACGAACGAGCGCATCTCGCGGGCGCTCGCGCAGTTCCTGCGCTCGCTGGTGTCATATCAGTCGAAGTACGACGATGGGCGCGAGACCGTGAGCGGGGTGTCTGATGATTTTGCGAACTTCACAGCCCAGGAGAATCGTGGCAAGGCGTTGTTCGTCCGCAATTGTGCGCTCTGCCATCTCCCCGATCAGGACGCCCACTTCATCATGATCGAGCCGGTGAACACGGGACTCGACGAAGACACCTCGCATACCGACGGGGGCGTGGGCGACATCACGCTCAACCCGCGCGACATGGGACACTTCAAGTCGCCATCGCTTCGCAACGTCGAAGTGACGACGCCGTACATGCACGATGGCCGGTTCGCGACGCTCGAAGCGGTCGTCGATCACTACAGCAGCGGGGGAAAGAATCATCCGAACAAGGACGTGCGCATTCAGCCGATGCACTTCACCGACTCGGAGAAGGCGGCGCTGATTGCGTTTCTGAAGACACTGACCGATCGGAAGTTCCTCGAGGATCCGAAGTTCTCGGACCCGTTCGAGTAAGGAGGGTGCACAATGCGGCGCGGACTCGTTCTCCTGGTGACGGTAATCTGCTGCGCCACGACGGCATCGGCGCAGAACTCCGGGGCACAGATACAGACGTTCACGTTCTTCAACGCTGCGTCCGCGGCGGTTGTACGTGCGAACCCGGATGACGTCGTGGCTCGTATGATGTCGTTCGATCGCGATCACGACGGGGTGATCTCGAAGAGCGAGCTGCCCGAACGGATGCAGCCGCTACTGATGCGGGGCGACGCCGGCCTCGACGGGACGCTCAACGCCGCGGAGATCCGAACGCTCGCGCTCGGCACGCCTACGGTGAGTGCAACGGAGCGTGGATTCGGACATCCGGGTGGCTACACCTTCGTCGATCAAGGCGAGATCTCGTCGCGCTCTCACATCGAGGGGGCGCTCGCAGATCTCAGGCTGGACGAGGCGACCAACGATCAGGCGCGTGCCATCGTCAGTGCGTTCATCGAGGCGCTCGATGCGGATGCGTCGGCAGACCTTCTGGAAGACATGGGGAAGCTGCTCACACCGGAGCAGTTGGCCGACTTCCGGCAGAAAGCGTTCGATCGTCGCGCTTTCGTAAGGTCCATTCAGCAACCGGCCCAGGTCATTCTGATTGGAGGCGACCTCGGAAGACTGGTGGGGATATACGGCCTGGCGCCCGAGCAACTGCGTGAGGCGCATGCCGCGGTCGATCGTTTCAAAGAGCGGCTCCGTCCCGCTGATGAGGATCGGTCGGCGCTCCTGAAACAGATGAAGGGCATCCTGACCACAGAGGAGCGCGACAACTTCCGCGCGGCGCTCGAGCGACGCCCGCTGGTGAAAGCCGGGCCCGGAGGCGCGCAGGTAGTCGGTCGCACCTTCCGTGGTGATGTGTTTGTAGGATCCCAGATCGTTCCGTTGCCGCCGGCCCGCGTCGTAGTACCGGCGAACTGAAGTTTGGTGTGTGGGGCCGCCTGTCCGCCTTCGCGTGATGCTAGGGCGGGCAAGCCAGGCGGCCCCGTGATCACCGCGATGCTAGGGGCAGGTAGGCGACACCATCTTGAGCGAGGTAACCGTCATCTTCGCCTCGCCCTTGTCCGACGTGATCGGTCCGACCACAGTGACTTTGTGTCCGCTGTGAGGATCGATCTTCACCGAAGTGCTCGATAGAGTGACAGCCTTCGGTGGTGCTTCCTTCTTGGCCGCCGCGGCGCCCGCTCCTGCGGCCGTGACGTCGGTGAGTATGAACGTGCCGGCCTCCTTGCCGGGCGCAACACATCCCGTGAAGGTCGCGTCCTTTCCCTTCTCGTCGGCCTTCTGAGCCGGTGCCGGTGCCTGAGCCGGTGCCGGTGCCGGTGCCTTTTCGTCGGGCTTGGGAGCCTGCATGGCGCTGGCGGAACTCGCCATCAGACCAACCACACAACATGCGACTGCAGCTGCTTTCAGGGCTTTCATAGATGCTCCTCCGACTGACGTGAATTCCGTCGAAGGGGAGTGCTCGATATTATCCAGAAAATTCGGGCTCGCTGCCTCAGCTGTAGGTGTGCCGTGACGGGTAGCCGCGAGCACCTCGGTGTGCTGAAAGAAAAAAAACGATGGCGCGTGTCCGGACACGCGCCATCGTCATCATGCACTGTGAGCGATTTACCCGTTGGCGGGACGCACCGTCACGAACAGCTTGGCGTCCTGGCGATTGATCAGCAGCAGCGTTGGCTTGTCACTGTCGCCCTTCAGCGCTGCGCGCAGATCGTCGATCCCCTTTACGGGTTGGCGATTCACCGATTCGATGACGTCGCCTACCTGGATGCCGGCATCCGCAGCCCGGCCGTTCGGGTCGACGGCCTGGACGACGAGCCCGTGCGCGTCCTTGGATACGCCGAGCTTCGACGCCAGCTCGGGCGTGAGCGGCGCCACTGATACACCGAGCGCTGCGTGATCCTCGCCCTCGGCATCCGGGTCGCCCCGGCGGGCCGCGCGATCCGCGTTCAGCTCATCCAGCTTCACGCTGACGTTCTTCTTGGCGCCGTCGCGAATGATCACGAGCTGCGCGTCGCTGCCCGGCCGTGTCGCAGCGATGCGGTTGCGCAGCGTGTTGGAGTCGTGCACCGGCTGGCCGTCGAACGAGACGATCACGTCGCCCTGCTTCAGGCCCGCCTTGTCAGCGGCGCTGCCGGCCGCGACCGAGCTGACGATCGCGCCGCCGTCGTCCTCGAGGCCAAGGCTCTTGGCCATGTCGGAGGTCACCTGTTGAACGGTGACGCCCAACTGCGCGCGCCGGACGGTCCCGGACGTCCGCAGCTGTTGCATCACGTTGTTCGCCATGTTCACCGGGATCGCGAAGCCGATGCCGATGTTGCCGTCCGAGGTCGAGACGATCTGCGAGTTGATGCCGACCAATTCGCCCTTGGTGTTCACGAGCGCGCCGCCCGAGTTGCCGTGATTGATCGGCGCGTCGGTCTGGAGGAAGTCCTCGTAGCTGCCGCTGCCAACGCCGGTCGAGCGGCCCTTCGCGCTGATGATGCCCATCGTGACCGTCTGGCCGATGCCAAGCGGATTGCCGACCGCGAGCGCGACGTCACCGACCTTCACCGAGTCCGAGTTGCCCAGCGCAAGCGCGGTGAATTTCCCGTCGATCTTGAGCAGTGCGAGATCGCTCGGCTTGTCCTTCCCGATCAACTTCGCGGTATAGGATTTTCCGTTGTTCAGTTCGACCGTGATCTGATCGGCCCCGTCGATGACGTGATGGTTGGTGAGGATGTAGCCATCAGTCGTCACGATCACGCCCGATCCGAGCGCGCGCTGTTTGAACGTTCGCGGCTGACGGCCCTGCGGCACCGTCTCTTCTCCGAATCGATCTCCGAAGAAGCGGCGCAGGAAATCGTCGTCCGGACCTTGGAACTGGGCCGGCGACGCTTTCGCCTTGCCCTCGGTGCGGATGGTTACCACTGCCGGCGCGACCACGTTGACGACGTCCGCGTAGGAATTGCGGCTGCCGTCGACCGCACGAGTGATGGGGGTCGTCACCGTGGCCGGGGTGAGCGTCGTGCCGTCGGCGGCGGTGACGAACCGCGCGGCTCCGGCCATCAACCCAAGTCCTGCGACGGCCGCGATGCCGGCACGGGTGGCCCGTTGGCTGAGTGAAAAACGATCTTGCATGTACTGTGTGCCTCCCTGTAGGAACCTGCCTATTTCTTAAGACGGAGCATCGCCTGTCGCGACGATTGCAGGACCATTACAGTGGTGAAAGGTTGTCGATTCCCGCGGGAAGCGAGATGGTGAACGTCGACCCTGAGCCGACCGTGCTCGAGACCTCGACCGACCCGCCATGCGCCTCGACGATCGCCTTCACGAGGCTGAGGCCGAGGCCCAGACCGCGCTCGGCACGGCTCGCGTCGCCGCGAAACAGCCGCTCCCAGATCCGTGGAATCTCCTCGGGTGGAATGCCGGCCCCTGTATCGCTCACGCGCAGGACTGCGCGTCCGTCATCGCGGCTCAGGGTCACCTCGACGCGGCCGCCCGCCGGGGTGTACTTGATGGCGTTGTCGATCAGGTTTGCCGCCACCTGTTCCAGACGCGGACGGTCGCCGTCGACGATGACGTCGCCGGCCAGATCGGTGGCCGGCGCTGTCGGGTCCGGCGCAATGAGCGTCACGCCCTTCGCCTCGGCGACATCGCGATAGAGATCGACTGCGCGCTCGACGACCTCGGTGAGACGTATCGGTTCGCGACGCAGTTGCAGCGCGCCGCTCTCGGCCTCGGAGATATCCATCAGCGCATCGAGCATCACCAGCACGCGATCGGCCTCTTCGACGCAATCGGCGAGCGCCTCGCGGTCGCGCTGTCGATCGGGCGGACCGGCGAGCGCGATCTCCGCCGAACCGCGCAGACGCGTGAGCGGCGTACGGAGATCGTGCGACACGTTGTCGAGCGAGCCGCGCATCGCGGTGACCAGCCCTTCGATGCGGTCCAGCATTGCGTTGAACAATCGCGTCAGGTCGTCGACTGCGTCGCCGCTGTTCTCGATCTCGACTCGCTCGTCGGTCCGTCCCGTGCGGATGATCCGGCGGACGGCGCTCGCCAGCCGCCGGATCGGATAGAGCGCCGACTGCGTGACGAGCCAGCCGCCCGTCAGTGCGATCGCCACGATCAGCAAGGTGACGAACCCGAGCGCCGTTCGAAAGCGCGCGAGCAGATCGTCGCGGCTCTCGGTACTCTTGCCCACCTGGACGATCGTCCCGTCCTCGAGCTGCGCGGTCGCCGTATCGAGCTTCGACAGGTCCCAACCCTCGGGGCTGCTCAGGACGACGGCGTCGAACCCGCGATCGACGACGCGCACGAACAGCCGCTCGGGTGTCACCTGCTGCTCGGCGTTCACCGTGGCGGCGAGGACCCGGAGCCCGCCGCGCCGGTATGCGGCGGCGTAATCACCGAGCTTGCTGTGCAGGATCTGTCGATCGCGCTGGGTGATCGAGATCGCGGTGAGCGAGTAGGTCACCAGTGCGATGGTGATGGCGCCGATGACGAACAGCGCCGAGTACCACAGCGCCAGGCGGAGTCCGAAGATCCGCGACAGGAACGGCTGGCGGATCGGCTCAGGCCCGGAGGACATAACCGACGCCGCGGACGGTGTGCAGCAGCTTCTTCGCGAACGGCTCGTCGACCTTGTCGCGCAGTCGGCTCACCAGCACGTCGACGACGTTGGTCTGCGGATCGAAGCTGTAGTTCCAGACGTGCGACAGGATCATCGTCTTCGAAATGACGCGGCCGGCGTTGCGCATCAGGTATTCGAGCAGCGCGAATTCGCGAGGGCGGAGATCGATCGGTTTGCCGTCGCGTGTGACCCGGCGCGAGAGCAGGTCGAGCGTCAGATCCTCCACGGTGAGCGACGTCGGCTCGGTGGCGCGGGTGGCGCGGCGGACGAGCGCCTGGACGCGGGCGAGCAGTTCGGTGAACGCGAATGGCTTGGTGAGGTAGTCGTCGCCGCCGGTCTGCAGACCGCGCACCCGATCGTCGACCGCACGCCGCGCGCTCAGGATCAGCACCGGCGTGGAGATGCCGCGGCGCCGCACTTCCTCGATGAGCGAGAGCCCGTCGCGTCTGGGCAGCATCACGTCGACGATGGCGACGTCGTAGGATCCGGCGAGGGCGGCGTTCAGACCCTCGTCACCGTCGGCCGCGCGATCGACGACAAAGCCCGCCTCGCGCAGGCCGCGCGTTACGAAGTCGGCGATCGTGTCGTCGTCTTCGACCAGCAAGGCACGCACGAGGGCATGATACCGAGAGTAGGCGCCGGCCGTGCGATGGTAGACTCCCGGCCATGCCGGTCTGCGCCACGTGCGGCACTTCGTATGCCTCGACCGTCAGGATCTGCGTACTCGACGGGACGCCACTGGTGGCCGGGCCGACCGACAATCACCATCTCGGCACGCTGCTCGACGGCAAGTACCGCATCGATTCGTTCATCAGCGCCGGGGGCATGGGCTCGGTCTACCGCGCGCTGCACGTCATGCTCGACAAGACCGTTGCGGTGAAGGTGATCAAGAACGAGCTCGTCACCTCGGACGAGATCGTCGCACGGTTCCAGCGGGAAGCACGCGCCGCGTCCAACCTGCATCATCCGAACATCGTGTCGATCTACGACCTCGGCCAGACGTCTGATGGCAGGTTGTATATCGCGATGGAGTTCATCGACGGGCCGAGCCTCAGGCAGGTGATTCGGCAGAACGGACCGCTCACGCCTGGCCAGTCGATCGACATGCTGCGTCAGGTCGCCAGCGCGCTGTCATCGGCACATCGAAAACAGATCGTGCACCGCGACCTGAAGTCCGACAACCTGATGCTGGCCTCGGAGGACGGGCGGAAGGTTGTGAAGCTCGTGGACTTCGGGATCGCCAAGACGTTCGACGATTCCACACAGTTGACGGCGGCCGGATTCATGCTCGGCACGCCGCGCTACATGTCGCCGGAACAGGCGGCCGGTAAGCCCGTCGATCATCGCGCTGATCTGTATTCACTCGGCGTGATTCTCTACGAGATGCTCACGGGCGATGTGCCGTTCGGCGATGCCGCGCTGACGTCGATGCTCGTCAGACTCGCGACGGAAGTTCCGCCTCCTCCTTCATCGAGGTGCCCAGACGGGCGAGTGCCGCCCGCGCTCGACGCGGTCGCCATGCGCTGCCTCGAAAAGGATCCCGACGAGCGCTTTCAATCTGCGGACGAATTCGCAGCTGCATTGGAGCGCGCGTCAGCAGAGGTCGACACTTCACCAGCTCCTTCGCAGACATCGATCCCGACGGTGCAGGCGACGCTCGTTCGTCCGGCGGAGGCACGCGCGGTCGCGACGCGTCGTACGGACAGCACCCCGAGCGTTCCATCTGCATCCACGAGCGCTGGGCTCGAGACTGCGGCATCGAGCAAGCAGCGCATCGGGCCACCTCTGCTGGTCGTCGGCGCCGCAACGGTTGCGGTCGTCAGTGGAGTCCTGCTGTGGAACAACCGTCACCAGGCGATCCGTCCTTCCACGACGAATCAGCAGCAGGCAGCGTCGTCTGTGCCAGCGCCGGCGCAGCCCACGCAAGTACCAGTGCAGGCACTGCCCGCCCAGCCGCAGCCACCGGCAGCGGCGAAGCCACCGGCTCTGTCTGTTGTCCGACCGCCGCTGGATGTGAACCCACCGCGATCGCAGACCGTTGTCAATCAAACGCCACCAGCCCCCGCGCCTGTCACGGCATCGACGCCCGCCACTGCGCCCGCGCCCGGAGTACCGGCCCGAACCCTAGGTCCCTCCGTGTTGGTAACGTGTCAGGGAGCCCCGGACGTATGCGATGCGATGCGTTCTGAACTCCTGCGTGCGTTGCAGGCGGACGCGTTCTCCGTGTCGGCCACACAGGCGACCGCCGACATCGTGGTCGCTGTCAACGTCGTGCCTTTGTCCGAGAGTCCATCGACTCAGTTTGGAACTCCGAGCATCGTCCGCACGTACTCGGTCGAGTTGAGTGGCAACTCACATGGCAAGCCGCTCGTCATGCCCGCGAAGCGCGTCTTCGGATTCGATGCGGTGTTCGGTCGCCCGGTCCTTCAGGAGAATGCCCGGCAGATCGCATCGGGGACGGTCGAGGCCGTGCGTGCCTTCACGGCGAAGGGCAAGAATTGAGAAGGTGTGGGCTCTCCCATATACTGGATCGTCTCCGGCTACCGGGCGATTCGTCGAGGGCTCGGCGACGCCTCACACCACGCGGAAGTGGCGGAATTGGCAGACGCACCAGCTTGAGGGGCTGGCGGTAGCAATACCGTGGGGGTTCGAGTCCCCCCTTCCGCACCATTCGACTCGCCTTCCGGCTCGCGACGCGAGCCGCAAGGCTCGCTCATGGCGAGCCCTCCATCAGGTCGAATGTCCTGAGCGAGCGGTTCGCCAGCCGTAGGCTGGCGAAGTGCGAGTCGAAGGGCCTTTCTTTCCGGATCTCGGCGAGCCGCAAGGCTCGCTCATGGCGAGCCTCCATCAGGTCGAATGTCCTGAGCGAGCGGTTCGTCGGCCGCAGGCTGCCGCAGGCCGGCGAAGCGTGAGTCGAAGGACTCCTCACTCCGCCTCCTGGACCCGAAGGGTCGCTTCTAGTGAACACTCAATGACGTTGAATGCCTTCGAGCGAGTCGAAGGGCAGCAACTCCACGTTGTCATCTCACGGCGACGATGGCATCGTCGTCGAGTGGCGCACTACGCCTACTTGCTTCGCTGCGCGGACAACAGTCTGTACGTCGGCGAAACATCAGACCTTCCGACGCGCGAGCGCGATCACAATGAAGGACGCGGCGGCAGCTACACAGCCAAGAGGCGGCCCGTACAGATCGTCTATGCCGAGCAGCACAGGTCGAGAGAGGATGCCCTCACGCGTGAACGCCAGATCAAGCGCTGGAGTACGAACAAGAAAGAGATGCTTGTCCGCGGCGACCTCGCAGGTCTGTCAGGCACCAGCCAGAGAGCACGAATCCCAACCGCATTCACGTGGGAGGACTGGCTGACTCGGTACCGAGAATAGCTGCCAGTCGTCATCAGCGGTGACTATGTCGGCGTTACGCGCTGGGTCTTCGAGGTCGATCAATCGGTCACCCGGAAAAGGTGTGGTGTATTGAACAGCGCCTCGTTGACATAGAACGTCGCGAGACGATGTTCTCCGCGATTGCGTGCGCCGCGTATCGCGTTCGCGACGAGCTGCGCCGCGCCGATTTGCGCACGCTTCAGGTCATCGTCATTGGCGACGGTCGGTCCACGCCGGCCCGACTCGAGTCAATTGCATTGCAGTCCGATCGGCCGCACTCTTGGCTGCCGCGCACGTCTGACAAATATCTCCAGAACTGGCGCAATAGCTGTAGACTCTTTGTGAGCCCGCACCATCAGTTCTAAGACGATCTCAACAACACCCTCATTCACTTACAGAGCTCACGCTGGGGAACCGGGCCACGGCCCTGCTCCCCCGATCCGCGGCTGGCGTGCGACGCAGGCCATCCAGTCGATTTCAGCCACTTCTTCCAGAGGATACAGATGACCACCAAAGGTACGATCAAGCGCATCACGGACAAAGGCTTCGGCTTCATCGCGACGGCTGACGGGGTCGAATATTTCTTTCACCAGTCCGCGTGTACGAGTACGCCATTCAACTCCCTGCGCGAAGGCCAGACCGTGACGTTCACCATCGGCCAAGGCCCGAAAGGCCCGCGCGCTGAGAACGTCGTTCCGGACTAAACGTGCTCGTACTCGACAGCCGGGAACATCGCACACAAGGCAGAACCGCGTCGCCGCTCGGGCGCGTCTCGTCGGTCTGATTCAGCAAGCCGCCGATCGGCCCAAGACGCCGTTCAAATCGTCTATGCCGAGCATTACCGTTCGAGAGAAGATGCCCTCAAGCGCGAACGGCAGATCAAACGCTGGAGTTCGAAGAAAAAGGAGATGCTCGTTCGCGGTGAGGCCGCCGGTCTGTCAGGCACGAGCCAACGAGCACGGATCCGAACGGGATTCTCGTGGACCGACTGGTTGGCTCGACCCTGAGCCGCACTGCGTTCGTGGGAGTGCTGCGATCCGACCTACCGACCGCCGCGGTGCGGCCCGTATTGCGGTTCCCACCCAGTCGGCTGCGCGTCCGGAAGGTTGAACAGCACGGCGTGGATTTCCTGGATCTGGCCGTTCTTCACGGCGAAGAACTCTCCAACGAGCCGGTCGTTCGTTGTGGCCGTGCTCTGACTCTTCAAGCCATCCTTCAAACCGAAGCGTACGATCGACAGCACGATGCCGCGTTCGGTATCGACGACCGGATAGCGGCGGTCCCAGAGATTGCGGCCGATGAAGCGCCCCTGATCGAAGCCGGCGGCCGCCGAGACGAAGGCCCCGTCGCGCACCATCCCCGTCGTCTGGAGGCCGTTCTCGAATCGCTTGGCGTCGGGCATCAGGGCCGCGCGGTGATACTCCGGCGTGCCGTTGGTCTGGAACGCGCGCCAGTAGCTCTCAGCGGCGGCGATGAGCCCGTAGTAGGAGTCCTGATCCGCCTCGCGGATCGTGAGCTGCAGCGCCGGCGACACCTCCTTGAGGCCGTCCGGATCCCACAACCGGTCTGCGTCGCCCTTGTTCGCGCGGATCGTTTCAATCTCTGTGAGCTTGCCGTCGGTCACTTTGAGGCGAACCATGTACATCGTCTTGCTGCCGTCGGCATTGAGCACCACCGCTTCAGTGCCGGTGTCGCCGAGACGTTCGTTGACGATGTCGAAGCGGTACACCGTGCGTTCGGCACCGTCCCAGAACGCCTGCGCCAGCGACACGGCGCGGCCGTTGAGGGTGACTTTTGCATTGGCGGCGAGCGGAACCTTCCCGGGCGCGTTGGCCGTCAGGGCCTGGAAGTAGGTGTCCACGACACCTGTGAGGCAGGCCCGGTTGCATTCGGCTCTTGCCTCGATGGCCGAAACGGCGATCACCATCACACTGGCGAGCACAGCGATTCGAGTGTGTCTCATGGCGCCCTCCGGCGCGCATCATAGCCGATCAGAATGGGGATAGACTTGACGCGCACGGAGGGAGAGACACATGAACCACAGTCGCCTCTGTCTCATAGTCGGGCTCACCGCCCTCGTGTTCGTAGCGCCGGAACAACTCGCCCCTTCGTCGGTCGCTGCGCAATCGACAGCCGGACGGCAGGCGTGGACACAGCCACGCACTCCTGAAGGACGACCCGACTTTCAAGGCGTCTGGGTCAATAACATCGCAACGCCGCTCGAACGGCCGGAGGTGCTCGCAGGGCGTGCGACCCTGACCGAGAAAGAAGTGGCGGCGATGAAGAAGAAGGCTCATGAACTGTTCAGCGGGCAGGGAGATGCCGCGTTCGGCGATTCCGTCTTCAACGCGGTGTGGGCCAATATCACCGGGGCCCGATCGGGGTTCACGAGTATCGACGGTGAGACCGGTGACTACAGCTCGGTCTGGACGGTCGACAGAGATTGGGAGAATCGGACCTCGCTGATCACCGATCCCCCGGACGGTCGTCTGCCGCCGATGACCCCCGAGGGGATGAAAAGGCGTGACGCCAATCTGGCGGCGATGAAACGCGTGCCGGCGGGCCCCGCCGATCGGGCATTGCAGGAACGCTGTATCACCTACGGATCTCCGAGCCTGGTGGCCGGATACCAGAGCGCCTACGAGATTGTTCAAACGCCGGATACGGTGGCCCTCACTCTGGAAATGATTCACGACACGCGTGTGATTCCGCTGGATCAGCGTCCTCATCTCGCGCCTGCCGTGCGGCAGTGGCTTGGAGACTCGCGTGGGCATTGGGAGGGCGACACGCTCGTCGTCGAAACGGACAACTACAAACCGCGCAGCTTCATGAGCAGGTCCAGTGAGCAACTGCACGTCGTCGAGCGCTTCTCCCAGACCGGGGCAAATACTCTGAAATACGAGATGACGATCAATGACCCCGGCACGTGGACCCGGCCGTGGAGTCTGATGATCCCGTTGAGGCGCGCGGAACATCCGATGTACGAATACGGCTGCCACGAGGGCAACTACGGCATGGCCGGCATTCTGACTGGAGCCCGTGCTGAGGAGCGCGCCGCCGGACATCCGTAGAATCTTGGGCACATCTTCACCAATCATCAAGACCGCGAGCGCCGCCGACGAGGCCGCGATTTTGAGCGGCTGGGGAATCGACCCGAGCCGCATTTAGTCCTTCGTCCTTGGTGCTTGGTCCCCGCGGTGAACTGGAAAACAGGCGATTACCTCACCCATCGTTTCAACCCCGAGCTGGGTATCGGACGCGTGACAGGTGTCGAGGCCCGGGCGCTCGTCGTCGAGTTCCCACGTTCAGGCAAGACACTGCGGCTGGCGGCCAGCTCCGACGCGCTGATTGCGGTCGATCTGAGCCCAGGGCGTCCGATCCGTATCATCGAAACCAAAGAGGAAACGACTGTCGCGGCGCGACTTCCGGACGGCAGCGTGCAGCTGGCGAATGGGCGCACGGCCTTGTCTCATGCACTGTGGCCAATCGAACTCGAAGGCGCCCTCCTCGATCGACTGGCGTTGGGGGATCTCGATGACCTCGAAGATTTCGTCACCCGCCTGGACATCCTCCACCTCCGGGCGCTCCGCGAAGCCGATGGCCTGGGCTCCTTTCTGGGTGGACGCATCCGCCTCTTCCCGCACCAGCTGCATGTCGCTGAGCGCGCGACCGCCAGAGATCCCGTACGCTGGCTGCTCGCCGACGAAGTCGGCCTTGGAAAAACCATCGAGGCCGCGCTGATCCTGAATCGGCTGGCGCACGCAGGAAAGATCGATCGCTGTCTCGTCGTCGCACCGGAGGCCCTGACCGTGCAATGGCTCGGTGAGCTCTGGCGCAAATACCACCAGGTGTTCACCCTTCTCGATGCGCAGCGTCTCACCGACGTCGCGCGCGATTTCGGTCCCGACTTCAACCCCTTCGACGTGCATCGTCGTGTGGTGATCTCGCTCGACATGCTGATCGGTCGTCCGCAGCTGACCGATCAGGCTGTGCGAGCGGGAATCGATCTGCTCATCGTGGACGAAGCGCAGCGACTCCGGCGTCCTCCGGGCCACCCTGGCGATCCCGCCTGGCGAGCGATCGCGCCGATCGCGGCCCTCGGACGTCACGTGCTGCTCCTGAGCGCGACACCACTCGAAGATGACGCGCACGGCTTCTTTCGTATGTTGCAGCTGCTTCGCCCTGAGGAGTTTCCCGATGACGTCAGCTTCGAGGCACGCCTCGCGCATGGCACGGCGCTGCCTCCCTGCACGAGCTCCACGCGTCGCATCGACATCGGAGGCCTGCCGCCGCGGATAGGTATCCCGATCGCGATCGACCATCAGTCGAAGTGGCAACTGCGAGAAGCCGTCGAGGCTGCTGTAAGAGGCGTGCCTGCCGGGCACGCTGTCGCGCGCCGCCAGAAGATCGATCGCGTGCGTCGCGCGCTGGCGTCCGGGGCGGCACTCGCCGCGGCCCTCGGACCCGACGAGCGCGACCTTCGTCAGCAGGCGCACGCCGCGGACGCCGGCGATCAGCGGCTCGAGTGGTTGTTGTCGCAGGCGCCCCGCTGGAAAAATGGGGGAAACAAAACGCTCGTCTTCGTGGCGCACCGCGAGACGCTGGAGATGCTGCGCACGGCGATGGGCCATCGGGCGCAGCTCGCGACCGGAGCCTTCCACGAGGACCTGTCACCAGCACAGCGCGACATCGAAGTCGCGCGGTTCAGAGAGCCCGAAGGCCCGAGCCTGCTGGTCTCCACAGAGTCGGGGGGCGAGGGTCGCAACTTCGAGTTCTGCCGTCGTCTGGTGCTGTTCGACTTACCCTGGAAACCCTCGATCGTCGAACAACGAATCGGCCGGCTCGATCGAATCGGCCGGCGTATTCCGGTGGAAGTGGTGTACTTCCGCCCGCCTACGGGGATCGGCGCGGATGTCGTACGGCTCTTTGAGACCCTCGGCCTCTTCCGCGAACCACTGGCCGGACTGGAGCCGCAGCTCGGCCACATCGAGGGTGCGCTCGACGAGATTGCGCTCGATCCTTCTGCATCACTCTCCTCAACGCAACTCGACGAACTCATCGCCGAAGCCCAGGCCGCCCGCACACGCATCCGCGAAGCCGCGTATCAACAGCTGCATCGCGACCCGTATCGGGCTGACATGGCCGCAGGGATCCTCGCCCGCGTGCCCGCGAATCTCGATGCGCTCACCGAAGAGATCATGGTTCGAGCCTGCGCGAGGCTCGGGTTCACCATCGAGCGCCCGCGCGGACATCACGTCTACGCCATCGAGATCGGCAGCGGAGCGCTGGTCGATGGTCTTCCGGGTGCCCCCGGCGGAGCGAGCTACACGGGCTCGTTCGATCGCGAGGAGGCCATCGAAAAAGAGACCATCGACTTCTTCGCATTTGGGCATCCACTGGTAGAAGGGATCTTCGCGCACTACGAAGAGAGTACTGTGGGCCGTGTCGCGCAGTTCCAGATGGAAATTGGCCGTGCACGCGGCGAAGGGCTCGTCGCCGTGTACAAGGACGGTCCGGGGTTCGAGATCCTCGCGATCGATGCCGCGGGTCGGACTCGGACAGACTGGGCAGCCGCGATCCGTCAGCGACCACTGCCCGCACGTCGTTTGACCGACGAGGCGAAGGACCGCGTTGACTGGGAGGGCCTGGTCCGTCGGCTGGGTAAGCAGCTCGACGCGGCGCGTCGTCCTCACGCGCTCGCGGCTATCGCGATCAGG
Organism: Vicinamibacterales bacterium; assembly: GCA_035263125.1. Taxonomy (GTDB): domain Bacteria; phylum Acidobacteriota; class Vicinamibacteria; order Vicinamibacterales; family UBA2999; genus Gp6-AA40. The sequence goes on from DATFRP010000126.1 coordinate 34,767, forward strand.
TGACTAAGCTGGCGACACTGCGTCCGGATTTCGTTGAGAAGCAGCGAAGGCGGACATCAGAAAGCTAGCGCGGGCGCTGGCTCGATGACGTGGCGCGATATCCCTGCCGGGCGCGAACGCGGCGCTGCCCGTCGACGTCGACCGTGATGCGACGCCACGTGTCATCGCGAGCGCTGTTGGTTGACTGATAACCCAGTCCGTACTGTTGTGACAACTCGTCGAGCAGCTCGTTGAAGATGTTGTGCAGCTCGTCGGCGCGTTCGGTAAAGAACGCCCGACCACCAGTGGGCTGTGAGAGACGCACCATCACCTTCTTGAGCGGCGCGCTCATGATGCCCTGCCCTTGGCCAATCATGTAGAGGGTCAGATCGCTCCTCTGTAAACGCTCCTCGACGTCGGCGATGGTGGCGTTGCTCCCGGCGTCTTCGCCGTCAGTGAACACGACGAGCGCCTTTCTGCCGGTCTGCGAGTCGAGCAGATCGGCGCCCTTCAGGATGACGTCGTAGAGCGCGGTCGATCCCCAGGTCGTCAGCGCGTCCACGGCCTTGACGCGCGCCGCTGGATCCGCCGCTCTTTGTGCAAGCGTGAACACGTCGTCGTTGAAGCCGAGGAGCGTCACGCCATGGCGCGACGGCACCGCACCGAGGAAGTCCGACACCGCCTTCTTCAGAGTGGACATCGCAGGCCGCATGCTTTCGCTCATGTCGACGGCCACCACCAGCTCCAGTGGCGCATCCTCAGCAAAGAAATGTGAAATCGTCTGCGCCCTGCCGTCTTCGGAGACGTGGAACGCCGACCGTGGCAGTCCCTTGACGTACCGCTGACGGTCGTCCGTGACGGTGACCGTCACTTTCACGATCTCGACATCGACGGTTTCGGCAAATTGCGCCGCCGTCGTGCGAGCGGTTTTCACGACACGACCACCTCCCGCGAGATTGACGACAACCCGGAGCAGGTGCTGCGTGATCGAGCGCCCGGCGTCCCACTCGCATTCGAACGGCGGGGCTGTCAAGGTGCACACCTTCAAGGCGTCAACGAAGAACACCACGCTCGTCGCCTGATCTGAGGGCTCGACTGCCGCGATCAACCGAGTCGGTCCGACGACATACGCTCCACTGGCGGGCGAGACGATTCGAACCTGCGGTGGCGATGCCTGTGGCGCAGCCTCCGGATCTGTGGCACCTGCACCCTTCGCCGAGAAACCTGTCGCGAAGGCAAGTACGAACGCAATGAATGAGCGGCTAGTCATTGCACTCGAGACTGTTCCGGGTTGGTGTCTGGCACCAGCGGACCCTCGACCAGGACTGCTGACACGTAATCCTCGATCTGCTGGTACGAGAGGCCCTGCGCGGCACGCACGCGTGTCAGCCAATCGTCGACGTGAGGTGACGGAGCGCGGTCGACGAAATCCCGCACCGCGAATTCCAGGACGGGCTTGACGAGGGCAGCCGGCACCCGCATCTCGTACAGTGCAACCGCAACCTGCAGATGCAGATCGGCCACGGTCGCGACCAGCAGCCTGGGCTCAGGCCGGCCGACGAGTGCCGTCCACAAACTCGGCTCAGTCAGTCGAGTGCAGATGCAACCGGTGACGTCGATCGCTGACATCCCCCACGCATGCAGATCGGTTCCACGCCCGCCGCCCAGATAGAGCAGTTCGGTCATTGAGAACCACGAACGCGCACGCTGTGGTTCGTGGCGGAGGCTCCACCGCAGTGCCCGGAGACGCCATCCGTCCATCGCGATCTCGCGTGCCACCGCGCTCACATCGTCATCGCCCGCGCCGAGCGCTTCGACGCGGTGTCGGCCACGGGCAATCGCGCCGGCGATCGCCTCGAGATTGTCATCTCGCATCGCTCGCGGATCCATCAGCGTCACACTTGTCGCGAACGTCCCGCGCTCGATGCCATCCAACACTGGTGACTGCGGTGGTGGTGCGGTGTCGATTCGCCGGAGGGCGAGAGACGGGACGGCGACGTCGAGCCCAAGGGCCGCGCCTGCGAGATACCACGGCACGTTGGGCTTGACGATTCGTGTCGGCATTGCCCATGCCGCGCGCACACGGGCATCGTCGTTCATGATGTCGAAACCGAAGTCGTGACGACCGGCGACGGCTGCCGCGGCCCGTGGGGTTCCACGAGCGAAGTTCAGATTGGCTTCGTAGTCGAGCGCAAGCAGCGCGTCCCCGAGGACCATATCGACGACGCTCAGGAGTGATTCCAGCGCGTGTCTGGAGTCGGACGCCGCCGCCGGCTGACGCAATTCGACGAGCGTGGACTGAATCTCTTTCGCCGCAGCGGTATCGGTGGCGAGCCGTGGAGCGAGCCCGTACAGCGTCACCGCGAGATCGATCGAACGCCCGGCTTCGCGCGCGCCGACTCTGCGCAGCCGTTGCCGTTCCGTCGCGGCGATGTCGAGTCGGTACTGCTGCCCCTCCCACGACACGGGTGCGATCGAGGCTTCATCGGTCGATCCGGCAAGGGCCTCCACCAGGATCTCTTCGAAGCCTCCGTCTCCTTTGAGGGCGGGGCGAAGTTCGAACCGCAGCCACGGCACGAGCCCGCCGAGAAAGCCACGCTCGCGCGTGAACGGCACGAGCGCCAGTGCCTCGAGCAACCGTTCGGCTGTACTCGCGTCGATACTGCGTACTCGCACCAGCCGTTCAACGAGCGCGATCGCACCCTGCACGTTGGCAAGCGTCGCGCGTGCACGCGTAGTCTCCAGCGCGGAGACCTGCTCCGCGAGTCGCGTGAGAGCCGCGTAGAGCGCTGGCCTGCGGACGCCGATGCGTTCGAGCGTGAGCATCAACATTCGAAAGCGGGGAAGGGACCGCATCACGAAGAGCGCATCGGGCAGGTCCGCGGGGCCGCTCAACGCCAGCGCACGCTGGCCAAAGGCAAACTGATCGAGACGTTCCGAGCGGAAGGGCACGTTGCCCCGCAGCAGCGTCTCGACCAACCACGCAGCGTCGATCGATTCGCTGTCAGCAGGCGTCGCCCGCAACCTGGCCAGATCTCCGGATGCATCGGAGGAGTCGAACGCGTGGGCCCAGAACACCCGCGATGCAGGCGCAGCTGGGGCACCCGTCGACTGAGGCTGGGCACGGAGGAGCATCGACACGAGATCGTGCGGCGCGCGTTTGAACGGTGACTGATCGGTCCACACAACGGGGCCCATCGCCATGACCGCCGACCCAAGTGCTCTGAAACGATCGACCCTCGCTCGAGGGTCCGTGATCCACATGCCAAGCGCGAACGACGCCCGCGCGGGATCGAGGGAGCCGATCGTGTCGTAGAGATACGCGAGTCGTCCCTCGTCGCTGGTGAACAGCCGGAAAATGAAAGCGGGCGGCCGTTCTGCCTTCTCAGCGACAAGCGCCTCCCACAAGGGCGCTGCCTGATCGCCACCGGGGACAACGACGCGATTCGACCGAACCTGCAGGTGTGCGGCAAACGTTGCGAATGCCGGTGCGCCGCGTTCGTACAACTGCCTGAGCGCTGCCGGATGATCGACAAAGAACTGGAGCGTCTCGTCGTCGAGCGCGGCGAGGCCGTGGACGAGAAACGCCGCGGCGGCGTCGGACATGACGATGGCGAACAGATGCGTGGGATCGACGGGGCGTCGCAACACTTCGCTCCAGACACCCGATGGGAGCGGCAGAGGAACACGCTCGAACTGCGCGTCAGCGGAGACCGTGTTTCCGCGTGTCGATGCGGAGTGCTGCCGGTCGATCCTTTCGAGATAGGCGCTCAGCAGACGGAATTTCGAACGCTCGTACGTCCGGTGTTGTTTCGTGTCGTCGTAGATAATGCGGGCGAGCTCCGCAGCAAACCGGGCGCGGTCAGGAACCGGATCAATCTCCAGCGCCTTCGCCAGGGCGGCGGTTCCCCCGGGGACCGGAACATCCTCACTGACGACAGGTGCAGCAGCGGCTACCAACCGCGGCGCAACCAGGATTGCCACGCTCAACAGTCCTGTGAGCGCCGCTGTGCGATGCGATCCAGCATGCCGTGTGAGGACCATGACGCATCAATCACTGGATAGCGAAGTTGACGACGACCGTCATGATCAGCGCCACGAGCGCGCCGTTGATTCGCGTCGGCTCGTACTCCCACTGACGAACTGCTTCGAGCGCGGCGAGGTCCAACTGCGGAACCGAGTGGATCACCTTCGCGTCCAGCACCTTGCCGTCGGTTCCGATCGTCACGTCGAGGATCACGGTGCCGCGCGCCTGCGTGAGGACAGCCACCGGTGGGTACACGGGCCTCACGTCCTTGATCTTTTTCGGCGGCGCGACCGTACTTCCCAGACGCTGGGGTTCTGATCGGCCAACGCCAACACTCGACGAAGCCGTCGCGCCAGCAAGACCGTCGCCCACCCCTCCGGGTACACCGCCCTCGGTCCCGTCCGCGTCCCCGCGACACCGGTCTCGGGCTCGATGCTCGCAGGTTCTTCAACAGGCGCGGGCGCCGCCGGACGCTCACCGGCGGCAGGTGCGGCCTCATCAGACTGTGAAGCCTGCTTCGAATGTTCGATAAACCTGGGCCCGCCAGATGGTGGGTCGGGGATCGGAGGCATCAGCAGCATCGCCGGCATCACCAGCTTCTGATTCACCCTGACGACGTCTGCCCGTTTGAACTGTGCGGCCAGCGCGACCCCGAGCGTGATGACGAGGACGTGCACGGCGATCGAAGTCCCCAGACCGCTTCGCAACCGAACGTCCTGGTCCTCGACGAAGAGACGATCGCTGAACCACTCGCGTCCGCCAGCTCTGTCCGTGGGCCCGGCATCCGGGCGCGGACGCCATGGTGGCTTCTTCTCGCGAGGCGCCTTCGGTCGCTGCGCAACGGCAACGATGTCTGGCGGGACGAGAATCGTGCGGACCCCGGCAAAGCGCGATGTACCGCTGGGACCGTCGTCAGGCTCAACGCTCACGCCACAAGCTCCACAAATAAGAACGTGGACCGTTAGCCGTTCGAACAACGGAAGTGTCAGCGGACGGCTTTCCTGAGACGTGTCTGTCGCGGCGTTTACCTCAGCACCCCGTCCATCAGCGAGGTGCCATCGTCAGGGCAAACTCAGGGCGACGTACTCGGCCGCGTGCTCTCGCGATCCGATCGCAAGAACGATGTACTGCTTACCCTGAAACATGTAGGTCATCGGCGCACCAGTGGTGCCGGCCGGCAGCTCTGTCTCCCACAGCACCTGTCCCGTCGTCTTGTCGTACGCGCGAAACTTGCGTCCACCAGCGCCCGGCGCCAGCGCGAGTGGCATGCTCTTCGGCGTACGCTCGGGGCTCGCCATGATCGGATCGCCTTCGCCCACGAACAGCAGCGTCTTCGTCGCAAGCGGAGCGCTCCGGCCCGGATTCCCCAGCGGGGGCAGCTTGAGCGGTCTGAGCAACGGATGGTCGCGTGGCCCGTCACCATTGGGCACCATCCAGGCAATCGTTCCCTTGTTGAGATCGATGGCAGTGATCCGACCGTACGGCGGCTTCAGCAGGGGAAGGCCCATCGGCGCCGGTGGGTACTCGCGCGTCCCTCGAGTGAACGTGAGATTCGTCTTCGTTGGATCTCCAGGAACGATGTCGGCCACGAAAGGACCGGTGATCGACTGCACGTAGAGCATGTTCGTCTCACGGTCGAATGCGCCGCCCTGCCAGTCGGCGCCGCCGACCGAGCCTGGTAACTGAATCGTCCCCTTTGTGTCGTTCGCTCCGGGGCCCTTGATCGAGGGTGGGGTGAACATCGGCCCGATGACGTACTGCTTCACGATGTCGAGCGCCGCGGCGCGAAGTTCCGGCGTGAAATCGATGAGATCGTCGACGGTCACACCCTGCCGATCGAACGCGGGAGGCTTCGAGGGGAACGGTTGCGTCGCGGCTGTCTGTTCACCCGGAGTCTTCGATTGCGGCACGGGTCGATTTTCGATCGGCCAGACTGGCTGGCCCGTGACACGGTCGAAGACGAAGGCAAACGCCTGCTTCGTCAGCTGCACCACCGACCTGATTCGGCGGCCGTCGACGGTGATGTCTGCGAGGATCGGCGCGGCGGGCAAATCGTAATCCCACAGGTCGTGCCGAACGAGCTGGTAGTGCCACACACGCTTCCCGGTCTGACACTCGATAGCAACCAGCGTGTCCGAGAACAGGTTGTCACCCGGCCGATGTCCTCCGTACATGTCGCTCGTCGGACTGGTCAGCGGCAGGTACGCATAACCGAGTTGTTCGTCGACGCTGATGAGCGACCAGAGGTTCGCGTGTCCGGTGTACTGCCACGAGTTGTCTTTCCAGGTATCCGTGCCGAATTCTCCGACGCGGGGAACGACATGAAATGTCCAACGCAGTCGACCCGTGCGGACGTCGTAGCCGCGAACATCTCCCGGTGTTCCCTCCTTGCGCGGCGGCGAATCACTCATCGAGGCACCGACGATGACAACGTCACGACACACTCGTGGGGCGCCACTCCAGGAGTACGGGTCCTTGTCTGAACCCAGGTGCAGGTTGACAGCACCGCCAGTGCCGAACGTGGCATATGGCTGGCCCGTTCGTGCGTTCAAGGCAATCAGGTTCTCGCCTCGCTGGACGAAGATGCGTTCGTCGCCACCGTCACGCCAATAGGCCACACCGCGAGTGCTGGTGCCGCGCAATGCGTCCGGTCCGGGCGGAGGCTCCTGAATCCAGATCGTCCTGCCGGTACCAGGATCGAACGCCTCGACCAGGCCGACACCGTTCGGCGAATACAGGACGCCGCCAATCATCAGTGGCGTTGCGCGAAAGTTGTTCTGGACCTGCAGCTTGGGATCTTTGCCGCTCAGCAACGGATCGACCGCCGGACGCCGCCAGGCGATCCGGAGGCTCTTCACGTTGGCGCGATTGATCTGATCGAGCGGTGCGTACTTGGCGCTGCCGGGATCGCCGCTGTAACTGCGCCATTCTCCGTTCTCAGTTTGCGCAGCAGCGAGGCCGGTCACACAGAGGCTCGCCGCGACACCAATCCACATCGATCCAAGGCGATTCATTGCATGACCTCCCGTCCCGCGATCCACACCGCATCGAGTTGTCGGGTCAGCCCGGCCTGAGGATAGCACCGCGTCAACACGGTCCCCTCGCGGGGTGCATCGACAGAACCATATCGGAACGCCGCTCCTGAAAACGATAGACTCTGGCCGGGAGACTCCCGATGACAACCATCCTCAGGCTTACCGCTCTTCTGGTCGTGGCGGCCGGCGTGAGTGTTCCGGCCTTCGCGCAGTGGCTGACCTATCCAACTGCGGGCGTGCCCAGATTGCCGAACGGGTCGCCCAACCTTCAGGCGCCGACGCCGCGAACCGCCGACGGCAAACCGGATTTTTCTGGAATCTGGGAACCCGAAAAGAACCGTCCCTGCCCGCCGGATGGTTGTGCGGACATGCAGGTGCCTCAGGAATTCCTGAACATTGGCTACAGCCTCAAAAACGGTCCGCCGTATCAGCCGTGGGCTTCGGAAGCCAGGAAGTCGAGAGCGGAACAAAACGGGAAGGACGACCCGGTTTCGCGATGTCTGCCGGGGGGAATCGTCAAACTGCACACGACACCGCAGCTGCGGAAATTCATTCAGATTCCAGGCTTGATCGTCACGCTGAATGAGATGGACGCCACGTATCGGCAGATTTTCACGGATGGCCGTCCGCTACCGCCAATCGGAACGAACGCTTTCAAGGGATATTCCGTCGGCAAATGGGAAGGGGAGACGCTCGTCGTCGAGTCAACGGGATTTCCGGATGGTGAGTGGCTCGACCGAAACGGCAGTCCTCTGACGGATGCCGCGAGGATCACGGAACGTATCCGGCGCGTCAATTTCGGCAGGATGGAGATCGAAGTCACTATCGACGATCCGAAGGCGTACACCAAGCCCTGGACGATCACGCTCATTCACAACATCGTGCTCGATACGGAACTAATGGACTATATCTGCACGGAAAACGAACAAGACGTCGGGCACCTGGTGGGGAAATAGTCTCTACTCCTTCTGCTTCCCGTTCATCGACACATTGAGTCGGCGCATGCCTCGCAGATCCCTCGAGCCGGGCACTTTGTTGCCAGTAGGGTTCCTTGCGGCCGTATCGTGCTTTGTGGCCTCGACGTTGAGCTGCTCGTCTTTCTTCTGACCAGCTCCAACACGGCTGAGCTTGTAACGAAGGCGGTCTGTCGGCCCCCCATCATCTGGTCGATACAGATAACGGCAAGTCAGGTCAATGGCTGAGCGCCAATGCACAGGGAGGCGACCATGATACGAATCCGGACATCAGTTCTTGCTCTGCTGTTCGTCAGCGCCATCTGGCTACCAGTCTCTGCTCAGCAGCACGTCGTGGACCAGGCGACCCTCGATCAAGCGGTTGCGGATCACGTCCGCCAAAAGGCCGACGACCGCGAAACCATACGCCGCGTTCTCCAACTCGAACAGGTGCGCAAGGTTGCGGAAGGCGCTGGTCTCGATCTCAAACGCGCGGAAGCAGCAGTCGCAACGCTCGACGATGCCGAAGCGGGCCGGATTGCGGCTCAGGCCCGATCAGTGAACCAGTCTCTGGCAGGAGGCCGTGGTGGGTCGACAGTCGAAATTTCGACAACGATGATCATCATCTTCCTTCTCCTCCTGATTCTGCTCATCGTCGCCGTGTGATTCGAGAAGCGAAGACATCGCGGGCGTAGGCGGCGAGGTTCTACTTCGCCGTCTGCGCCTTCGATCCTGCGCCTGTCTCGGATGTTTCAGGTTCAACCAGCCAGCCACGCTTACGCATGATCTCCCACGCCCTTCTCACGATCTCGTCCCGCACGAAGGGTAAATGCGATTCTTTTGCTCTCTCAGACTTGGCGCGAGGACGAACGCCGAGCGCGTTGAGTCTCGCAACCACGTCGGCCATCGTCGCCTTCGGGTCACAAAAATAGCGAGTGCTGCGAATGCGAATGAAACGCCACCCGACGCGCTCCAGCACCGCCTGGCGCCAGAGGTCCTCGCTGATCTTTTCGAATCCGAAGTAGCGATCTCCATCACATTCCACCGCGACTTGAGTGCCGGGACCGCACACCACCATGTCGAGCCGGTATCGTCCCACCCAGACCTCGGGCTCGACGTTGTAGCCTGCCAACAGGAGATCTCGTCTGACCGCCTCCTCGAAGGGCGATTTGGCCCTGGCTTGGGTTCGTCGCGTTCGTTCCGCGAGTGCTTGTGGATTTCGAATGTGTTCAATCAGTCGACGACGCAGGTCACCCTGTTGAAGATCCCTCTCCGGGTTGAGCGAGTGGACGAGCCACATCTGGTCTTTTGCGCGGCTCGCCGCAACGTTGTAACGCTGCTTCATGCTGTCATCCTGCATCATGCGCAGCGTATTTCCCGGTGATGAATCGACCATCGACAGGAACATGACGTCGCGTTCGTCGCCCTGGAATTGGGCGGCGTTGCCTGCCTGGAAACGGCGTTTGTCGAGCTCGACCGCACCGAGCACGTCGAGCGCGAGTCGATGGATCAATTCACCCTGCTCGTCGCCAAGCAACGTGATCGCCCCGAAAGTCTGTCCCTTGTAGAGGGGGTGTCCTGCGGCTGCAGCGAGCAGCCCAACGACGATCCGAGCTTCTGCCTCGTTTGTCTTCCCGGATCCACTTCGGAGTGAACCGATCATCGATGTCGCGACGCATTCAGCGACGTGCGGAGTGGCAACCCGCGTCGCATCGCGCAACGGGCGCACGTCGCCATCGTATGAGAGCTGATTCGAGAACTCGATGATGTCTGGTACGCAGCGGAAATGTTCCCGCAGGGCGATCGTTCCGGCAAACGATCTCCGCGCCAGATCGTAGACCGATGTCTTGCCGTCGTACAGAACGTCGTTGGGGACTCCGTACAAGTGCTCGGCGATCAGGGCTTGCGCGTCATCGACGCGCTGCCCCACGGCCATCGGGCTGACCTGTTCGTGATCGCCAACGACAACCACCTTCTCGCCGATGTACCACGCCAACAGACCAAGCACGTCCGACTGGCTCGCCTCATCGATGATCACGACGTCGAACCTCTTTCGTCGTGGGTCCATCGTTTCGGCCACTCGAGCAAGCGGCATGATCCAGACCGGAACGGCGTCTCGAGCCTGCACGAGAAGTTTGCGCGCCTCCGCCTGTAACTCCGGCACACGTTTGCCTGTTCCCTTGCCGATTCGGCCCTGTACGTCAGCCCACCCTTGCAGCGCTTGCCTGGCGGGCAGATCCGTCCTTCGAATCTGCGAAGCCCAGGCGCGGGCATCGACCAATGACGTCGTTGCGTCGTGCAGATCGTTCTGTAAGCGCTCCAACTGCGGTTTCAGAGAACCCTCATCGATCTCGGACCGCCGTTGCAGTTCCTGAGACAGCTGCCGCCATTTCCAGGCGGACTCGGCCTCTGGTGGAGGTTCACCTTGGCCGTGGGCTCCTTCCCGGTCCGAGAGCGCTGTTGTCCATCCAGGCGCCACTGAATCCAGTTTCTGGAGCAGCGCCTTCCGCCGCGCCAGCACGATCGACTTGGAGTTGAGTCTCTGCAATTCGTCGTACGCGCATTGGTACGATTCCGTGTCCTCTTGTCTCACTCCGTTGCGCAGGCCCTCCACAGTAGGACCATGTCCCTTTTCCAGAAGCGCGTCGAACTCGCGAAGTCGTCTTCGTGCGCGGGCACTCTTCGCGAGCACCACCTGATTGCTGACAACGCGGTGGACGGAGTTCGTCAAAAGCGTCCCGTCTTTCACAAACGGCTGAACGGCCCCGAGATTTGCGCTGGCCGTTCGTCGATAGGCATCCCAGCGGAATCCGGCCGCGCGCATGGTCGAATGCAGCTCGGGCCACTTCTTTCCCCACCAGTCGAGAAAGTCCGGGAACTGATTGGCATAGTCATGGAGCACGGGCTCAGGCGGGTCGGGGATGTCAGCAAACCGTGGAAGCCCGGCGACACCAGCGATCTGTTCCCAGTGGCGCGCAACGAGTCGGCGGGTGGTAATGATGACGAGGGACGCTTCAATGGCGCGGAAGTGATCGGCGTCGTTGGGAACCCCGCTGGACACCCGAAGCATGGCAAGCGTTCGCTTCCACTGGGGCTTCAGGAACATCGTGAACGAGCCGAGCGAGCTTCCGCCTTCGAGTGAGGCCAGCATCTCACGGACAACGGCGATCGTCTCCTCGTTGTGCGCGGCTGCGTCGCACTCAGGCTCGTGGTCGACGAGCAGGGGGCGCGACTTGTCCCAGTGAACATGGGCGGAGACGATGCGCTCACGCAGTCGCTCCCACAATTGGCGTTCAGAGCCACCGCTGTATCCCGCCCCGATGATGTTCCTATGCCATCCGTCGTGCGACATCAGCTCGGTCGCAAACGAAGCGCACGATGTCGCGAGCCGCTCCAGGGCGTCGATTTCTGATTCGGCAGGCGGCCTGTCCCAGAATGTCGGGTCAGGGTCTTCTGCGTCAGCGCTGAGCTCCTCGACCAATTCGCGAAATGCACCTGGAGTCGGCAGATCCGACAGCTGAGGGAGGCCCCCCTCGAGCTCACCTTCGTCTTGCCTGGTCAGCTCGACGTTCGTGCGATACAGGTCACGGAGTTCAAGTGCTGAAAGGGGAAGCGGTGCGCCGGCCTCGACTGGACCCGGGATTGAATCGAGACTCTGGTGCGTCGCAACCCAGCGGGCGGCATCAGCCGGCATCATCGTCTCGCCCGCAATGGCAATCGGTGTGTACTCGGCCTCGCGCGCCACACGGATTTGGCTGGTCCCTTCGTCGACGCGCTGCAGCAGGCGCGTGCGATCCGCCACCAGTTGGCTCGCCTTGGCTTCGAGCGTTGCCTCGCTGCCGTCTGTCAGTCGCGTCAGGATGCCGCGGATCGCTTCCTCCATCTGCCTGCGGCCATCGAGATCGTTGTCGAGGACGGCCACGCACAACGGTCGAAGCTCCGGAACCACGTGGTCGCGCAGCACCTTGAGTGCCTTGGTGGTGTGGCTCGTGACGAGCACGCGCTTTCCTTGCGCGAGGAGATGGCCAATGAGGTTCGCGATCGTGTGACTCTTCCCGGTGCCAGGGGGACCCTGAACGAGTACGGCATGGTGCTGATCGAGCGCTGCCGCAATTCGAACCTGCTCCGCGTTGGCAGGCTTGCTGAAGAAGACTTCGGCTGGGGCTCCCCAGGGCGATTGGGTCAAACCAGCTTCGTTTCCCAGCTCAATCGGACGTTCGATCCCGGTCAGGTGCGTCAACGATGTCGGAAGATCAGGATGCGTCTCGAGGTCCTCGAGAATGCGCTCGAACGCGGCGGCATATCCCGATTGACGCTGCCGGAGAATGAGCACCGGATCGCGCGAAATCTGTGGCTCTGTCGACGCAGCGGCGGAACCACTCTTGTCGTGAAACTGACCCCTTGCGTGGAGGCGTTGCACGACCCTCTTGCAGAACGCGTCGGTCGCCGGTTTCTCGAGCGGGTGATAGCCACGATCCTCGAGCTCCGTGCGGAGGTCATTGAGATCGCGGGGCCCAAGGGACCCTCCGCTGAGGGCGGTTGCCAGCAGCTCCGGGCTTCGTTCCGCGTCGACCACTCGGAGTTCAGGTCCATTCGGATCGAACTCGATGTCTACGCGCTGCAGGATGAGCGGGTGATCGATCGTGCCACTTTCAGATCGCCACAGCAGGCGTCCATCCCCGAGGACGAGCTCGAAACGCTCGCTTTCCTGCGTGAGACGGGCGCGGACTGCAAACAGATCCTCGAACAGCTTTAACGCTTCACGGACGGGACGTTCCGCAATCGCCCACGCGTTCCGTTTCTCGCGCCATCGATCAAGGGCTGCCACGCGTGATCGATCGTCCAAGAATCGAACGGTAACCGTTCCGCCATTTTCAATTTCAACGCTGGTCGCTTGCCGAACCTTCAGGTCCGAACCGGGATCGTCCCATGCAGGTTCCAGCCATGATTCGAGCGCCGACGGCGGCGTTGGAGGCGGCGTGACTTGCGGCCGACGCAGACGAATGAGCGGAGCACTCGTTTCAACGGCCTGCTCCGGATCCCCTGGCCCGGACGACAACTGCACCTCTCCGACCACGACACAGTCGTGGGTCGGCCAGGATCGAAGACGCTGGTGCCACGGCTGCTCGTCGAGTCGCAGGATAGTGGGTGCGCGGCGCTCTGCGAAGGCCTTCAGGAATCGGAAGATCTGCTTAGAGCGGGAAAGCGCGATCGGGTCGGTCATCTACGCCTCTTTCCCTCGAACGAACGTCGGCTTGGGGACGCCCACGCTCGGCCTCGGATACCAGATCAGTTTAACAACAGAGTGCTTGTGGAACGCACCCGAGGACTCCTGGCTCCCGTCGGCTATCTGTCGATCGATCGAGCGACAGGTGCGCGCCATTGCACGCGACTTCACTCAACTTCGCTCCGGCTTAACGCGCCTTTCTGGTGGCAATCGCCCGTTCCCGCCTTCCAAGTCACCACTGACGACGCGCTAGAATCCGAGCGCATGCGAGGCCGTGCGGTGGGGACTTTGTTACCGGCGATGTTCCTCATTGGTTGTCTGTGCGGCGTCGTCACAGCCGCCGCACCACAGGCGGTTTCGCAGCTCGCCACCTCAGATTCAGCAGCGTTCACTGTCTCCAATGACGATGTCACGCGCATCCTCGAAGACCGCGTGGACCATATGCAGCAAACGATATCGAGGATATCGGCCGGCATCTGCTCGAGAGTCGAGTACCTCTCTTCAAGGAACGCAACGCCATCAAATTGAATGGCAAGACTCTGGACTCGTACGTCGGCGCCTATCAAATGCAACCAGACGTCGTGATGACGGTCAGCCGCCGCGGCGACAGGCTTTTCGGACAGAGAGGCAGCCAGGACAAGGTGGAGCTCTTCGCGGAAACCGAGACGGAGTTCTTCGTCAAAGTCACCAATGCGCAAGTCACGTTCGTGAAAGACAGCGCGGGCCGCGTCACACAGGTGGTCATCCACCAGGGTGGTCTTGACGAGAGGGGGCCGAAGATCAAATAGGCTAGGGGGACGCTGTTCCGAATGACGCTTCCTCGACCGTGAATGACCAATCGAGGTTCGCTGATTCGACCACGACGTGGAAGACTCGAGGGTCGTCGGCCGTGTAGGCGGTTCCCTCCCCCGGCCCCGCTTCATCGACGGGCTCCTGCAGCGCGCGACCGCTGATGGCGCTCTGCAGAATCAATTTGAACCTGCCCTGGCCCTTGAGATCCTCGTGAGTCGTGCGCCAGTGGAACCGAAGCGACCCCGTCAGTCCGACGAACGATTCGGTCTGCGCGTTTCCACGGCCCGACCACGAGCCAAGCTGTTTCCAGACGACGACTTCTTTTTTCTGCGTCGGCTCTGGACGTGGCGAGTCGCACCCGCCCACGAGGGCAGACGCCACCGCGAGCACAAGGACACACACTCGAAAACGCCAGAAAAGAGGCCGCGTCGACACGTCCGCGCATTGTACGGGTGAAGCGTCGGCCCCGGCCGGGGTGGCCTTGAGTACCTCAAGTGAGTATCCGAATATTCCATTGCTTTAGACGAAGCTTGGCGTTACGTTTTGCCTGCCTCGCCGTCGCCCCGTACGCTTCTTTCATAAGGTGGCCTGTCCATGGAAGACAAGACAACGACCGCCGACACACCCAGGAACGTCTCGCGCCGCAACTTCATCAAGGGTGTCATTGCGTCGGGAGCCGTGGTGTCCTCGGCTGCGTACCTCTGGCGCTCCTCGTCAGTGCTCGGCCAGCAGCCCTCTGCACCGGGCAGTGTCGAGCGACTGATCACGCTCACGGTCAATGGCCAGGAGCGTCGCGTCGACGTGCTGAAGCAGGAAACGTTGGCCACGACACTCCGTTACAAGCTGGGACTGACCGGCACCAAGCTCGGATGCGATCGCGCCGAGTGCGGCGCGTGCACCGTGCTCGTCGATGATGTGCCGCACTACTCGTGCTCCGTTCTCACGCACGCCGTGCGTGGAAAGCGGATCGTGACGATCGAGGGACTGGCTGCCGCCGATGGAAAACTTCATCCCGTGCAGCAGGGCGTCGTCGACGAGCAGGGCTTCCAGTGCGCGTTCTGCATGTCCGGCTTCATCATGGCCGCGGTCGGCTTCCTCAAAACGAATCCCAATCCGACACGTGCGCAACTCGCGCACGGGATCTCCGGCAACCTCTGTCGCTGTCAGGACTACGACAAGATTCTCACCTCGCTGATGCGCGGTGCTGAGAACATGCGGAAGGCGTGACACATGGCTGAGAAGCTCGTCGGACAGAACTACGTCACTCCGGATCTCGTCGCGAAGGTGACGGGACAGAGCAAGTACGCCGAGGACTTTCGCGCCGAGGGCATGCTCTTCGCGAAGATCCTGTTGAGTCCGCACCCGCACGCGCGCGTCACCCGCATCGATACGAGCGCTGCGATGGCTTTGCCCGGTGTCAAGGCGATCGTCACTGCTGACGATCTGCCGGCTCCGGCGGACGCGGTCAACGACAACGGTCAGTTGATTCTGGCCAACATCGACGGCGAAGTCGCGCTCACGAAGGAGCCCGTGTATCAGGGCCAGCCGATTCTGGGTGTGGCAGCGATCGACGAGGTGACGGCAGCCGAGGCGATCGAAAAGATCGAGATCGATTACGAGCCGCTGCCTTTCGTGGTCGATCCATTGGTCAGCTTGCGTCCGGGCGGCCCCAACGCGCGCACGAAAGGGAACTACTGGTTCATTCCGCCGCCCACACCGCCTGGGACTCCACCGCCGAAGAGCCCGCCGCGACCCGAGATCCGTGAAATGAAATGGACGGCGGCGGAGCTGAAGGAGGCCGACGCCGGCCGCCTGCCGATGATGATGGGCGCACCAGAGGCGTGGGCGCACGGCGATCTCGAGGCTGGCTTCAAGGAAGCCGCGCTCGTGTTGGACGAAACCTTCGTCACCCCCGATACCAGCCACCAGACGCTCGAGACCCGCACTGCCATGGCCTACTGGCAGAACGGGAAGGTGCACGTGTACACCGGCACGCAGAGCACCGCGCAAACCGTGCTCGGCATTTCGCGCTGGGCGAGCGTCCCACCCGAGAACGTCGTGGTGGTCAGCGAGTACACCGGTGGCGGATTCGGCAGCAAGATCACCGGCGCAATCTCGCTGGTGATTCCGGTGCTCCTGTCGAAGAAGGCCAACGCGCCGGTGATGATGCGCATCAGCCGCGAAGAGGAACACTACATCGGCCGCGCGCGTCCGGGCGTGCGCGGGCGGATGAAGGTCGGCTTCGCGAAGGACGGCCGCATCACCGCGATTGATATGTGCTCGGTCAGCGACAATGGCCCGTTCGAGCGCCAGGGCGACTGCAACAACACCGGCGTGATCGCGTCGCTGATGTATCAGCCGAAGGCGATGCGCTTCCGCGGCATTTCAGTGTTGACCAACACGCCGCCGCGAGGTCCGCAGAGTCAGCCAGGCGGCACGCAGTCGCACATGCTGATGGAGCCGGTGATCTCCAAGGCGGCGCGCAAGCTCGGGATCGATCAGGTCGCGATTCGTCGCATCAACGCACCGTCTGGCAAGGCACCATTCGGCCCGCCTGGAGGACCGAAGCAGGTTCGCCAGTACGTGACGAGCGCGTTCGTCAAAGAAGCGCTCGACAAGGGTGCCGCCCAGTTCAACTGGGAGGAGCGTAAGAAGGGCAGCGGCCAGCGCATCGGCTCCAAAGTGCGCGGGGTGGGCGTCGCGGTGAGCACATACAGCGCCGGCTCTACGGGCTACGACGGCCTCTTCGTCATGAAACCGGACGGACGTTTGTACATCCAGTCCGGCATCGGCAATCACGGCACCGAGTCGGTGAGCGACTGTCACCGTGTGTCGGCGGAGATCCTTGGCGTCCCATGGGAGAAAGTCGTGCTGACATGGGGCGACACGGCGAAGAACCTGCCGTGGACCTGCAATAGCGGCGGCAGCCAGACGGTCCACGCCATGACACGCGCGGCTCACGCGGCCGGCATGGACGCGAAGAAGAAGCTGCAGGAGATCGCGGCGAAAGATCTCGG
>DATFRP010000127.1:0-3390 GCA_035263125.1 Vicinamibacterales bacterium
AGCTGGAGTTCACGGGCGTGGGCGTCGATCCCAACGTACGTGATAGGCTCGTTCATGACCGGCTCCTTTCGTTGCGGCTCTGACGCCGCGAGGCGTTAACCCGCGATCAGTGGCACCAGACCACCTTGTCGCGTGCGCTAACCACTACGACGTTACGATCGCGAGCCGGTCATTCCATACTGTCTCGTACCCTCACGCTGACGCGTCGACTATTTGCTCGCTCGATGCGACGTCTGTTGCGCGGCTCAAATTGTCCGAGCTACCTCGATGCAACTCGAACGCGGTTGCGGAAGTCGACGCGATGAATCGCTCCGCCCGCGTTCCGGCTTCGCGCCGATGTCGGCCTGGCTCACGCGGCTGCCGTCCAACACACATGAACTCCAAATCGATGTTGTGAGATCGAGAGTTGCTCAACGGGTGCTATCGCAGCGTCGTACCGCTGCTGACGGCGTTGTCCGATAAAGCCGGATTGTTCGAGCTGCACTACGCGCAGGCGCCCGGCGAGCATGAGCATGCGCTGGGCATCCGCCGCTGGCGCAGTATCCAGGATCGTATCGAGCCGAAGTATGCGCAGCCGTCTGCGCGGAGAGGCTCGATGATGTCGTGCCGAGGTTCGGGCTGCCGTCTCCGCACGTCATTCGGATCGCTGTTCGGGACGGCGCCGATCGGATTCTGCGCGACGCCGCACACATGCTTCGACAGGTGCAGATTCGATCGGTACTGGTATCGGTGCGTGAGTTGAGCGACGTACCGCGTCGTAAATGCGATGAGCGGAGCTGACTTCGAGCACACCGTCTTCGAGAAAGGTCGGGACAGCGATCATCCGCACGCCATTTCGTTCGATCAGCGGAGGCCTCTCGTCGCAATCGCCTCCGAACCCTCACACCGGGCAGGACACGTCCTGCGCGAGAGGCTGATTCGCAAGGGCCGGTAGCATTCGACCCGCCCCGCGCTGATCTGTTCCTTGACAATGCTTACAAAATGTAAGACCGTATAACCATGGGTGAGTCGCCAGTTCGGATGCCCTCCATTTCCGGCACCGAGTCGCTCATCATCGAGCTGCTCCGGGACGGCGATCGCTTCGGTCTCGAGCTGATCGAACACTCCGGGGGACGGCTGAAGCGCGGCACGATTTACGTCACCCTGTCGCGCATGGAGACCAAGGGGTTCCTCGTGTCGCGCCAGGAAGACCGGCCCGCCGGGGCGATCGGCCTCCCCAGGCGCATGTATCGCGTGACGGCCTACGGACTGAAGGTCCATGAAGCGTATCTCCTGCTTCGCGAAGCGCTCGCACTCAAACCAGCGGAGGCTCGCTGATGGCCGGACTCTGGATCTCCCGGATCGCGCGACGCCTCACCCAGCCTGATACGTTCGACCGGCTGGTGTCGCCGGCGATCGCCGATCTGCAGCTCGAATCGCAGCGAACACGGGTTGGGCGATGGCGGCACTATCCCTCGCTCGCGTCGGTTCTGATGTGGGCACTGCTGCAGGATATCAGTCGCGAGCTCGCCTACGTGTTCGATGCCGATGCGTGGCGCACTGTCTGGACCCGCGCGGCAGCGTGGGCACTGATCGCCGCAGCCATCAACTGGGTCATCCTGTATGGAGTGATAGCGAACGTGCTGAATCAATGGCACACGTCCGAGGCTGCGCGTCAGACGATCTTGAACGGCGTTATCTTCAGATCGGTCGGCCCCGCTCTGACGGTCGCGATGATCGTAGCGGCCTACAGTTTCAAGCGGCGTGATGCGGCACGCACGGTCAGCGTCGTCACCGCGGCGATCGCCCTTGCTGTGACAACGGTCGGCGCGACCTACCTCTCGACGATCCTGCAGGAACCGTCGAGACACGCGCTCGACGAGGCGGGGCGTGCATTCTATGGATCGGCCATCGAAGTCAGACGCGCCCCTCTGCCCTGGCAACTGATTCTGAACGCGATCGCCATGATTCCGTTCGCATGGCTCGGAGTGGTGTCGTCGAAGCGCCGCGGTTGGCCTCTGGCGTTGAGTGTCATCGTGATTCTCGGCACCTGGCAGGTGCTGAATTTCAAGGCGTTCCCGGTGTACGCGTGGCTCGCGCGAGTCGTGCCTGGACTCGAGACGCTGTTGTTCGGCACCTACAGTGTTCCAACGAACCTCCTGACGCTGAGTGGGTTGATCCTTCTGTGGCGTGGGATTGAATGGATCGTGGAGCGCCCCGGCCTCGCGCACGCAGAATGACTGCACACGGCACCTGGCTCGCTGCGGTCGCCCGGCGATTGCTGCACCGAGACACTTTCGAAACGATGGTGTCGCCGGCCGTCGCGGATCTTCAAGCCGAATCGTCACAAGGGTGGCGACGGCGATGCCGGCATTACGCCGGACTGTCGTTCGTATTAGGTTGGGGACTCGTCGTAGACCTGAGAGCGGACGTAATCGCGGCGTTTGATGTGGATGCGCGTCGCACCGTGTGGCTGCGTGCCGTCTGCTGGTATCTCGCTGCGCTCGTCCTGGACGCTTGGATAAAGGATGGGGACGTGCCTTGGCATCTACTGGACGCGCCCGCACGCCAGGCAGCGCTGGTATCCAGCGCGCTCACAGTAGCCTTCGCTGCGACTGCGCCCGCAACTGCCGTTGCGGTCTTCTATCTGAGAAGGCATGGCGTATCGATACGAGGCATCGCCGCGGTCACGCTGCTGATTGTTGCCGCGACAAGCGCTTGCTGGCTGGCGATCGGTCCGTACTTCGACAGCCTCTCGATGCAGATCTACCAGCGAGTTGATTCCGCTCTGCCCGCGACCTCAAGGGAGCTCGGGAACCCCGGCTATCGGTGGAGCATCTGGCTCGATCTCCTGGGCGATCGCCTGCGAGACACCGGGACACCATGGCGCCATGGCGTGAGCCTGCTTGGCTGGGCGCTGCTGGGATTCGTCCTGGCGAAGGGCCGCGGATGGAGGGTGGCAGCGCGCCTCGCCGGCTTCGTCGCAACGTGGCTCGTGCTCGCCTTTAGCGTGTTGCTATTCAGCGTGTACTCGGCGCAGGCGCCCTCCACCGCCGCTCAGCGCTGGCGCGATGTCCTGGTGATGCTAGCAACGGGCCTCGTCTGGTTGCTTCTCGAACAGCGCCGCAAGGAATCACCGGGCGACTCGTCCGCTGTGCCGAGTGGCGGTCGCATGACGGCGATTCCGTGAACGACTGGGCTCGATATGTCGGCGCCATAACAGCCGCCGATCATCGTGAGCTCGTACAGGTCTGTTGCAGGCGAACCTGGGATGCTGCCCGCCCAACAGGCCCGGGACGTCAGCGACACGGTCGATGCGTTCGGCTATCAGTGGGAACAGGCCAACGCCGGGGTGGAGGTGACATTTCCGGCGTGTGCGCTTCCGGTTCCTCGGGCTCCCTCGTCGCAAGA
>DATFRP010000128.1:0-12207 GCA_035263125.1 Vicinamibacterales bacterium
CGACTCGATCGCGTCCGGATACGCGAGCAGCCTGGCGTAGACCTGACCGGCAGCGGCATGCGCCTTTGCGTCCGTGGGATCGAGCCACGCAGCCACGCGGAGATCCGCAAGCGCTTCGTCGTGACGACCCTGCAGGATATAGATCTCGCCGATCTGCCGGTGTGCCTCGGCGCTGTTCGGATTGACTTCGATACGCTTCGCATACGCAGCGACGGCGCCATCGAAGTCCGCCTGGTTGACGAGCAGACTGCCCCATGACTGATAGAAATGGTCGCGCCCGATCAGCGGACCGAACGCCTCGCTCTCTTTCAGTGCCTGAACCGCCTGCGGCAACAGAGACTGACGCTGGTCGACCTGCGAGAGTCGATAGAGCCGCTGTCCCGACGGCGTGCCCGTCGTCGTCAGCTCGCGCTCGGCTTCGGAGTAGCGGCGTTCACTGATCAACACGTCGACGAGCGTCATGCGCGCGCGCTCGTCGCCCGGGGCGAGCGCGATTGCCGTTCGCAGCTGCTCGATGCTCTTCCCCTGCTGCTCGTCGAGCCAGTAGATCAGTCCAAGCAGCCGGTGAATCTCGGACTGCCCCGGGAACGCCTTCGTCGCATCGAGCAACTGGCTCAGCGCGATGTCGATGCGACCATCTCGCAGGATCGTGCCCGCCTCGACGACCCGCGCCCGCCCCTCGGCGGAACCGGCGATCAGCGGATCACTGACGATCGCTTCCGCAAACCCGGCGACGGCGCGCTCGTAGTCACCGCTGCGCAGCGCGCTCATCCCGGCGGCGTAGCGTGGCTGGGGGAAGACCGGCGCGATGCCGGCAGTCTGTCGCAGAAGGTCGACGCGCTCGAACGGCACGATGCGACCGTCGCTGTCTCGATTGGCCGCCGGCGGATGCTGGAGCGCGCGCGCGAGACCGCGCCACGCATCCGACGCATCGTCCGGGCGCCGCAGTTGCATCTGCAACCGGGCCAGCCGGTAGTACGTCGTCGGGTTGCTGGAATCGATCGCGGTCGCGCGTTTCAGCGCGCGCACCGACTCCTCGGTACGACCGAGCGCGGAAAGCGCAAGCGACTTCAAGGTGTAGACATCGACCCGGTCGTTCGCGATCCGCTCGGCCGCACTCAGCTCCTGAAGCGCGTTCTCGAGGCGATGCCGATCGAGCCACACTGTCGCCAGCGCGACGTGCGCATCGGCCTCGCGGGTCAGTCGGGTCACTCGCCCTTCGATTTGCGCGATCGCCTGATCCCACCGCGACAGCGATGCGCGCATTGCGGCAACCGACTCGGTGAGCGCGGCTCCCTCGTCGCCGAACGTGCCGGCCTGCGCACGCACGAAACGCTGGAAGGCCTCGACGAACTGAAGCTTGACCTGGTGAACGGCGACAGCGTCCTTCCACAGTTGCGCCAGCGCCGGTGACGTGACGCGCGCTGCGGCTTGCGCGCATTCCGAGGTTGGGCATTCAGCAGTCGGAGCCTGTGCCCGAACGGACACTGCCAGGAGGAGCGTGAGAGCGGGGATGCCGAGTGAAAGGCGGAACACCGGTACTGCGGAGATTACGACAGCAGGCCCCTCAGTTCACGTTCATCTTCTGTTTCAGATACGCGACGATGTCGCCGCGCTCGCGACGGCTGGCGACGGCGACGTCGAGCGGCGTGCGGCCCTGCTTGTTCTTTGCGTTCAGGTCAGCGCCGTTCTCGACGAGAAATTTGACGATCGCGTCAGCGCCACGGCCGCTGATGGCCGCATGCAGCGCCGTGTCTCCGGTATTGGTGGTCGCGTTGATATCGACCCCCGACGCCATGCACAGCTTGATTGCGTCGATCGCGTCCTGCTCGGATCCCTGGTCGTAGGAGGGTGCGGCGGGACTTCCATCGCGCCACCCGAGACCTGCCGCAAGCATCAACGCGTTGGCCTTGTTCGGCTGTGTGAGAAGCGGATCGGCGCGCGCTGCGAGCAGCAGCGTCATGACAGCGACATCACCAGACTTTGCGGCGCGCATGAACGGCGTCGACCCCTCGCCGAGTGCACGATCGCCGGCGGTGTGCTGGCGCTGAAAGAGAGGCGCGGCAAGCGTCGCATTCGGGTTGGCGCCATGCGCAAGGAGCAGCGTGATCACGTCCACGGCGTCGAGTTTGCCCGAGGGTTTGGGATTGGGACGACCGTGGCCAATCGCGAGTCGATGCATGTCGACGGCGGCGTACAAGGCCGCCATCTTGGCTTCCTTGTCGCCGATGTTCGGGTCCGCCCCCTTCTCGATCAGCGCCGCGGCGACGTCGTAGTTGGCGTTGATGATCGCGAGCACGAGCGCGGTTGCGCCGTCAGGATCGGTCTGATTCATGTCGGCGCCGGCATCGAGCAGCGCCTTCGTTCCCTGCAACGCGCCCTGCCGTGCCGCATACATCAACGGTGTCCAGCTGCCGAGCGGCAGAATCGACTGCCCGTTGCGGCGACGAGGCACATCGAGGGCTTTCGAGCGCGCGTTCACATCGGCGCCATGCTTGATCAGGACGCGAACCGCTTCCGGGTGGTCTTCCGCGGCCGCCCAGATCAACGCGGTCTCACCGTACCAGTTCTCCCGGGCATTGATGTCGGCGCCGTGGCCGATGAGCATCTCGATCACTTCAGGCCGGCCGGTACGCGCGGCCGTCATCAGGATCGACTCGCCTTCAGGCAGCACGACGTTGGGATTGGCACCAGCCTCGAGCAGAACTTCAGTCATGCGGAGGCTGCCATTGACGGCCGCGATTTGAAGCGGCGTGATGCCTTCGCGGGTCGATGCGGTAGCGTCGGCGCCCGCGGTCAGCAGAAGACGCGCCATCTCGAGATCGTCAGCGCGCACGGCCCAATGCAAGGCCGTCGTCCCGTCCCCTTCAACTGGCTTGAAAGCTGCGGCCGGCTGCTTCAGCAGCGTCCGGACCGCCTCGCGATTGCCTGCTTTGACCGCGTCGATCAAGGGCAGAGCTGAGTTGGCGGCATCGAGTGCGACCACCGCGAGACAGACAAGCGCCGCTGACACCCACGTTCGGGGAACGCTCATGTCACGACCGCTCAAAGCTGTACGCGACCGTTGCTTTCGGCAAACGCCTCGAGTGGAACTCCATAGAGATTCGCGACGCTGAGCCACAAGTTTGCGATCGGCGTCCATTCGGGCGACACGAGGTGACGGTCGCCTCTGACCTTTCCTCCCGCGCGTCCGATTGAGACGAGCGGCAATGGGTAGGGAGCGTGCGCCTGACCATCGCTCATCCCGCCGCCATAGAAGATCAGCGAGTGATCGAGCACCGAGCCGGCGCCTTCAGGCATCGCCCGGAGCTTCTCGATGAATGCGGCAAAGAGCTGCGCGTAGTGGATGTTGATCTTGGCGTGCAGCTCCATGTTCTCGGGGCGGCCACCGTGATGCGAGACGTCGTGATGCGTCTGCGGGATGTTGAGCTCGGGATAGGTCCGCTGACTCGCCTCGCGCGACATCATGAACGAGAAGACGCGCGTCACGTCGGACTGATAGGCCACCGCGAGCAGCTCGAACATGAGCGCCGCGTGCTCTTCGAACGTGTCGGGCACGCCGAGCGGCGCGTCGAGATCGACGCGCTTCGCGTTCGACGCCTCGGTACGCTGAATGCGCCGTTCGATCTCCCGCACGTGATCGAGATAGTCAGCCAGGCGGGTCCGATCCCGCGGTCCGACCCGGCGCTGCAGATCGCGCGCTTCGTCCCTGATCGAGTCCAGGATGCTTCGATCCTCACGGATTCGGGCCTCGCGCTCGGCCGTGGTTCCCGCCCGCCCGAACAACCGTTCGAACGCGGTGCGCGGGTTCGTTTCCATCGGCTGCGGCTGCGTCTCCGAGGCCCACGAGATCGTGTTCATGTAGGCGCAGCTGTATCCGGGCACGCAGCCGCCGACGTATCCGCTGAAATCCTCCGTGGCGACCTCGATTGACGGGAGCTGCGTATCCTGGCCGATCTGCTTCGCCAGCACCTGGTCGATGCTGACGCCGACCTTGATGTCCTCGGCCTCGGTCTGCTTCGCGACGGCGCCGCTCAACCAGCCGGCCGAGCTCACCGCATGATCGGTCACCGACTTGCCCCCAGCCCTCGACAGGTTGCCGTACAGGTTCAATCGATCGCGGAACGGCTCGAGTGGCTTCAGGATCGGCTTGAAGTCGAAGCCGGCGCCGGTCGTGTCCGGCATCCAGTGCTTCATCGTCGCCCCGTTCGGCACGTAAACGGCGCCGAAGCGCGTCGGCGGATTGGCGGGCGTCTGCGCGAGCGCCGTGAACGCAGGCACCATCGACTCGAGCAACGGCAGCGCCATCGTGGTGCCGACACCACGCAGGAACGTGCGCCGAGGCAATGCTCTCTTCGTGACAAACATGCGTGGCTCCCGACTAGATGTCCGAACTCGTCATGTCATCACCATCACGAACCACGGAGGCGCGGAGAACGTTCGTGGACATGCCTGTTTACCGATCTTCCTCGCCGGCCATTCTCATCTGGAAGGGCGGGCTCGAAACGATTCCCAAGATGATCGCCGAAAAACGATAGTCGTGGTGCGCGGATTTGCGGACGACTTCCCGTACGACCGGCATGTCGTACGACTGAAGGCCCCGACCGAGCGCGTACGTCATGAGCTTCTCGGTCAGCGTCTGCACGAACACGTCGGATCGCGCCAGGAGCACATGTCGCAGCGCCACCACGCCGTTCACCGACGTGCCGTCGGCAAGTTGCCCCGACGCATCGAGCGGCAACCCGGCGTCGCGTGTCCGCCACGTTCCAACCGCATCGAAATTCTCCATGGCAAATCCGAGCGGGTCCATCATCTTGTGGCAGCCGGCGCACGTCGTGCTCGCACGATGCCGCTCCATCCGCTCGCGAAGCGTACGGGGCGCCGCTTCGTTGCTCGACTCGAGGGGCGGAACATTGGGCAGCGGCGGGGGCGGCGGCGTGCCGAGGATGTTCTCGAGGATCCACTTGCCGCGCACGGTGGGCGACGTGCGATCGGCGTGTGACGTCACCATCAGCAGCGCGCCCTTGCCAAGCAGACCTCGCCGCGCCTCGTCGGTGAGCGTCACGCGGCGGAAGTGGCTTCCGTAGACGTACGGAATGCCGTAGTGCTTGGCCAGGCGCTCGTTGACGAAGGTGTAGTCGGCCATCAGCAGATCGAGAACGCTGTGGTCTTCGCGCATCACCGCGTTGAAGAACAACTCCGACTCGCGCTGGAACGCCTCGCGCAGCGTGTCATCGAAGTCGGGGAACTCGTCGTGATTCGGCGTGATCGTCTTGAGGTTGCGCAGGTGAAGCCACTGGCCCGCGAAGTTGCTCACCAGGGCGTCCGCGCGCGGATCGGCGATCATCCGCCGCACTTCGCGCTCCAGAACGACGGGATCGCTCAGCTGCTTCCGGGTCGCCAGGTCGAGGAGCTGGTCGTCTGGAATGCTGCTCCACAGGAAAAACGACAGCCGCGAGGCGAGATCGAGATCGCTGATGCGCTGAATCGTGCCCGGCTTCGCGCCCCCGCTATCCTCGACGCGAAAGACGAACGAGGGGCTCGCGAGCATGCGCCGCATCGCGAGCTGCACGCCGCCGTCGAAAGTGCCGTGCTGACGGCCCGCTTGGAAGAACGTCATCAGCCGATCGATGTCCGTCTTTGTGACTGGACGTCGAAACGCGCGGCGCGCGAGCGTGGAGACGATCTTGGAGGCGCATGCATGTTCCTGGCTGCGCGTCGCAGGCCTGCAGACGAATATGCGTTGACGGCTCGGCGTGTCACCAGGCCCGGTTGGATTGAAGGGCCCCGCGATCGTCAGCGATTCGATGTGCGGGCGTCCCGTCGAGTCGTAGGTGCCCGCGGAACTGCGAAGGAACGGACGCAGCCGCTGCGTGCTCTCGCCGATCTTGCGCACGAAGGTTGCGCCGATCGCATGTGCACCGGCGGTGACCGGCACACGCACCTGAAGCTTCGCATCGACCGCGTCCGAGCGATCGGTAATCGTCCCGCCGGCGTTCTCTTTTTCGGTCTCACCGCCGATGGTGGTGATGAACACGCGCGCGCCATCGATCGTGATCTCGATCTGATGCGGATGCTCGAGACCGCGGATCGCGGAGAGGTTGGTGCGGAATAGCGCCAGCGAGAACTTGTACTCCGCGTCGACCGGGAAGACGTGCTCGGCGACGAGACCGCCGACCGTCCCGAGCGGCAGCCCTTCGATGTGTTGATCCTGCGATCGATCCTGGCGGACCCGATACGTGTCGGACCCCGGCGAAACCGGCGCACCCACCGCAAGCGCACTCACGCGGTCGGCGGCAACCAGATATCGCTCGAGCAGTGCCGGTGATGTCCCCAGCATGTCGGCGATGTTGTCGAAGCCGTAGGCTGCATCATCGGGCGGGAGGAGCGCCGAGACATCGAGATCGAGGTTCAGCAGATCGCGAACCGCATTGGCGTACTCGCTCCGATTGAGCCGCCGAATCTGTGGACGTCCTGGATTCGGATGCAGCGCCGCCGCGCGATCGAGCCCGCTCTCGAGCGACGTGACCAGCGTGCTGTAGGTCGCCTCGTCCGGACGGGGCATCCCCTGCGGCGGCATCGTCCGCGTCCGCAGCTTCCGTACGACGCGTTCCCATACATCAGGTGCCGCGTCAGGACGGCTTGGATCGACCGTGTCGAGTGCGAGTCCAGATGCCTTCGTGCGCTGGTTGTGACAGGTGACGCAATACCGATCGATCGCCGCGCGATCGATCACTGGAGATGAGGCAGCGGTCTGCGCGCTGCTCGCCTGCACAACGGCCGATCCCGTCGTCAGGACCACAGCGTACGTGGCGAGGCAGGCTGCGCTCTTCCTCATCTCGGCAAGAATTCGGTTGTATGTCAGATCGGGGGGCGAATCAATGCCCTGATCGGGTGAAAAACGGCGTCATTTCGGCCCGGACTGACGCTACTTCGGCTGAGCCGACGGCGGCGGCGCTGCTCCGGTCGTTCCGATGACCGTCCCCGCTTGCGGAACGTGATGAAGGCGTGACTTGAAGCGCCAGCCCTGAGGGGTTCGGACGTAGGTGTCCTCGTAGTAACCCTCGTGGTGGATGCGATACGGATCGCCGTTGAGACCGATCATCAGCATGTCGACCGTTCCGGTCGCGCCCTCCGCCGTCGGCGTGATGATGTGGTTGACGTACAGGTGCTTCACACCCTGCTTGATCCACCCTACGTTCTTGCACCCACGCGAACCGCCGCCAGACACCTCCGCGAGCTTCTCGCGGCCCCTCGCCCTGTCGATTGCCTTTCCATCCTGTTCAGAGGCAAAGACACCATCGGCGGTGAAGAGATCGGCGTAGTCGTAGCCGTTGTTCGAACACGTGTCGATCGCACGCGCGTACTTCGCGACGAGCTGCTGGATCTCGAAGTAGTCGAGGGCGGTCAGAGCCGCGGGCTGAGAGGATTGAGCGAAGGCGCTGGTTGCGATCGCGATCAACATGGTCAGCGCTGATGTGAGTCTCAACATAAGAGTGCTTCCCACTGATGGGTGCTAGAGGAAGCAGGAGGTCGCGGAGACAACGATCAACGCAGAGAACGCTCCGCGATCCCCGCTCCTCTGCGATCCCTGCGTTGATCGTCGTCTCTGCGCCCCCTGCTTCCTTCGCCACCTCTAGACTAGAAATCGAATTGTCCGCTCACCTTGAACAGCCTCGCATCCATGATGCGCTGCGGCGTCCGCCATACGGCGTAGCTGGCATTCTCCTGCATCACTGGACTCCGGTTGAAGACGTTGTAGATGTCGAGATTCACCATCGCGCGGCGGCTACCGAACCTGAGCGTCTTGCCGAGGCGCACGTCGAACTGGTTGACGCGATCGCCGTAGATGTCGCCTGGCAGCAGCAGGTTGATCGTCACGTTCTGCGCGCTGGCGGAGAGCGGCCGTCCGAGCGAGCCCTGGACCTCCGCGTTCGAGTAGATGCGGTTGGCAGCGATCACAGGCCCGGGCGTGCTCTGGAAGGTCCCGGCGAGATTCAGGCCCACGACTGGAACGAGGTACGTGCCCAGCACCTTGACCTGCGTCAGGAACGCCGCCTGGACGTGACAGCCGCGCACGCTTGGCCCCGCGCCGCTCACGATCGCCCCCTGATCGTTCGCGATGACGTCGCAGTTGTCGCTGGTCGTGCGGCCGGTGCTGACGCCGCCCTGCAACGAGACGCCGTTCTGCAGACGCGCATTCGCACTCAGATCCACGCCGTTCCAATGCTCGATCTGCTTGCCGAAGTCGCGCGCCAGCGTCGTATACGCCGTGCCCACACCCACCTTCGACGGATTGAGATTGTAGAGATCTGTGATCTGATAGCCGCCGCTATTGGGCAGGCGGCTGTCGAGCGGCGCCGTCACGCTGTACTTGTCATAGTCGCTCGCCGACAATCCGACCGTCTGAGTCACCTGGAAATTGCCAAACCAGCGCTTGAAGTAGCCGACGTCGACACTGAGACGAGGCAGCAGTTCGTGCTGGACGCTGGTCGAGAACTCCCAGTTGTAGGCCCGGTTCCCCCAGCCAAAGCGCGTATCCTCATTGAACTGTGCGATCGAGGTCAGGGTTCCGAACGGGCTGAGGTACGCCGAGCACTCGCCGTTCGCAGCCGAATTGAGCATGTCGCAGTCAGGGTTGAAGTTGCCCCGTCGCGGATCACCAACCGGGAACGTGTTGTCGTCCCAGTTTCGGGTGGTTGTCGTGCTGACGCCGGCCGGATTGCCGATCGTGAAGAGCGTCAGCATGTATTTGCCGAGGCTGGCCTTCACTGCCGTCTTGCCGTTCCCGAACAGATCGTAGGTGGCGCCGAGACGCGGCGTGACGTCGTTGAGACTCATCGTCGTGACCGCGGGAAACGTGAAGTTGCGCGTCGGCTGCAGCGGCGCCGGTCCGCGGGACTGATCGGGGTAGCCGCCCCGGAAGCCGTCATAGCGAACGCCAGCATTGAGCGTCCAGCGCTGAATCGTCCAGCGATCCTGCGCGAACACGCCGACCTCGCCCTTGACGAGCGACTCACCGCGCGTCGGTACGCCGTACAACGTCACCTGATTCGGGATGCCGCCGTTGAACCGGAACTGCATGTAACTCGAGTTCGAGTCCGATGTGCTCACCGTGCGCGCCCACGTGTCACTGAAGCCGACCTTGAGCGAGTGAGAGCCGGTCACAAACGACATCGAGGTGACCGCCGTGTTGATCGTCTGGGCGGAGTAGCCAAAGAGCCCGCTGGTGCCGCCATCGCCGCCCTTGCCCCGATAGAAGAAGGTGTTCGACTGCTCGAGCACTGGGATCATGTTGCGATATATGGATCCCTCATCCGGCAACTGATTGCCGAACGCTTCGCCGCGCTGCGCAAACCGCGCCTCGAACAGCAGCTTGTTCGTCAACGGGGCCGTATAGCTCCCCTGCACCAGACTGAGCACCGGGAACCGATAGGCGACCGCCGATTCCGGCGAGACGCCCGCACGCGTGTCGTCCCAGATGCGCGACTGGTTGTCGACATACAGCGCGAGCTTGTGCTTCGGCGCCGCCTGCCACGTGAACCGCGTGTTGATCCCGTTCTGTTCGAGGTTGAAGAAACCGCGGCGGCTCGTGTCCGCTTCGTAGAGCCACTTGGTCGGATCGCCTTCGTTCTTGTTGTAGTAGAGGCCGGCGATGTAGTTCTGATTCACCTGCCAGCGCGCCGACGTGTAGTTCCAGAGCTTGTCGCGCAGCAACGGCCCGCCCACCGAGGGGTTGATATCGTACGCACGTTTCATCTCGTTGGGATCGGGAAGGCCACGGTTTTTCAGATCGTTCGTGAGATTGTTGCCCTGCCAGGCCGAGTTCACCCCAGTGGCGAAGACCGTCCCCTTGAGCGAATTGCCGCCTTCGCGCGGAATGATGTCGATGCGCAGGCCGCCGAAGGGCTGCTCGGCGGAGACCGCCGCGTAGTCCACGGTCACTTCCTGCGTCGAGCCGGTATCGGGCACGAAGTTCGAGAACTCTCCTCCTGAGAGCACGTTGCCGAGTCGCACGCCATCGAGCTGCAGACGCGTGTCGCTGGTGCGGCCGCCGTGAATCTGGAACGTCGTGTTCTGCAGATTGTTGGTACCGCCGACGTCTGCGAGTCCGCCGCGTCCGGGCTGTGCCGCCGCGAGGCCGGGAATCAGCACCACCATGTCGATGTGGCTACGGCCCGCGGGAATCGCTTCGATGGTGGCCGAATCGAACACACGTTGCTGCGTGCTCCGCTGCACGTCGACCAGCGGGCTCTCACCAGTGACGGTGATCGTCTCCTGCAACGCACCCACGCGCAGCTCGACATCGATGGTGGCCACGAACGAGCCGGTCAGCTCGACGCCCTCGCGGCGGACGGTCGAAAACCCGCTCAGCGTGAACGTCACCGCATACGAGCCCGGCCTCAGCGCCTCGAAACGATACTGGCCGCTGCCATCGGTCACGACCGTACGCGACTTCTCGATCAGCGCCGGGCTCGTCGTTTCGACTGTGACTCCTGGTAAAACGCCACCAGACGCATCGCGAACGACGCCGGTGATCGATGCCTGGGCGTGCGCCATGATCGGGGCGAACGCGAGCAACCCGAAGAGCATCAACGCGACACGTGAGAATCGCCACATACGGCACCCCTTCGATGGAGCTGCGGTGACTGCACTGCAGGGTCCGCCTCAAGGCGGACGCTACGACTGTTTTCCACGAGCGCGCTCAGCGAGCGGCGCCAGACGATGACGGCGTCCCCGTCGCGCCGCCGGCGGCGGGAGTGTCGGCGACATGAGTGCGCGACTTGAATCGCCATCCTCCCTCCGGTGTTCTCACATAGACGTCGTCGTAGTGGCCGCCGTTGCTTTTCAAGTAGGCGCGCCCGGTCACGCCCTCTTGAGACAAACCCAGCGCCACACCCGATGCTCTGAACCGTTTCACGCCATCCGAACCTGCGACGTACAGGTCATCGAACTGCCCGAGATCCGTTCCTGCCAGCCTTCTGATCGCCCTGACATCCTGCACACTCAACCCCGCCTTCAGCTCCTGCGAGGTCATGACAGTCCTGGACTTGAACCGCCATCCCTTCGGCGTCTTCACGTACTCGTCGTCGTACTGGCCGACGTTGCTGCCAAGGTCGGCGCGCCCGGTCACTCCACCCGGCGATACCGTGATCGTGACCATGGGCACAGGTCTCGGCTCTGGTGTGGTGGCGCCGTTTGTCGACGGCGGCGGGTTCGTGCATTGACGTTCGCTGCGGACGAGCGCGATCAACCGGTCGCGCCCGACGACCTCGCCGCGAATGTTGCTTGCGAAGTACCCGGTCTCCGGCGCGAAGAGGTCGGCGTACTCTTCCGCCGCGCACGTCCCGAGCGCGCGCGCATAACGCGCGGTGAGATCCTGAATCTCCGCGCGATCCTGGGCGGTGAGTGCCTGCTGCGCGTGAACAGGCACTGCCCAAACGAGCGTCGCGGCCAGGAGTGACGTGATGCGTGTGATGCGCATATGGAATCGCTTCGTCATTGCCGGCCCTGTCCACCCGCCGGCGGTGCACCAGCGCCGCGGCCAGTCGGGACCCCCGGCACGTCGACGCGCGATGGCGTGAACGTGCGCATCTTGAACTTCCACCCTTGTGGCGTCTTCACGTACTCGTCGTCGTAACGACCGCCGAGAAAGATTCGACCCGGGTTTCCGTTCTCGCCGATGTCGATGATGACGGCGTACTCCTTACCGACTGCGCCGCCCGGCGCGGGCTCAATCACATGGTTCGTGATGAAGTGACGGACGTAGTGCGCGCCGTGGGGTTCCCGGTTCGCGAGCGCCGCGAGGTTGTCGCGTCCTTCCGTTCTTGGGCGCCCGAACACACCACCTGGGGCGAACAGATTGGCGTAGCTCGCACCGTTGTCGGTGTTGCCATCGAGACCGTAGGGATAGCTCGAGACCAGCTGTTGAATATCGAGGTAGTCCTGCGGCGTCAGTGCAGGAACCGCCGTCGCGCCCGCGTTTCGCTGCTGTCCGCGAAGGACCACCGCCGACACGAGCAGACAGCCGACGGCACACACCGCCAAGGCCGCGATCATCCGCGAGCGAACGGTCATGGCTTCACCCCATTCACATCGACTTTCGATTCCCAGTAGGTGCGCCGCTTGAACCGCCACCCGACCGCCGTCTTTTCGTAGACGTCGTCGTAGTGGCCGCCGTGATTCACCGCGTTTGGCTGTCCGACG
>DATFRP010000129.1:0-45464 GCA_035263125.1 Vicinamibacterales bacterium
GGTCGGCGGCCGCATCGTCGGCGAGGTGTTCGTCAACAACCTCCGGAACGACCCGGACTCGTATCTCAATGTCGACCCGAACTGGGTGCCCACTGTCGGCGGCGGTTCATCGTTCCGGATGACAAATTTCCTGACCTACGCGCGCGTCGACCCCGCGTCGCGCGGCCAGTAGGCGGAGTCGAACACGTCTTGAAGAGGGCCCGCCGCTGCCAAGCGGCAGGCCCTTCTATGTATCCCTCTACGCGGATTCCGATCATTCGAGTCACCCTCGAGCGCGCCCGCCGATCGGTCCGCGCGCGCGGCATTCGCACGCTGCAGTCGCGACATCTCTCGACACACACCAGAACGCCCGTACCAACATATGCTTGCTCGCGACGCGCTCAAAGCCGCGCGCTCGTGAAGCATGGCGTTGTGCATTCAATCAAGGTGACCCATGAATTGGTTTACGCGAATACGTCGGGCCAAGGAGCCAGGGGACAGGGATGCGATCGAGGCCGAGCTTCGCGACTGGCGGATCGTGACCATCGAGAATCGAGAGCAACAAAGCCGGGCCACCATCAGATTGCGAGTGCGAAAGCCTCCGATACCGGATGGACGTGTATTCGGCTGCGCTGTCGAGATCTCGTGGCCGTACGATGGCAGTGACTATCCAGACAGCGAGGTGAATCAACAGCAGCTCGCGTTTGAAGCAGCCTTGGATGACCTCTCTGGGATGAACGGCTTTTCGGAGCTGGTCCAAGTGTCAACGGGCATGGGGAAGAAGGAGTGGCTTTACTACACGTCCGATCGAGAGCGGTTCATGCGCGATTTCAATGCGCTGCTCGACGGGCACGATCCGTATCCAATCCAGATCACATTCCATGAGGACCCGAACTGGCAGCTCTGGTCCGACGTCGTCGAAGCCGTGCAGAGCAAGACCTCGTGATCGATTAGCGATCCGGTGACTCCGATGAGTCGATGATCACCGCGAGCGTCGCCCGTACACTTCAGCCAGACCTATTCGTATCGCAGCGCACGCACGGGATCGATCCGCATTGCCCCCCGTGCCGGCACGTAGCTCGCTGCGCACGCGGCTGCGGTGAACACCAGCATGACGCCCCCATAGGCGATCGGGTCGAGCGGGCTCAAGCCGAAGAGCGCGCTGCGGAGCACCTGCGATGCGGCCATCGCCCCAATGCCGCCGACGCACATGCCGGCTATCACCGCCTTCGTGTTCGACGCCAGGACGAGACCAATCACGTCGCGCGCGCTCGCGCCGAGCGCGATCCGGATTCCGATCTCGCGCGTCCGCTGCCGGACGGCGAACGAGAACACGCCCAGCATCCCGACGGTGGCCACGCCGAGCGCGAACGCGCCGAGCGTCGACGCCATCAGCGGCGCCAGGCTGAGACCTCCGAGCCAGTCCTCCAGCCGGTCGCGAAGGGGCGTGATCTCGACGCGAATACCCGGGTCGATGCGCTCGACCGCTGCGGCGACGGTCGCAACCGCCGACGGATCGTCGGTGGAGAACAGCAGTCGCGGCAGACGTCCGGCGTCCAGCGGGTACTCTCCTGGTGGCAGAAACATCAGCGGCTGGACCGCTCGCATGTCGGCGACATGCGAGTCGGCAACGACGCCGACGATTTCCAGGAGTGTTTGACCGCCCGCGCCGTAGAACGTCTCGCCGACAACGCGCCCATCCAGCCAGTACTGACGGGCCATCGACTGATTGACGATCACGACGTTCCGCCGCTGGTCACCGTCGACAAAGTCACGGCCATCCAGAATCGGGATGCCAAGCGTCGCGAAGAATCCCGGCGAGATCCTGAGGACCTCGATCGTTCGCGTCTCCTGCACGCTCTCGTTGCGGAGGCGCATGCCGGAGAAGCTGCTGCTGTCTCCGAGCGGCTCGTCGGAGACGAAACCGAATCGCGGCCCGCGCGCACGACGGAGCTCCGCAGTAAGGTCGGCAAGCAAGGCGCGCGAACGCGACTGATCGTAGCTTGTCTCCTGCACCTCTATTGTCGCGATGGCGACACCGTCGACGCGGAACCCGGGATCGAGGACCTGAGCCTGCGCCACGCCGCGCAGCAGCAACCCGGCACTTGCCAGCAGCACGACCGATATGGCCACCTGCGCGGCGAGCAGCGCGCTTCTCAGCGGAAACCTCGACTTGAGCAGTCGCGCGTCGTCCTTCAGTGCGGCAGCAATGTCCAGCCGCGTGGCGTGGAGCGCCGGCGCCAGCGCGAACGCGACGCAGGAGATCGCCGCCAGCCCCAACACGTACAGCAAGACCCATCGATCGACATCGAGATCGAACGGCCGCGCCTCGCCCGATAGGAGCCGGATCGCGATCGGCGGCAGCCACATCGCCATCAGCACGCCGACGAGGCCCGCGACGAGCGCGAGCACGAAGCCTTCCGTCAGGAGCTGGCGAACGATTCGCGCCCGGTCCGCGCCAAGCGAGAGGCGGACGCCGATCTCGCCAAGCCGCGCCGCCGCGCGCGCGAGCAGCAGGTTCCCGACGTTGGCACAGGCGATCAACAGCACGAGGACAACGCCCAGGAACAGCGCACCAAGAATCGCGAGCGCCGTGCCGGCCGCACGGCGTCCCGTCAGGAACTGCGTGCCGCCGAGCACGAGCGGCCGCGCTGGCAGGTTCATGCTCGCGGAAAAGCGGCGGCCCAGAACTTCGACTTCCGCGCGCGCCTCTTCGTGTGTCACGTCGCGCGCGAGCCGCCCGGTCACGGACACGCAGCAATCCTGCGCCCGATCGAGCATACCGGCCGCGAACCCATCGTTCGGCCGCAGCAACGGCATCGCGGAGATCGGCAGCCATATGCGCTGCGCCGCGCCCGCGGGGCCGACAAACGCGGGCGGAGCCACGCCGACGATCGTGAACGCGATCCCGTTTATGCGTGTCTCCCGTCCGACGGCGGCGGGATCGCTGCCGAATCGCGTTCGCCACAGCGCGTGGCTCAAGATGGCCACCGTCTGGACCGATGCTCGGCCGTCCTCGCCCCGCAGGAATCCTCGTCCCTGCTCCATGCGGACGCCAAGCACGTCGAAGTAGTTGGCGGTCACGAAGTACGACGTCATCGAGCGGCCGGTGCCACCGGCTTCGAGACGCACCGACATCGGGTGCGCGGCGGCGAGCCCCGCAAACGTCTTCGATCGCGCCGCGAGAAACGCATACTCCGGAAACGACAGGCCGCCCGTGCCGCCGATGCGCGGAGGATTGACACTGGACACGCTGACCACGCGATCAGGATCGGTCAGCCCGGCCATCGGTCGATATGCGAGGCCGGCGAACACCGTGAACAGGCTCGCGTTGAAGCCGATCGCCACGCCGAGCACGACCAGCGCCGTCAGCGTGAACCCGGGCTGCCGTGTGAGGCTGCGAACGGTGTAGCCGACATCCTGCCGCGCGCTCTCGAGCCACGGCCAGATCCAGACCGCGCGCGCGTCCTCGCGCGCACGCGTCACGTTGCCCATCTCGCGGCGCGCCGCGGCGCGCGCAGCGCCGGCCGTCATCCCGTCGCGCTCGAGCGCCTCCTGTTTCATCGCCAGATGACACTCGAGCTCCTCATCGAGTGCCGCGTCGTGCTGCCGCGATCGAATCCAGTAGAGGAGGCGACGAACGAGGCTGGGCATCACGACGCCGCCAGCACCTTGTGAATCGCCACGATGATGCGATCGAACTCCTCGCGCTCGGCCGCCAGCCGCTTACGTCCGGTCGCGGTGAGCGTGTAGAAACGGGCCCGCCGGTTGTTTTCCGATGCGCCCCATTCGGCTTTGACGCAGCCGCTCAACAGCAAACGCTGCAGCGCTGGATAGAGTGAGCTCTCGCCAACCTGGAGGACTTCGTCCGATGCCGCCTTGAGGTGCTGCGCGATGCCGTAGCCGTGCATCGAGTCGCGCGCCAGGATCTTGAGGATCAGGAGATCGAGCGTGCCGGGCAGCAGATCGGGCGGCGGCGTGGTCTTGGCCATCACTCTCCCATCGACAGACGATGGGGAGCATCATCCGCGTTCCGAGAGGCGAAGTCAAGCCCCATCGTCTGTCGATGGGAGAGTGATGGCGGGTGCACGCTACCCGGCGTTCGTCGTCATCACGATCAAATCCCGCAGCTCTTCGACGACGGCTTCAGGCACATCGTCACGCGTCAGCAGTTCGCAGAGCGCGGGCAAATCGGCCAGACGAGCGCGCAGAAACCAGTCGTCCGGGGCATCCCAGCCACCATCGGCAAGCCCGCGGGAAAAGTGAGGTTCGTACCGCGGCTGACCGGGACGCTCGTATCGAAGCATGTTGCCGATGTCACACAGGATCGACCCGGCACAGGCAAACTCCCAGTCGAGAATCGCCGCGACGCGCCACGTGCCGCGGTCCTGTCGCACGAAGATGTTCGGTGAGTTGAAGTCGGCGTGGACGAGGCCAGCATCAGCATGTCGTGAGGCGGACCGAAGTTCGGTCCGCGCGACGACAGCCACGAAATCGCGAATGCGCATGATGAGCGTCGCATCGATCCGCTGGCGGAACAACGGTGACGCCATGAAGTGTTCGACGACTTCGCCGAGACTCGCATCTGCGAACGGGCCGTCCTGCACCTGGAGTGCCGGCGACAGCAGACCGGATCGTGGAAAGCGATGTCGACCGAGTCGAGGCAGCAATCGGCCGGCATCGTACGAGGCCTCGCCGACGCCTTTGGCATCGCCGCGCCGTCTCAACTCTCTGAGCGACATGCCGTCGATGAACTCGAGCACGCAGAACGGCGGATAGCCATCCGCACCGTTCACGTCGGCGTACAGCACCTCTGGCACCGGCACATCGCCGTGTACGAGCGCAAGAATCCGCACTTCCTTCGCGCAGGATGCTGGCGCGCGATCGTAGAAGCGCAGAACACATCGCTCCGCCGATCCCGACAACCTGACGGCGTAGTTCCAATTCATGATGCCGCCGTCGAGCGGATCGACAGCGACGACGTGCTTCGTTCCGCGCCACGTCGCGAGGAGCGCATCGATCTTCGCCGCAGCCAATGGCGGCGGAGGCGAGACCACTTTCCAAGTGGCCTTCTCGAGCGCGGCGGGATCCTTCACAAGCGGGAACAGACTACTTCCGCGTTCGCGAGGTAGACCGCCTTTTCGGCTTCGACGCCTTCCTGTTTTTCGGCTTCGGCGCCTTCCTGGTCGCTGATGGCGCCACGACCGCGTCCTCACCGAAGTCGCCCTCGATCCACGAGTGGAACCCCATGCACATACCATCGCCTTGGCGCAGATCGAGCTTCGCGACAGGTGCGCCGTCTCGCGTGAGCTGGACGCCAAACGACAGCTCGATCTCCACTCCACCGCCGCGTAGCCCACCAGAAACACCGTCGATCTGCATCATGAGTGCATATGTCATCGCGTCGACCGCCAGTTCGACGGCTGCGCGGGTTTCCGCGGATGCAGCCGACTTGAGGGTTGCCCGACCAGCGGCACGGACTTTTTCGAAGAAGATCAGACCAGCGGCGTGTTGCATCCACAGGTCGAGGGCGTTTTCGCCCGACGGAGGTTTTGCCAGGGCAAACTCACGAAAGGCCGCCGCCTGGGCGCGCAGACTTGCTTCTCGGTTCAGAGGATCAAGCAATGGCGAGGTGATCTTCGGGGCCACAGGTTGGTATCCTACCCTGTCTGAAGCGACCACCAAACAAGTTGATCCGGACAGCTACTCGCGTAAGCGCTATGAGACTGACGTCGGAGTCGACGACGTGAAGGTCACGGTGCCGAGCGGCGTTGCGGGCCGGAGCATCCTGCTGGCGATCTTCGTCGTCGCAGTACTGTTCACGGCTACTCACGTGCCGTTGGTTCAGGTGACCACCGACGATGGGTCGAAGGCGCGTTGGGTGCCGCTCGACGCGTGGGCTGTCACGCAGTTTCCGGCGACTCGCGACGTCTATCGTGACGATGTCGAGGTGCTCTTCCAGCTCAAACGATTGCCTCTCCTCGCGCTGTTCGCGGCGCTCGTCACGGCTGCAGTGCTCTCGTTTCCCAAGAATCTCGGCGTGTGGCTCGCCGAGCGCATGCCGCCGCTTTCGGCGCGTGCCCTCGGTGCCTACCGTATGGCATTGGGACTTGGGCTGTTCGCTGCGCTGCGCACCGAGGTGCCTGTGGCGGTCCCACTGGACCACCAACGCTTGTCATCGTGGCTGGCTCGTCTCGATCTCGTACGCACGCTGTCGGCAAGCCCAGGCGCGACCACGTGGATCTGGCATGCGGCGTCGATCCTGCTTCTCTGCTTTGCCATCGGGCTCCTGCCGCGCCTCACGCTCGCAGCGGCCGCGGCGGCGATGACGCTGTTCGTTGGCGCCGGCCTGACCGCGAAAGGGATGCACGACTGGGGCATTCCGCTGATCACGGTCTGGATGCTGGTCCTCGTTCCGTGGCAGGACAGCATCGGCGTGCATTCTGTGATCGCGCGATGGCGGCGACGCGTGCCTCCGCCGGTGCCTCCATCGCTGCGTGGTCTGGCTGTGTGGCTGCCGGGACTCACGCTGGGTCTCGCGTTCCTGGCGGCCGCCTTTGCCAAGCTCGACACGAGTGGGGTTGCCTGGATCACGAGCGGCGCCGTGCGGTTTCACTTCATCGAAGACGCACGTCAGGCGCCGGTGTCATGGGGACTGCTCGTAGCCCAATCGGATGTCGCCGCTGTAGCGCTCTCGCTCGGTGCGATCATGATCGAAGGCGCCTTCTGGACAGTCGCCTTCTTCAAGCATCCAGCCGTACGCGCACTCTACGGCGTGGCAGGGCTCGGGATGCTCACCGGGTTCTATTTCTTTCAGGGAGTGTACTGGCCAGCGTGGTGGGCACTCTTTCTCGCGTTCCTGCCATGGTCGCTCATCGATCGCGGCACCATTCGCGTTCCAGCGACTGCCGCAGAGCGTGCGTCAAGCCCACCAGCGCACCACGAGCCTGCCGAGGCACCCATCGACACGCCGGTGCTCCTGCCGAGGCTCGCGTCGGCCGTGATCGTGATGTTGACGCTTCAGCAGCTCATCGTCAGCGCGTTGCGCGCCGAATCCGAGCCGTTCTTCTCCGACTACAGCATGTATTCATACACTTGGCCGTCGAAGAAGGCGTTCGATGCACATCTGCGCGAGAAGACCGCGCGTTACGAGCTTTCATTCGGTGGCCTGACCGGCGACGAGCTCGATCGGCGCGTGCGTGAACTGGGCGGCGTCGACGTGTTGAGGGACGCCATCGGCCGTGCCACTCGCGGCGAGCCCTGGCCGGATTCGACCCGCGCTGCCCTGGCCGTGACACGGCGCGAGTATCACCAGCGCTTCGGCGAATCGCTGTCAAAGGTCACCGTCCGCATCCTGCACCGTGGGTTCGATTGGACGCGAGGGACCTTCTACGATCCGCCTCGTCTCATCGGTCAGTATGTACTCGACCTCGATGCGGGGCGCTTCGAGCCCGACGCTCGATAACAGCGAGCCCCGATCGCCCTCATAGTATTCTGGTAGGCGATCGTGGGGCATCATCTTCGATGAAGATGCTTCACGAGCCACGGAGGATTACTTGCAGCTTCGATCGCTCCTGTGGATCTGCCTCCTTCTACTTCCCGGGCAGGTATTCGCTCAAGGATCGGTGGCCGGCATCGTCAGAGACGCCAGCGGAGCCGCACTGCCGGGTGTGACCGTCGAACTGGCGGTCATGGAGCCAGGCGCGGCACCGCTCCGTACGGCCGTCACGAACGCAACTGGAAGCTATCAAATCCGTGACGTGCTGCCGGGAACCTACGCCCTAACCTTCAGACTCCCAGGTTTCACTACGGTCAGCCGTGACGGGGTCGCCGTGATTCAGGGAGCACCGATGACCGTCGATGCCGTTCTTCTCGTCGGACCACTTGTCGACCCGCTTCCGCCAGGTCAGCAGTCCGGGCAGGGCAATTGTTTGCACGGCGACACCGAAAGCGATGCGGAATACCAGCGTCGAAGCGACGCGCTCGACGCGATGCGCATGATCGATTTCGTCATCTCGCGGACGATATCGCGCTCCCTCGTCTCACGCATGCCGACGTGGGACGATCTGGCGACCTCTCCAGTGGTGGCGAGCCTCCGAGGTATGCGCGGTCCGAGGGGTGACCTCGCACGAAGGATCGCCTGGGGAGAGAGCACGCCGCTGCCGGGATGGAGCATCGACTATGTCGCGATGGCCGCCGATGTGAGATTCGCGCTGAAGGATCTGCGCGATCCCTGCGGTTTCACCTACTCGTCGCGGGACCCGAATGTCATTCCGTTGCGCTTCACGATTCTGCCGCTACAGGAGAATTGAGTCCATCAACCAGAGCCACAGCGTTAGCCGGTTGTTCGCCGCCATCGACAGCGCGCTCGCTCTGAACCGAGCGAGCGCGCTGTCGGGGCGTGCACCGTGTTCTGTTATTCGACGATGTTTGGATTGTTGAACAACCCTGTCAGCCTGATGCTGCCGTGCCCGACCTGTGGGTACCCAGCGGCGCCCGGGTTGGCAGGATCGAGAGTCGACGCTGTGTCATCCGGGGGAAACAGGACCAGCGAAGCAAGGAACGCCAGTACTTCGTTGCGCGCAGGGAACGACAGTGCGGCAAAGGCGTTGCGCGCCGCCTGTGCCTCTCCCCCATGTCGGAGAATGACGTCGGTCAGATTGGCGCTTCGGCCGTCGTGACCGTACGGCGCTGTGCTCGCGACGCCCCACAACGGAGTGGTAAGGAACTCCGTCCGCGTAGTGCCGTCATAGTTGCGCTCGTGGAAGTTCGGCCCCAAGTCATGGCGCTTGAGGTCGGTGAAGATGTTCCTGACCGTGAACGAGGCGAACGCCGGTATCTTCGCCACGCCCGCCTGGCCGATTGACGACGGATTCGCCAGCAACGTCGTCGCGCTGGCGAACAGACGATTGAACGGATTCGACTGGTTCAGATCGAAATTCGTCTCCACGTCGGCGACGCGCCGGTCGCGGTTGATCGTGAGATCCGAGATGTGACAGCTCGCGCATCCCAGCTGCTGGAATCTCGTTCGGCCGGCCGACGTCTCGGTGAAGATCGGGCCGATGCCTGGCTTGAAGTAGTTGAGCAGATAGAACTCCATGAAATCGACCAGCGCCGCGCGCTGATTGATGGTGCCGATGTCATTCTGCTCGTCGGAGGGTGGCGCTTCGATTCTGTCGATGCGCCCGTCGAGAACCATTCCTGCGGGC
Organism: Vicinamibacterales bacterium; assembly: GCA_035263125.1. Taxonomy (GTDB): domain Bacteria; phylum Acidobacteriota; class Vicinamibacteria; order Vicinamibacterales; family UBA2999; genus Gp6-AA40. The sequence continues at coordinate 9,189 of DATFRP010000129.1, forward strand.
GTCACGACCCTGCCCGTCTGCGCTGCGGCGAGGTCGGGATCACCAGCCGAGCTGATCCCCATTTCGGCCTTCAACGCGCCGACGACGAACTCGCGAATCGAGATCGTGCCGCCATGATGGAAGAACGGCCGCACGCGCAGGTCAGCGTCGACGCCCCGAACACCCGACGTGTCGACGACGCCGTTCGAAAACGCCCTGATCGTGCCGTAGTTGATACCCTTGCTTGTCAGGGTGCGCGTCTGCGTGCCGAACCGTCTCGCGTCGGCAATCGCGGCGGCGCGGATCGCCCGAAGATCGGTCGTGACCTCGTCGGCCAGCATCTCTTTCAAGCCAAGGCCGAACAGATGCGGAGCATCCCGGCTGTCGGGGCGCGTGGCGACGTCACCGCCGAAGCCGGCGGATCCTCGCGGGCGACCGTGGCACCCTGCGCAACTGTCGGAAAGACCAGCGCCGATGCTCAGATCGTTTTCGATGTCGCCGAAGCCGTCGTTGGTAAGCGGCCCCTGTCCTTCCATCTGGCTGAACTTGCGCTGAAACAACTGCCGTCCCCGGCGGATCGCTCGGAAGGGATCGAACCTGATCACGTTCAGCGATGTGTTGGGATCGGTGCCGTTGCGCCCCTCGAAAATCTCCGTCGGGTAGGGGCCACTGAGCAGCGCCCGCGCGATGCCGCCGTTGGCCGCATTGGGCGCCTTGTTGTTATCGATCAGCTGGGCAAAGAGTGTTGCCGTCAGCCAGACCGCAAACACTCCTGCGCCGATGACGAATCGTACAGTCCTCGAACTCCGTGCCATGCCACCTCCTGCAAACACCTGAGTCGGGCGCCGAGTCTATAGCCGCGTTCCGGCCCACGAAAGTCCACGTTTGCCGAAAGAACCGCCGGACATCTGACCGGAAAAACAGCCGGAGATTTCACCGGAGACAAAGAAGCTGACCTGAAAGCGAGGGCGCAGGCAGAACGATGAGCGGGGCTGCAGGCGGTCGTCGAATATCAACTCAACGAGTAGCCCCAGCAACTGGATTCGGGCGGGTTGTGCGGGGCACCACGGCGCGCCTCGCTTTGCTGTCGACGGCACACGCAACTCATGTCCGCGGCCGCTGAGTCCTTGTCGCTGCCGCCATTATCACGACCGCACTCGAGCAGCCGCACGAGCCACCGCACGGGCTCGGAGTCGGGCGCGACGAACGTCTGGCCCTCGATGAACCCTCGCAGGGAGATCGTTTCACGTCTGCCAAGTGACAGACCGGCTCGCTCGAACATCCTCTTCAAGGTGCGGTAGTCGCTGATCGCAAGGGCGTGCTCCAGATTCTCGGTGCGCCCCTGGGCGTGGTACAGCGTCCGCAGCATGCGCAGGAAATCGCGCGCGTCGTAAGGCCGGATGCCAACGAGCCGGCAACTCTCGGTGAGGGTGCTGTAGCTCGCGGCCGCCGCCTTCGCCCAATCGTCGATCGTGCGGAGATCGTGACCCGCGGCGCACGCCCGCAGCACCAGAACGGCCCATCGTTCGGCCGCCGACTTCGGCTCGGGAAGTCGTGACGCAAGGACCGGCCAGTCTGATCCGCTCGTGCGAAGATCTCCCAGTGCGGAAAGCACGACACCCTCGATGTCGAACGGCACTCCCACGGCGTCGATGGCACCCAGCTTCATCGCTTGAACGGCAAGGGGCGCGGTCATCCGTCCGCTCATCAGCACCCACGGGATCGAGATCCGCTCCTTTTTGAGCGTGGCCACGACATCGAGCCCCGAAATGTCGGGAAGTCGGAAGTCGAGCAGAACGAGATCGAACCGTCGCGCGCGAATCGCCGTGATCGCCGCCTCGCCCGAATCTGCTTCGCACACATCGAGCGTCAGTCTGCGCAGGACCACGCCGACAACTTCGCGCGTGACGGGATTGTCGTCCACCACGAGCAAAGTCGCCTCGCGCGATGTACTTCGCAGGGCCTGAGAGCGCATCGACACCTCCTGTCGTTCGAGGTGACTTGACCGTCCCAGCTAGTCCGTTTCGCCGATGAGAAGGGATGTGCCCGCGGTTCGGTCGCAACTGCGCCGTGGGAAACTGGACAACTGGATCGAATCGTCAACCGCTCTGGTTGAGGGGTGGCAGAGCTTCTCCCATGAACACCTCGTCGGTGTCAAGCACATCCGAGCCTGTCAATGACTTCCGGCACCGATCGATAGAGAAGCTACGACACGGCGGAGCGCGTCTCAGAGAACAAGATCGGCGAGTGGCATCGCAAGTACCGCTCGGCGATGCGAGCCTTTGTCTACGGCCGATTGAGCTCGGCTTGTAAGGAAGCGCGCGAACCGTTCACGGCGCCGCAACAACTGCGGTCTGAGTCAACGTGAAGACCTGAGTTCCGATCGTCAGCGTCGCCGTTCGTGCCGCACCTTCGTTTGGCGAAACGATGAACGCGATCACACTGTTCCCACTGCCTGACCCGCCTTGCGTGACAATGAGCCACGCCGCGCTGCTGACTGTCGTCCACGAACACGCGTCGGCCGTCGTCAGTGAGACCGTTCCGGTGGAAGAGGCCGGGCCTACGGTGAGACTCGATGGCGAAATCGAGTAGGTGCACGCGGGCATGAACGCCCGCTGCGTCACCGTCCACTTCTGAGTCGCTATCGTCACGGTTCCGGTTCGTTCGGGTCCGGTATTCGCCGTGAGCCTGACGAGTATTTGCCCGCTTCCGGTGCCGGGCGAGCCGGAAGCGACGGTAATCCATGGCGCATCGCTGGTCGCAGTCCATGGGCAGCCAGCGCCTGTGACCACGCTCACCGTTCCCTGGGCCGCGTCTGGCCCGATGTTCGCGTCCGGCGTCGAGATGCGGTACGTGCAGGCAGCTGCGCCCGCCGCCTGAGTCACCGTGAAAGTCTGAGTGGCGATCGTCGCGGTTCCATTCCGTTCGCTACCGGTGTTCGCAGCAACGCTGAATCCGACAGACCCGTTCCCTGTACCGGTCGCGCCGGACGTGACGGTAATCCATGGCGCGCTGCTGGTCGCGCTCCACGCACAGCCGGTACCCGCGGTCACGGTAACGGTTCCTGTCGTTGCGTCCGCGGAAACATTCTGGCTGGAGGGCGCAATCGAGTAGGTACACACGGGTGGCGGTGGCGTTGGTGGCGGCGGCGTTGGTGGCGGTGGCGTTGGTGACGGCGGCGCAGGTGACGGCGGCGCTGGTGACGGCGGCGCAGGTGACGGCGGCGCTGGTGACGGCGGCGCTGGTGATGGCGGCGCTGGTGACGGCGGCGCTGGTGATGGCGGCGTTGGTGATGGCGGCGTTGGTGATGGCGGCGTTGGTGACGGCGGCGTTGGCGGCGGCGCAGATGCTTGCTGCGTGACGAGCACCTGCTGCCCGTTGACGATGATCGCGCCCTCCCGCGAAACGGTGGCCTCGTTCGGCGCAACGCTGAACGAGATACTGCCGTCGCCTCTCCCTGACGCAGGCGACAACGCCGAAATCCAGCTCACCGCGGTCGAGGCTTCCCACGCACACTCGGGCTTGGCGGTTACGCTGAAGCTGCCTCGGCCACCGCCGGCGTCGACCGTCGGCGGCGAGCCCAACCCGACCTCGCACTTCACCGCCGTCGGGGCCGTAGATACGCTCGAGGAGGATCCGCACCCACCAGTGGCGACGGCGACCACGATAAACAGCGTCGCAACTGTCGAGCCGTGACCGCGCCAGTGGAGGAAATCGATGGTGAACCTCACCGCTGCTCTTAGCGGAGGGGCAAAAGAGCAAGTGGCATTCCAGTGGCGGACTAATCTCAGCCTCGACAGTCAGAGCCGCTGCCTCAAGTCGGCAAGGCTCATCTATCGGTTGTTGGCCTTCTGACTGGACAGACCCGTCCGCCTGGAACTACCGATCGGTGAGGCAGGCGACGTTCCAGCGTGCATCGGGGGTGGTGTGTGTGCCGCGCCGAACGAGCACCCGGTAACGGTCGCCAGCGCCGAGCCGCGGATCGCCAAAGGTCGACTCACCTCCGGGCTGATAGCTGCGCGCGATGTAGGTAGCGAGCAGAGGAAAATCCGCTGGCGCATCGATCCCTTCGCCCGGCGACATGACGACGAACGGGGCCCGCTGCTGCTCCAGCAGCGCGATCGTCGTGCGCTGATCCGCGTCGGATGACCAGTGTCTGCCGAACATGACCGCCATGCCGCCGGCGAAGCCGCGCTGCGCGAAGAAGTAGACCTCTGGCGCATACCACGTCAGCAGCACTCGATCATCCGGACGCGTGCACCGGTTCAAGTACTCCGCGAGCCCTGATAGCGCTCCGCCACCGGGGAACAGCGGGCTGTCCGGGTCCTGCGCACCGAAGGCATCGCCTGCACGCACGAGACGCCGTACCGCCGCACCCGGAATGCGCAACACGCGACCGCCCAGTTCAATGCCCGCTCCCGCCAGCGCGATGACCGCAAACGTCGCAATCGCCCACGCCGGCGGCGGCCGCCACGCTATCCGCCCAGCTGGGAGATAGGCGGCGAGCACGCCCGCCACAGGTATGGCGGCGCCGACGCGGGCCTCGATCGGATTCCGCAGCACGAAGACGACGATGCAGAGGAGCAGGGCGGCTCCGGCAAGAATCTTTACGCCGGCCACGCCGCCGGTGCCGCCCCAGTAAGAAGCGGTTGCGCGCACTGCGGCAAACAACAGTGCCCCGACGATAAAGAGCCATGTCAGCGAGGTGCGGTCGAACCCGAGCTCCGGCAGAGAAAAGAGCAGCGATCGCGTCCCTTCGATCGACGCGTACGTGGTGATCTGCCGAATCGCCTCGCCGATACCCGACGTCAGTTGAACTGCGATCAGGGCTGGCGCGATTGTGACCAGTATCGCGGCGAAGAGAAACGCGATGTCCCGCACCAGAGTCCGCGGCGCACGACGATTGACCAGTATCACCGCGATGATGATCATCGCGAACAGGTACAGCCCGTTGTCATAGCGACACAGTCCCGCAACGACGGTCAAGGCACCGAACGCGGCCAGCAACGCGCGACTGCGCCGGTCGATCCATCGCCAGCAGAGCGCGAGGCCCGACATGTAAAACAGAACCTTGTCCCAGTCGTAGGGGCGCGCCGGAACCAGCCAGGTCAGCAGCACGGCGCCGAGACCCACGACCACCGAGCCGGACATCGACGTTGCGAGGAGGAACGCGAGAGTGGAACTGGTGGCGAGCGCCGCGCTCGTGATGGCCACCTCACCGAGCAGCCCGCCGCCGCTGAGCGCCTGGCCAGCGGCAGACACATACAGCGTCAGATAGTAGCCAGGGTCCCTGAAATCGCGGAACGGCTGATCGCCGTAGGCAAGAATCTGCCGTGCCCGCGTGATCCGATCGAAGTGATCATTCAGCAACGTGACCGTGGTGAATGTGAGCCCGAAGCTGACAAGCCAGACCGCAACGGCCCATGTGCCTCGCCGTTGACGGGCGAGGTTCATCAGTGCCCGGCTTTCTGCGGGCAGGTCCTCGTGAACCCGTTCCGAGTGTTGGTGATCCCGAACGAGCCGTCCGCCAATGCTGTCAGACGGATCGAGTGGCTGGTCAGCGGGCGTCGTCAAGGTTGGCAATGAATGGGTCGGCAGCGTTTTCCATGACGTGTTGATCGAGTGGTGGAGCTGCCACAGGTCCTCGAGGCGCGACTGCCCGGATCATCGGGGCCCATGCTATCGCGGGAACGGTTTCGGGCCGAAGTGTTTATGCGTCCGCGCGCCGAGGAAGGGAAATGGCCAAGACAAAGAAGAAACGACTGCCGAAAGATTTCGAAGCGCTGCTCGAGAAAGGCGATCTGGATGAATTGAAGGCGCTGTTCGATGCGCATGATGTCAACGCGCGCGGAGGCGTATTCAAGCAGACCGCCCTCGCCTTCCATCGCTGCCCAGATGAGTTGGCCCGCTGGTTGGTGACACGCGGTGCGGACCTGGCGGCAGTTGACGGCTACGGGCACACGCCTCTGCATTCACGCGCCGGGCATTGGCACGGTCGCATCGAGGTGCTCCTCGAGCTCGGCGCCGAAGTGAACCTCGGAGAAAACCAGCGAGGCACGCCGCTGCATGCGGCAGCGAGGGTTTGCAATGTAGCCGCCGCGGAATTGTTGATTCGGCATGGCGCGCGCATCGACGCACTCAATCGCGAGGGGCAGACACCGCTTGCATATACGCTCCAGCAGTGCAGCAACGCCAAAATCGAAGAAGTCGCTGCGATGGCGCAAGCCCTGATCGCCGCCGGCGCGCGGCAGACACCGGAGATGAAATCGTCGGTTACCCGAATTGGAACGGATTTCGAGTTCCATCGCGCCGGCTTCAACCCGGAATTCGTGGACGCAACCAGTGCGGCGCTCGACCGGTTGTATGTGCTGTTCGATGTGCCGCCGGTCCCGCGTCGCATTCAGCATGATGGAAAGTCCCCCATCGTCGCGCGAAGTGCGAGCTGGGAGGATCAGCATCAGGAATTGTGGGAACTGCTCGTTCCTTCCAGCGGAGCCGCCAGCACGGTTCAGGGCGAGGTCATCCGGATCGCAGGCCGGATCCACGACGAGCTCGAGGGTAATGGCGGCGTCAACTGGGACAACGCGTACCGCAAGATGGCAGACGCATTCCTGGTCCACATGGCCTCCGGTGTTCCGCTTCCAACAGCGTCGCTGGCGGAAGCGCGCGAAATCGTCGCGGCCGTGAAGCGCAGGAACGGCGACGCACGGCGACTGTGCGAGCTCGCGGTGAACTGGGTGGCGCTGAACCCCACGCCAACGAAACTTCCGAAGCCGGACTACAACCGATAGCAGAGAGCCGAATGCTCCCCAGTTCGCTCATGAACGAGCATGGCCGAAGAACAGAACATATCCGTCGGCGTCCTGGACCGCGAATCCACGCAACCCATCATCGCCATCGTCATAGTCCCGGTTGAGCGGTTGAAAGAACACGACATCGCGCGACGAGAACTCCGCTGCCAACGCGTCCGGATCTGGAACGTGAACAAAAGCGTCCCACGGGGCCCAGCCTTGTTTGATGTCTCGCGTGTAGTTCGGCACAGGCTCGACGCCAATGCTCTTGAGAATGATCGTCGCGCCGTCCCGCCGGACGATGCCGAAGAAAATGTCGTCAGGCTCGGGTCCTTGAAACGTCACATCGAAGCCGAGCCGGTCGTGATAGAACGCCAACGCGACCGGAACATTCCTGACGATGAAGAACGGCGCGATGCCGGTGATCTCTGGTCTAGTCATGTGAGTAGAGGCGATTCTTCAGACTCGCCCTCCACTTAGGCGAGACCTCGAATTCGAAGGCGCTTGACCGCACCGTGCCTTTCCAGAAAATTGAAGAAACAGAAGCAAAGGAGGCAATTCCGTGGGCAGAACTCTTCTCGATCGTATCAAGGATGGACGCACTGATCTGGTTTTCGACTATCTCGCCGCTGGTAACGCCGCTACCGCGAACGATGCCGACGGTACGCCGCTCATCAACTGGTGTTGGTACTACGGAGATGTCAGCGCGATCCGGTTTCTGCTGGCTCACGGAGAATCCATCAACACGCTTGGGGACAACTTCGATCTGATAGGCGCTGCCTATCATGGCCATTGGCCACTGTGCGAGTTCCTGATTGAGCAGGGTGCCGACGTGAACAAGTCCGACGCGGGGACCGGAGAAACGCCGCTGCACGCCGCGCTCTCCAAGACAGATCGCGAAACCTATGATCTCGTCGTCAAAATACTGCTCACGAGAGGCGCAAATCCCAACGCCGTGACCAAACCGGCAATGGAAACCGGCGCGTTCATGAGAGATTGCAGGACCAAAGGCGAAACGCCGCTCCACCGGGCTGCCGCATTCGGCACCGAGGAAACGATACAGCTGCTTCTGAATGCCGGCGCCAAGCTCGACGCAAAGGACATGAATGGAGACTCGCCTCTGAGTTGGGCGAGTTGGTACGGGCGACCCGATCCGATTCTCATCAAACTCTGCTACGGCTCGTTTTATATTCGTCCGAACCGAAAATCGATGGCCGGTTATCTGCTTGGGGAACCGGACGCGTCCACATAATCACTTCGTGCGGGCGATTCTCTCGTTGCGCTGAGTTCGCGCGCGCCCGGGCTTCTGCCTCGTCTTCGGTTCGCGACCCGCTGAATCGACGAAGTAAAATACCGTCCCCGCGCTGTTCTGATTACCTGAGATCAACCGTGCACTCCGAGTCATCGCGAGACTGGCACGTGCGATGGCGACTGTTTACGTCCGAGCTGGTCGGAACCGCACTGCTCGTACTGGGCGGAGTATCTTTCGTCATTCTGATGTCGGGCGAAGGCAGTCCGATGGCGCACATTCTCCCGAACGCTCAGCTGCGAACTATCGTGACTGCGCTGTTGTTTGGTTGTGTGGGCAGCGCGATCGCGGTGTCACCCGTGGGAAAAGAAAGCGGCGCGCACATCAATCCTGCCGTGACGATGGGTTTCTGGCTGATGCGCAAGCTCGATGGTCGAACGGCGGTTGGCTATGTCGTCGCTCAGATCGTCGGTGGCTGCGTGGGCGCCTTGCCTCTGCTGCTATGGGGATCGATGGGACGAAGTATCGGGTTTGGTGCCACGATGCCAGGACCCGGGTATTCCGCGACTGCCGCGATCGTTGGCGAGGCGATCGCGACCGGCGCGTTGATTGCGACGTTGTGCATGCTCCTGGGCTTTCGGCACCTGCGCGGTTACACACCCTTCGTGATTCCCTGGCTGTATGCGGTGATGGTACCGCTCGAGGCGCCAATATCCGGCACCAGTACCAATCCCGCCCGCACGTTCGGTCCGGCTTTGATCTCGGGCACCTGGGATGGATGGTGGGTCTATTGGATCGGCCCGGGCCTCGGCGTCGTGGTGGCGGTGCTGCTGTGCAGCCGGCTGGCGAAACGCATCGAAGTCGCCAAGCTCTATCACTTCGAAAGCGATCGACGGCGTTTGTTTCATCGGATGGCCGGTTCCGTTGCGAATCCAACTGCCTCGTCAGATGGTCATTCGCCGCATTAGGTGGCTCGGGATCGTCGCGGCGTCGCGACTTCAGCCGGAATGTGCCGGCGAGTCATCGGCGCGGACGAACGCGAGGAGCACGCAGAATGCCACGGCAACGACCAGGAATCGCCAACCCCAGTCCGGCCACAGCGGCGGCGGTGACGGGACGTGATAGAGACCCTGACGTATGTAGTACGGAAACCAATCGGCAAAATAGCTTGCCTCGTCCATGCGCTTGAACGGTGCCTGTGTCCACAACGTCAACGCGATCGCCGACACCCCGAGCATGTATTGTTCGCCACGCGACCGATCGGCGAAGCACTGCGCGAACAGCACTGCGACGACGGGCAGCAGCGGCGTGAAATAGCGCCATATATCCGCGCCGCCAAGTGCCGTCACCACGATCAGTGGGACGGCGTAACTCACCCACTCGGGCTCGCGTGTGAGAAAACGAACGCAGCGCCGCGGCTGAGAGGCGACGAGCAGCGACACACCGCCGGCGTGAACGACCAGAAAATAGACGAAGAGCGCCACGAACAGCGGATCCGCCCAGGCGTGACGATTCTCCAGCAGCGTGTGGAGCGAAACGACGCTCGCGGCGTTGGGCGCGCGCGATGCGACGATCCGCACCGCGATCCAGAGGATCGCCGCCGGCACGTAGGTCGCGATCGTCGCGCGCAGCGGCACGTGGTTCCGCCAGTCTCGGTGCACACCGAAGAACAGCAGGATGACGCTGTACTCTCGCGCCAGCACTGCCGCGGCACACGCAAGCGTCGCGGCCCATCGGGGGCCGTCGAGAATCAACAGCAGCGCAACGGCGATCACGGCGCACGCACCGAGGTCGATCAGTACCGGATAGAACGCCTGAAGACGGAAGTGGTCTGACAATGCGATGCAGACCACGGCGATGATACGCAGGAATGTGCCGGCACCGTACCGCTGGAGCAGCATCGACAACACGCCCGCAAGCAACCCCGCGTACACCATGTTCATGATCGCGAACGAGAGTACGGGACTGCGGGTGGCGATGAAGACAGGCGTGTTCGCCCAAATGATCAGCGGCCGAAGCCGGGTGTGGACCGTCCCGCTCAACCAGCCTTCGCGGAGCATGCGGGAGTAATCCTGACCGTCCCAGCCTTCTCCGTCGTTGGTAGAGATTCGTCCACCGGTCGACTGCAGGATGCCAAACAGCACCACGGCGACGAAGGCGACAACGATGTGGCTCTTCAGCGAGAGTGCGAAGGCTCGAAGGCCTGCCATCGTCAACGCGCGACGGCGCGCAGATCGTCGTGCCGCACCACGAATCGTTCCTTTCGTCTGAGGCGTGTGGTGGGGTCCGGCCAAGGCCGGACCCCAGGTCAGCCCGCCTTCCCCCTTCGCGCTTCACGCTGCGGCGGACAGGAAGGCGGATACGGCGACTACGCGAGGGCTTTCTTATACAGCTCGAGAAGACGTGCCCACGCCTTCTCGGCCTGCGGCTCGCTGTACACGGTCGTGTCGGGCGGGCACCAGCCGTGCGCCGCCGGATAGACCTCGATTTCGGCCGGCCTGTTCGCCGTCATGAACGTCTGTTTGAGCACGTCCTTCTCCATCGGCCGCTGCTTGTCATCGCTCTCGGCAATCGCGATGAGGAACGACGCTTTCGTCTTCGAGGCGAGCAGGTGCGGGCTGTTGGTGTCACCCTCTTTGCCGACGAGACCGCCGCCATGGAACGAGGCGACCGCGCCCACGCGGTCGGGCATGGCCGATGCCGTGTTGAACGCCATCGGACCACCCATGCAGTAACCCTGGGTGCCAATCTTGCGGTTCTTGTTGACCTGCGGCTGCGCATCGAGCCACGCGATGAACGCTTTCGCGTCCGTCATGTCGGTCATCTGGTTCATGCCCTTCCTGAAAGGCATCATCTCCGGGATCGGCGTCGCACCAGTTGCCGTTGGCTTGCCCACACGATAGAACGGATTGACCACCAGCACCGAGTAGCCAGACGAGGCGAGGCGCTTGCCCATCGTCCGCATCGCCGGCCGGAGGCCGAAAATGTCCGGCCAGATCAGAACGGCCGCCGCCGAACCTGTAGACGGATACACGAAGTACGCGTCAGCACTACCATCGGGCGTCTTGATCACGACGTCTTTTTCGCTGGTCTGCTGGGCGTTGGCGACCTCCGGCAGCATCATCGACACGCCTGCCGCGACCAGCACGCCGAACTGGCGGCGGGTGATCAGCCCTCGAGCCTCGTACTCCAGTCGATCTTTCTCAAAATAATCCTGATCGCACATAATCGCTCCCCCTCAAGGACGAACACTGTAACCGATCAGAGGAATCAGGACGCAGGAATCAGCAAACAGGTGTGGCCAGGTCTCAGGAACCGGCCCTGTGAGCTGCGAGTCGCGGCGATTGCACATTAGACAACGAGGTCAGTCATGCGCAGCGCCATTGCTCTCGTGCTCGTCCTCGGATGGACCGGGCTTGCAGACGCACAACCATCGCCTGAACACGGTGAACTCTTTGTAAACATCGCCTTCGCCCAGGTATTCCGGGCCGAAGATCGTAACTTCGGCAATCGGCCCGACATTGGCGGCGGCGTCCGTCTGCCGATCACGCGGCGCATCGGCGTGTCGTTCGACCTCAATCGGGCGCTGGGCCTGCGCGCCGACCCGGCTCGGTGCGGCCTCGCACTCGGGTGCCAAGGTGCCGCACGCGAGGGCCTGCTCGACGCGATGCTCGCAACCGCGAACGTGTATGTTCGATTCCCACACGGTCGCGCCGAGCCGTATGTGATCGGCGGGGTTGGCGGCCTCTGGACCAGGAGCGTCAACAGTCTGATCGCCGTGCGGAACGGCATCGGAGTGATGAGCGAGATCGCACGTCATGACGCCGGCCTTGCGATTGGCGGCGGCGCCGGCGTCGATGTCGCGATCACTCGGAGGTGGTCGCTACGACCCGAGTTCCGCATCTACGACTCGACGGCGATGTCGCGGACGAACCTCACCATCGTTCGCACGTCGCTCGCCGCAGGATGGCGATGGTAGGCCCTACCTGGACCAGTCAGAAGCCGTATTCAATCCCCACCAGGGGCGTCACCCGATCGGTGAGTCCGTCACCACCCGCCGAGAATCGCACGTTGAAGTTGGCCAGCAAGCCTTCGCGCAGGGCGAACTTCATCCCTGCCGCCCCGTTGCTAATCAGATAGGACCTGGTGCTGAACATGATGTTCTGAAAGACAGCGGCACCCAAATCGCCACTGGCAGCAAATTGGGCGATTTCGAGCCGTGGTGAATCGAGCACGCGCTCGGCCAGGAAATCGACTGCCACGCTCAGACGCTGGTTGATCCCCGCGTCGAAGCCGGCCGTAAGCAGGAGGCGATCCGGCAGGTCATCGGCGATTCCCCTCGCCGCGTCCCCGGCCAGGACGCTCGCACCGTTCAACTGGTACGCGACATTCACGTGCGGGGACACGCGCCCCGATACGAACGACGCCACCAGAAACGGCTTCGCGCCCCAAGCCCCCGACCCGAGCAGATCGTATTCATTGCCGCTCGGAATGCGCACTTCGGCGCCGACGGCGAACCTGTTCCGCCCCCGCCGCACGATGTTGTGTTTCGTCCTCACCAACACGTCCCCCATGCCGAACGCAGTGCCACTCGCGGAAAACACCCGGAGATCCCCGATTCCGTTAGGGGCCAACGGATCGGAGAAGAAATGTACCGCGTCCTCACGCGTGGTCCCGAAGCGATGAATGACGGCAGTCGACGAGAGCGCGAGACGAGTATTGATAAGCGGGATCGCGAACGACAGATCGAGCCGATCGGTCACTCCGAAGGTGACGATGCCCGTGTACTGGTGAACACTCAACTTGATCGCATTGTCGGTCACGACCACATCCGTCCGGCCGCCACCGAGTTGCGCATCGTCATGGGTGAAGACTGCGGGTACATGCCGCAGGTCGACGCCGTCCAGCGAGTCGAACGAAAACGCCTGAAAGTTGTAGCCCAACACGATCTTTCCGCGGCCGATCGTCTCTGCCCGGTCGGCGAGAATGGGCCCGAAACTCTGCGTCGATCGGACGAACGTGCCAGTATCCGAATCGAACCGATACGTGAACCCTGAGGCCGGCGACGGCAGTGGGAGCGCCGACAACTGGCTTGCCAGAGCGATATTGAATCGTCGGAAGTTCGTCTGGAAGTCGCTGTTGAAGTGCGCGGCATGGGTCGATCCGTCCAGCAGCGCGGAATTGCTGTCGACCGTGAGGCCGTGCGGCCCGAAGACCTGCCCGATGAGCGTCACGAGTCCCTTGGCCTCGGTCGCAGACTGTGCGAACGACGCTGCCGGAGCACACGCGAGCACGAATACGACGATCGAGGCAACGGCACGCCGGGGAGCCCGGATTATGCGCCAGGGACGCGTCATCGATCGTGAACCACTTGATCGATCACCCACACACCGTTCCGGCGCCGTAGCGTGATCGTGGTTCTCGTCGTGCTGAACAGACGCTGGCCATCTTGTGTTTCGAGGCTGTACTTCCGGACACCCGTCACCGTTGTCACGTCGTCGTTGATGGTAATGCGGGGATCCGAGAACAATGCCTGAACCGTGCGGGCATTGGCGAACTCGGATCGGAGGGCTTTCTCCTGGTTGCCACCGAGCGAAGGCCAGACTCGCTTCAAAGCGGCAAGGTTCCGGCTTTCCAATCCGCCCACGTATTCAGCGATCACGCCCCGAATGCTGTTTTCGGCCTCTGCCGTCTGGGCCGGCGTGAGCCGTGCCGATTCACCCTGACCCCGAGTGGCCGGATCGACGGGCGGCGGCACGGATCGGTTCCGCGCCTCGACCAGGGCCGCGCGAAATCCCGCTTCGGCCGCGATCGCCCGCAGCAACGCATCGGACGTTTGTCCGGTCGTCGCCAACTGTTTCGCTTCCAGTTCGAGGGACCTCGCCTCCAAGTAAGAACGGCTCGCCAGGGTGTTCGCGTTTGCGTCTTCAGCAAGTACGCGCCTCTGGTTCAGCCGGGTCATCGCCTCGACCAATTGCGCACCCTGCGTGGATGCTGCTGCATCGCGATTGACATCGGGTTGCCTATCCACATCGGCCTGGCTCGCGACATCGGACGAGGGAGTCGATGTCGTCGCCGGAGCGCGACTCGCCTCTTGCGACGCGATTGCCCCTTGCCTAGGGGGCATCGTCGTGCCGGGTTCCGCGGGCGTACGAGAAGGAGCAGGAGAAGCCGCAGGCGGGCTCAGATCGCGCACAGTTGACGACACCCGGATGTCGGGCGTGACTCCTCTGGGCGCGGACGAAGCCCGGGCGCGGAGCATCGCATCGGATGCCTGCTGCGATTCGATCTGTCTCGCCAACGCCTCAGTAGCGGCGCGATAGTTCGCCTTTTCGAGATCGAGGGAGCGCTGCCGCGCACTTAACACCTGAATGTCAGCTAATGCCTTCCAGGTCGCGCCGATCCCGATGACGACAGGCAGCCCGAGACACACGGCCAACGTTACGAGTACTGCAGCCGGGGGAAAAGTAGCGCGGCGCTCGACACCGGTACTCGGGTCGGCGATGGCAATTGAGTATCGCCGGGGCATAGATCGCCACTCCTCAAGTCGAGTCTGACGCTTCCGCCCGGAGGGGCTGGGCGGGTCAGGTTCTACAACCAGGCAGAGCTTCGCGCAATTTCAAAAATCCTACCAACGCTGCCCTAAGAAATGGCGGCGTTGTGGTCGCTTCCTCCCACGACATTCCACAGCCGTTGCGCGTACGGTTCCACTACATAGTCATGACACTGGACATCCTTGTCGTCTGGACCGCAACCCTTACATCCATGTCACAGTGCATATGCCCCCAATGAATGAGAGCCGAATGGCAAGCTCGATATCTCGCTAGCGCACGACATGCCGGCGGCGGCCGTCGAAGTCGTCAACCCCGATTGCCGCCAGGCAGATCCCGCCTCCCTGTGCTCACTGTGATCGCACGTCAGGGTACTTGTACGGGCACGGGCCGGGACTGCAGCTCCACCGATCGGCCTCCTCCGGTGTCGGTCCGAAGCGCATCGTCGATCCGTCGGCGAACGTGACGTCGCGTCCGCTGAACGCCCGGGCGCTCGGATCCCTCGCAGGCCATCCCGAGATCGTGATGCTCGTACCGGGCTTCAGCCTGTCCTTGTAATCCTTCAGACCTTGTCTCAGCAACGCGTTGGGCGGGAATCCTTCGAACGCCCACAGGCCGGTGCGGCCGTCTGGCCCCTGCCCGTCGACGATCAGCACGACGTGCGGGTTGATGGTGCGGAGTTCAGCGACCACGCCGGTGACGGATGCCGGTTTGGACGCATCGTAGAACGGCGTGAACGGATGGTGCGCGGCCGCGGGAAGCACGGTAATCACGACCAGGGCCGGCAACCAGAATCTCATGGCTCCTCCTTTGTCGACACCATGCGCTGACATCCCGATTATCGATCGATGTGGGCCGAGGCGGTAACGCGCATCCGAGCGTACGCCTTGACTCGCAGCGACCTCCGGGCCCACCATTCGCGTGCAACAGAAGTCAAAGATGCGGGTGGCTACCTCCTTCGCGCGCGGCGCCGTGGTCGCCGGTCTCCTCGCCATCATCCTTGGCGAGTACCTGCCGACGGTAGCGGGCGCACAGCGGGCTGCAGCCACGCCGGTGGTGACCATCGCCGGGCCGCAAGGGATCGGGCTCACGATCGAACCAATCAGCCCGGACGCGCCACGGTTCGAGGCCGCATCGATCAAGCGCGATCCGTCGGGCCTGATGGCGGCATCGAACGCACCGGTGACCGTGCGCAGCAACCGCGTGCTCGCGTCGAGCATCACCATCCGCGAGCTCATTCGCAACGGCTACAACCTCCAGCACGTCCCTCGCAGCTTCATCGTCGACGGCCCGGACTGGATCGATTCCGACCGGTACAACATCGAGGCGGTGGCCGCGAAACCGTTCGAGTCGCAACGCGTCCGCAACGTGCCGGCGCCGACGGCGGCAGCGATGATCCGCGCGCTGCTCGTCGATCGATTCCAGTTGAAAGCCCACAACGAAGTGCGCCAGAAGGAGATCTACGAGCTGGTGCTCGATCGTGCCGACGGCCGTCTCGGCCCGGGGCTGAAACCATCGACGGCGGCGTGCCTCGGGCCGTTCGATCTCGTCGATCTCGATACGACGAACCGCGCGATCCAGCCAACGGCTGATGGCAAGCCGTACTTCTGCCCGTTTGGCTACGCCTACGGTCCGGTGTCGTTCATGAGCGCGAATCAGATGCGCATGCGCGACATCGCCATGTTCTTCGGACTGATCGCCAGCCTGAACATGGCCGTCGTCGATCGCACCGGCCTTGATGGACGGTACGACATCGAATTGCGTTTCGCCGGCGATGTGGCCGTCACCGCGAACGCAGCACCGACGTTCAGAGACCTCGGATCCACCGACGTGCCGACGCTGGCGGGCGCCATCCGCGAGCAGCTCGGCCTGAAGCTGCAAAGCACGCGCGCCCCTGTCGAAGTGCTCGTCATCGATCGCATCGAGCGGCCGTCGGAGAACTGAATGATGCGAATCCTCAAGGCCCAGCGACCATCCGCGCTCGCATTCGCCGCACTCGCGTTCCTGACGCGCGATGCCTCAGCGCAGACAGCATCCCAGGCTCCCGCCACAACCGGACCAACGTATGAGGTCGTTTCCATCAAGCCTCACGTGGGCGACACGAACTCCGGCAGCATGCGCCAGATGCCTGGCGGCGGGATCATCTTCGTGAATGCGAGCCTTCGAACGCTGATCACGTTTGGATATTCAGGGCTCGTCTCCGAACCGATCGGACTCCCGGACTGGGCCGCGAGCGAGCACTACGACGTCAACGCGACGGTCTCGCTGAACAATCCGACGGTCGACGATCGTCGTGCCATGATGCGCGCCCTGCTCGCGGAGCGGTTCAAGTTCGCGGCGCACATGGAGTCGCGCGATCAGCCGTCGTTCGATCTGCTGCTGGCGCGCAGCGACCGACGGCTCGGTCCCGGCATGAAGCCCACAGACGTTGATTGCGCGGCACGCGCCGCCGCCGCACGCGCGGCCGCGGAAGCGGCACGTGCGGCGGGCACGCCTCCGCCGCCGCCCACGTTCACACCGCCGGCACCTGGTTCAATCGTTCCCCCGTGCACGATGCGAAGCACGGGCAACACGATCGAGGGTGACTTCACGATGACGAGCTTCGCGTCGATTCTTCGAACAATGGCGGGCCGCTACGTTGTCGACAAGACCGGACTCACCGGCAACTACCGCGTGAAGCTCGAAGGCGTCGAGATGTTTCAGCGTCCCAGCCTCGACACGACCGGTGGCCCTGCTGACACGACATCGATCTTCACGGCGCTCTCCGAGCAGCTCGGACTCAAGCTCGAATCGTCGCACGCGCAGGTCGAGGTGCTCATCGTCGACCACGTCGAGCGCCCAAGCGACAACTGACTACGACGGATTGACAGAGTGCCGTCACCCTATGTAGAGTTGCGACCATGAGACGCGGCCGCCTCTCCCATCCCGCCCTGAAAGTCCTCCGCGTGTTCCTGACAGCGTTCTCAGACAACGTGCGCAGCGAGATCGCCGGCGCCGACATCATGAAGGCGGCCGGCATTTCGTCGGGGACGCTGTATCCGATCCTGCTGCGGCTGGAGCGAGCCGGTGTCCTCTCCAGCCGGTGGGAGAAGGAGAAACCTCAGGACCTCGGACGGCCACGGCGGCGTCTGTATCGCATCACTCCGGCTGGCGTCCGAATCGCGCACGAGGCGCTGAACGACCTCGCCGCTCCGGTCTCACTCGCTCGCAACGAGGCGTGACATGATCGGTTTCTTCGACACCACCAGCCTTTCGCGCGCGCTGTTCCTGGCGCTCGACAACGCCAGCGGACATCACCTGACGACCGCCGCCGGGCTCCTGATGCTGGCCGCGATCATCGCGCTGCTCGTCGCACTGTTGATGGCCGATTCAGTGGCGGCGGCGATCCTGAGATTCCGCGCCGGACGGTTGCCCTCCTCATTGAGCGAGCGGCTGCTCGAGGAGTGGCTCGCCGAAGCGGCCGCGGCATCGCGCGTGCAGAAGCTCGCATTCGCGCTGAGTCTGCTCTGCACCCGCGCGCACACGCTGGAGCGCGCATGCACCGACGAGGAAGACGCGCTTCCGGAAGGCTGGGAAGTCATCTCCGACGCCACCGCGAAGGTGCCCGCAGATCTGTTGCCGCGAGCAGCGGCTTCACTGCTTGACGTGATGATTGCGCTGCCGCTCGGTACCGCACTCGCCGCGATCATCAAGCCGCCGTTCCCCTTTGGAGCGCTGGACACGTTCGTGGTCGGCATGCCGATCGCGCTCCTGATGCACGTCTGGTGTGTCGTGCGTTTCGGCGGAAGTCCTGGCAAGCTGCTGATGAAACTGCGTATCGTGGCACGCGGGGATGCGACGCTGACTTTGCGTCACGCCCTGATGCGGCTGTCGCCCGGACTGCTCTTCAGTGCCACAGTCGCCGTGCTCATGTTTACCAGCTTGTGGCGATCCGGCCTCGACGCAGGGGCCTTCGCGGCGCTGAGCGGACGTGCGCAGCAGCAGCTTCAGTTCGCCGTCGCGCCGACGGTCCTGCTCGGCCTGGTCTGGGCCTGGGATTTATTCGTTCTGGGCGACATCTTCATGGCATACCACAACAACGATCACCGCTCGCTGCGCGACCTCTTGGCTGGCACGGTCGTCGTCTACGCCGTTCCGCGCGTCGTGGCGGATGTGCGGTTTTCATAGGTCGTGCACTCCATGAACAAAGCTGAAGACGTGTGCCGTGCTGCGTGCAGGCTGACAGTCGGGCGCGCGCGTGTCGTTCGGCGAATCAACGTCTGTCGCCGGCGGAGCCGGTGACCCGTCGCTCGCGACAATCCGCTTGCTGACAAACAGCACTTCGAATGCCCATGAGGGAAAGGGTGCAAGCGAGGCATCGCAGCTGAAGTTGTTGTAGTGAACGTGCGCGATGTAGAAGAACTGCTTCAGCCTGCGTATCGCCTCCACGTACTTCGGTTCGTCAACGTGGTGGAATTCGACGTCGAGCTGCTCGATCTGCGAGAGCGCGCGGTCGGGCGCGAGCAGGAAGGCATCCCATTCGGCGCCTTCCACATCGATCTTCATGACGATCGGCGTCGACCCATCGCCATTCCGCGCGAAATGGCTCGCCAGCGTGTCGAACGGACGGCCATCCTCCGTGGTTCTGGCGGTGCCGATGCACTCGCCGTGAAAGACGGTCTGCCCGCCAGGGCACGAAGGCTCCCGAAGATCGAAACAATCGTACTGATGGATGCGAATGCGAAACCGACGGGAGATCTCGCAGCCCCACCCGTCGTATCCGGAGATTCCGTATGAATAGCCCGTCTTGACGCGGTCAAGGAGATTTTCGCAAAGCGGATAGCCGCCGTCATGCGGTTCGCCGAACCGTCGCAGCTCGCAGGTGGCAATCCGCACGGGCTGAATTTCCGTAAAGAGCTCACTTCGAATCGCCTCCGCACGCGAGCGCGGGGGACTCGGTGGTGTCGGCGTCCGTCGGACGATCGCCGTGCCGGCCACAACCGAAACGATCGCGACACACACGCCGCCAATCCAGAGCCGTCGAGGACGGGTCATATCGTCAGCAGTCTAGACCAAAGTGCATGAGCAGGGCGTTTGTACAGGGTTCTGCACGTGCAGCCACTTCCAACCGTTTGGTTCTCTCGACGATTCGGACGCATCGACGACTGACGTTTGCATCGAAGGTGATCAGGGAGCGGAAAACAGAGGGCGCGGCCTACTCTGGCACCTGACGTGCTCCACGTCACGGACGGCAGAGCGCTAACCGCTCGGTGGCGTGGAAAGCGGATGGCATTTCACACTGCGCCACCGGATGTCGCGGGAACGCGCAAGTCTCCGTGGGAGCGCCAGGAGGGAAGATGCCGAAACCTCATAGCGGCAGAGCGGTTCGAGGGGCCGGCCTCCTGTGCATGACGGCAATGCTCGTCGGGGCCTGTGCCAAGGTGCCGCAGCAGACGTCGCTGGCTCGCGTCGCGGAGTCTCGCATTGCATCGAGTCATCTGCGTGCGGCGGAGAACGCGCTCGCGATCGCCATTCCGGGCGACATCGAAACCACCGCCGACGAGATCATGGATCGAGCTGATGATCCCGACGTGCGGCGTCAGGCGCTGCGCTGGAAGATGGAGGCGATCCCCACGTATTACCAGACCTTGTTTCAGGGCAATTCGCTCGCGGCAGCGATGGATACGGTGGTGTTGGCTGCGCAGGTCGAGGATTACCTCGCCACTGGGCGCGGTCGTGATCGCTTCGGACAAATGCAGCCGGTTGCGCTCGAGGGGGCTCGAAGAACGCGGGCCGCCATCGCGGAGCAAATGCGGGCCATCGCCGAACGGCCGGAACCCTTCGAACGGATGATGCAACGTCTCGAGACGTGGGCGCACGAGCATCCGATCGGCGGGGTGTCACTGTCGTCCCGCTCGTCCGTTGTTCCATTTCTGACGAAGCTTGCAGGGCCGGACGATCAGAATGTGTTCGGCGTCGTCGGTGACATCGAAGGCTCCGTCGCCGACCTTGCGACGAGGCTCGATATCTACACCGCCTACGCGCCGAAGGCGACACGGTGGCAGGCCGATCTCCTGGTCGGCGATCTCGCCGCGCAGGAGGAAGCGCGCGTCGCGGTATCTGCACTCGCGTCCCTCCAGAAAGTGACCGATCGGGTCGATGCCCTCGCCTCGCGCGAATCGATCGACGAGGGGACGAACTTCGTCGTGGCCACGTTCCGCGCCGAACGTGCTGAGACGATGAGCGAGATCGGCCAGATGAAGGCGGAAGTCCTCGCGTATCTGAAAGGCGAGCGTATCGCCGTGATGACGGGCGTTGATGCCGAGGTCAAGGCGGCGCTCGCCGACTTCGATCGCCAGCGAACCATCACGTTAATGCAGGCGGACGACTTGCGCAGGCAGACGCTCGCTGATCTCGAACGGCTGCGCGAGCAGACCTTCATCGATCTCGACGGGCTCACCAACCGCATCATCCTCAAAGTCGCGTTGATGGTCGCGATCATGCTCGTGCTGGCGGCGCTGTTCGCGACGCTCGTGGTCAGGTCCCGAATGACGTCGATGACGAGATAGTCGAGAAGAACGCCCCGTATGCCCCAACCGCGATGCTACGAAAAAGAAAAGAGGCACAAGGGGTCGGTGTCTCTGTGCCTCGGTGTATTGGAAGGTCCACCTCCGCGGTTCACTGATGCGGCTGAGGCTTACAAAAGCCTCCATTCGCGATGAGTTCGGAGATCACCTACAGCGATTCTGTACACGATTGGCAGCGTGCCGTCGAATGTGTTGACTGGAATCCCTCTTGCTCGCGGAGCTCGACTCTTTCGACCGCACTCTGATCATGTCAAGCGCCACAACACCGACGGATCACGAAGCGCGTGGGTCTCGGCGACGCGACGGCGCTACGTTGAGACGAGCGCCCGCGCCTGCGCTCGATGCGCTGAGTGAGTTTCAGCCTGAACCCGCGAGCGGCGACGAGCTTGACGTCAGTGTGATCGTCGATGCCGTCGCGGGCTGTGACGAATTCCCTGCCGAGGAGCGACCCGCTTTTGCTTTCGAGAATCTCTGGCCCGAGCTCGACTCGCCTGCACTAGCTCAGCGTGAATTGCCAGAGTGGTCATCTTTTTCACACCGGAACAAAGCGCCGTTCTCGTCGATCGCGCGGGCCTGGATTTGGCCGTTCACCTGGGGCGCGGCGGTCGGGGCCACGCTAGTCTTCCTGCTTACTGCGGGGGCGCGGCAGATGCGACCGACGAATGCCTCGCTCTCCTCAGGAAGGATGCCGTTCGCACTCATCACTCCTCCGTCTGTCCGCGAGGACCGAATCGTCGTCACGACACCGCCGGTCTTGCGTCCACGACCCGAGGCTCAACGGCAGTCGCCCGACATTCGCCCCGCACCAGACAGCGACGCTGCGCCCGAGGTACGCAAGATCCAGCCTCGCGAACAAGCGCCCGCGTTGACGTTACGCTGACTCGTCGATGACAGGATTGCCCCGGCAGGAGCATGTGGGGGAACATGACTCCTGCTACATGCAACGAAGTCTCATCTCACTGCTCAGTGCTTTGTGGGCGCTTCCGATGTTGTCCGGCCCCGCCTCTGGTCAGACGACACCCGCCTTTGAAGTCGCATCCGTGCGAGCTTCCGCGGAACAGGTGTCGCAGGCCAGCGTCGGCGTTCATATCGACGGTTCGCAGGTACGCATCGTCGGCCTGCCCCTGAAGCTCTATGTGGGAATGGCCTACGGCCTCAAGCCGCAGCAGATCGTCGGCCCCGATTGGCTTGGTCAGCCTCGGTTCGACATCGCCGCGAAGATTCCCGACGGCGTCTCTCCCGCGCAGCTGCCGCAGATGTTCCAGGCGCTCCTCGCGGATCGGTTCCAGATGAAGAGCCATCGCGAGACGAAGGAGTTTGCGGTATTTGCACTCACTGCGTCGAAGGAGGGACTCAAGCTTCAACCGTCGGCGTCGGCCCCCGAAGCTCCCTCAGACAAGCCACCCGCGGTCACCGTCACTGCCGGCGGGAACGCCTCGGGCTCCGGCGCCGATCTCGGTGGTGGTTCCTCCTTCACGCTCGGGAACAATCGCATCGAGATTCGCAAGATGACCATGCTGCAGATCGCAGAGCTGCTGACGCGCCTGAGCGATCGACCGGTGATCGACGCTACTGGGATCACGGGGGCCTATGACCTGTCGCTCGAACTGACGCCCGAAGACTTCATTGGCGTCCAGATCCGTGGCGGTCTCAACAACGGAGCCCTCATCCCGGCGCAAGCGCTGCGTCTGCTCGACAACGCGGCGATCGATCCGTTCACCAACGCACTCCAGAAGAGCGGCCTCGCGCTCGAATCGCGCAAGGCGCCGCTCGAGGTGCTGGTGATCGATTTCATTCAGAAGACGCCGACTGACAATTAGCGCGCGTCCTATTGCTCTTCAGCGGGCTCTTCGAAGAACAAAGGCTCGAGCGACGTTCGCCTGATCTCCCAATCGGAATAGATCGGTGGACGACTCGTTGGGAACCCGTTTCGTATGAAGAAAGCCATGGCGAGGTGCTGACCGTGAGATCTACTTTTGCGCCCGAGAAGGCAGAGCGCGTCGTCCCGCCCGGCCCCTCGCTTGACGTGTACGCCTTCCCGCACGATCGGTCCCTGATGTCGTTACTCGTTCCTGATCGCGGCGATCGGATCGATGCGGGCCGCCCGCAGCGTGGGAAGCGACGCGGCCAGCAAACACGCCGAAGCGATCACGAGCACGCCGGTGATGTAGGCGACCGGATCGAGGACGTGGACGACGGCTCCGATTTCCCCCGCCGCTGGCGTGGACAGCAGGAGAGTCGCCACCGCCGCGGCGAGGCCGCTGCCTGCTGCGAGACCGATGGTGACGGAGCGGAACGCCTGGCCAATTACAAACCCGGCCACCGACTTGGTCGTGGCGCCGAGTGCAACACGCAAGCCGATCTCTTTGGTCTGCTGCGCAACGACGTACGACAGCACGCTGAAGAGCCCCGACAGCGTCAGCATCAGCGCAAGTCCGCCGAGGACGACAGCCACCCAGAACGCGATCTGCAGAATGTAGGTCCCGACACCGGCGATCGTCCGCATCGTCGAGACTTCACCGAGGCCGGGCTCGATGCTCGTGAGATGCTCGACGAGTGCCTGTCGCGCCTGCTCGGGGTCGCCCCGGACGCGCAGCGTCAACGACGTGCGGGGGCTTTCGATGCTGCCTGGCACATACACGCCCCTCGACGGGAAGAAGTCGGGTGCGAGCGGTCCCTTCACATCGCGCACGACGCCGACGACGGTGAAGGTGCGGACGGGCTCGGTCGACTCAGTCGCATCGGAGAGCGACAGCTGGACGCGAATCACCTGACCGAGGGCGCTTCGGTTCGGCCAGAGCTCGCGCGCGGCCGTCTCCGACACCACGGCGATGCTCGCGTCGACGCCGCGTTCGACAGACGTGAACCATCGACCGGCCATCATGTCCAGACCGAGCACCCCGAAGTATTCCGGCGATGCGACGATCTGCTGCACCGCCACTCTGCGCGATGTCTCCGGTGTGTGCCCCGGCTGGTCGGCGATCGCGGTGCTTGCGAAGGCGCGCGCTGGCTGTGATGCAGCGGAGACCGCTGTCACGAGCGGGTGCACCGCGATGGATTGCAACATGGCGGCGCGCCGCGATTCCTTGGCTATGTACACCTTCACAGTATCGGCTGTCCGCACGCCGGGATCGAAGCGCGCCGAGGCAGCGGCGCTTCGCAGGAACACACCCGCGCAGATCAGGAGGAGCGCCGACGCGCCAACCTGCACCGCGATCAACGCATGACGAGCGCGGCCCGGCCGCGCCGTCTTCGTGACGTCACCGCGCATCGTGCGCACCAGCTCGAGCCGCGTGGCCTGAAGAGCGGGCACGAGTCCAAAGAGCATCGTTGCGACGACTGCGCCGGCAACCGCAAAGACCGGCACACGCCAGTCAGCGGTAGGAACTCCAACGTGCAGCTGCTCGGCCAGCTCGGGAGGCATTGATTGGGTGACGGCGTAGACGGCCAGTTCCAGGAACAGCCGCGACACACCGAGGGCGCATGCGGCGGCGATGAGCGCGAGGAGAAGGTTCTCGGTGAGCAGCTGGCGAATGACACGGCGCCGCGACGCGCCTAGCGCCAGGCGAATCCCCAGCTCGCGTTGACGGGACACACCACGCGCGAGCAGCAGGTTGGCGACGTTCGCGCAGCCAATCATCAGCACCAATCCGAAGGCGAAGAAGAGCGGCGTGGCCACGGCGACGATTCCCAGCAGGCTCTCCGACAGTGCGCCCGAGCGCGGCCTCAAGGTGATGACAGTGGGCCGGCCAGGTACGTGCGGGCGATCCGCTCGTCGCGATGCCCACACGCTCAGCGCCGCTGCCGCAGCTTCCCGCGATGTCCCGGGCGCGAGGCGGCCCACGACATCAACCGCGATCGCCTCGGGTTTCTCATAGCCGTCGCGAAGCTGCCCTGCGAGCGCGAGCGGCGCCCAGTAATCTGGAGGACCGAGCGCGAGGCCGCGGAAATCCTCGGGCAACACACCGGCCACTTCGAACTGGACGCCGTTGATGCGAACGGTGCGGCCGATCACATGCGGATCGCCGTCGAAGATCTTTCTCCAACTGCGATGACTCAAGACGACGGTCGGCCGGCCAATCATTCGGTCGTCGTCTCGCGTCAGTGTGCGGCCGAGAGCGGCATCGACGCCGACCATCTCGAAGAAGTTCCCGGTCACCAGTGCGCCGCTGACGACGCGGCCATCGATCCGCGTGCGGACCGGGCGCAGAATCGCGGCGACGTCGGCGAACGCGCTGGTCTCGGTGCGAATGGCGTCGTAGTCCGCGCGTGTGAGGGGACGTGACACTCGATCGGAACCATCGGGCTCCTGCACGGAATACAGCTCGTGCGGGTTGCGCACGGCGTCGACGCGCAGGAAACCGAAGTTGAAGAGCGTGAACACGATGGTGATGAGGCCCAGGCCCAGCGCGACGGTGCCAACGATCGTTGCGGCCGCGAGCGGCGCGCGTTGGAAAGTACGCCACGCGTACGCGACATCTCGCGCGAGCGCATCGATCGCCGACGTGCCACGCGCGTCGCGGCATTGGTCGGCCGTCAGCGCCACGGAGCCAAACCGCGCCATCGTCCGCGCCCGTGCCGCTGCCGGGCTCATACCGCGCGCAACGTGTTTCTGAGTTTCGCGCTCGATGTGAAAGGCGAGCTCGTCGTGGAGCTCACGTTCGGCGCGCCGCGGCGCAAACAACGCGCGGACGCGGAGCCACGCATCGCGGAGTGTCATGCCAGCTTCATCACGCGGCCGATCGCAGCCGACATGCGCTCCCACTCGCCCGACTCGACGGCCAGTTGAGGGCCTCCGGCGGCCGTCACACAGTAATACTTCGCCACCGAGATCGCCCAGCCATGGAGCGAATCGTTTCGCAGCGTGCGCAGGATCAGCATGTCGAGCGTGCCAGGCAGACGATCGGGAATGGCCTGTCGCGCCATGATGTCGATTGACGACATTAACAACGCTTGGTGTCGGCTGTCAACAACAAGGCTATGTGTCTCGAGCTCGGCACCTCGCGAGGCGCGATCGTCAATGGAGGGATTACCCATGACACGTGCCTTTGGGATCATCATCCTCGCAGTCGTCGTCTCGTCCGG
Organism: Vicinamibacterales bacterium; assembly: GCA_035263125.1. Classification (GTDB taxonomy): domain Bacteria; phylum Acidobacteriota; class Vicinamibacteria; order Vicinamibacterales; family UBA2999; genus Gp6-AA40. The sequence goes on from DATFRP010000129.1 coordinate 35,410, forward strand.
TACCACAGCGGCCCATCACTCCAACGCGATGTACTTCACCACCAACGCCGTCACGTTGGAGGGAGAGGTCGCGCGTCGAGTGGATCAATCCACACGTCCTTGTCTACCTCCAGGCGAAGAATGACAAGGGGGAATCAGAGACGTGGATTCTCCACGGCTCGTCGCTCAACAACGGGCTGCGTCAGATGGGCGCGATGAAGGAGCGGTTGGTGCCTGGCGTTTCGATTACCGCTCGAGTCTGGCTGCCCCGCAACCCGCTGTATGTGAACGACGCGCAGACCGTGCTGTTGACGCGACACGACGACGCCAGAGAATCCGACCGCATCGTCGGAGCGGGGCAGATCAGGTTTTCCAACGGCGATCTCATGACCCTTGGCGGAGGACCGACGTTCTAAACCTACCCGGAATACTCTTCATCGCTCACCGGTTCCAGCCAGGTCGTCGCCGCGTTCACGTTTACGGCGATGTGCGTGCCCGCGCTTCCCGGAACCGCGCCGTGCCAGTGCCGTTCGCCCGGGGCGATGACGACCGCATCGCCCGCTTCGAGATCCTGCGAGTCGCCACCATCCGCCTGAACGCGCACTCTGCCTTCGACGATGAACAGCCACTGCGGACCGGAGTGTCTATGCCAGTTCGTTCGTCCACCGTCCGAGAATGTCACGCGGTAGACGCCAACGGGAACGCCGGTTTCGTCATGGGCCAGGCGCTGGACCGTTGCGTGACCGTTGAAGGTTGCCGCATCGACAGGGCCGACCGGCGCGCCACTGGATCGAAAGATGCGCATGAACGACCATACGCGCACATCAGGTGGAGATTCAAATGAAGAACATCATCCTGTCTGTTGTTCTTTTCGGGCGACGTCCTCGCGTGTACATTACGTAGGCGCCGGCTTCGCATCACGGAGGTCCGCATGAGACGACGACTCGCTCCAGCGTTGTGTGCCTCAATCGTCGCGATCATCCTCGCGGGCATTCATCTCTTGGGTCAGACGTCGCAATGGCCTGTCTACGACGTCGTCTCGATCAAACCTGCGGCGCCGAACGCGACCGGTATGAGGGTCGAGAACCTCCCGGGCGGCCGATTCTCGATGGTGAACGGTCAAGCAATCATGCTGATCCAGATGGCGTATCCGGGCCCGACCAACGAGGTCGTTGGCGCGCCGGCATGGGTGCGTTCAGAGCGATATGACATCGAGGCCAGGTCGGGCCGCAATTCGTCCGGGGACGAGGTCACGCTCATGATGAGGGCAATGATGACGGACCGTTTCAAACTCGCCGCGCATTACGAATCGAAAGAGATCGCGTCATTCGCGCTCGTCCTCGCGCGAGACGACGGCAAGCTCGGGCCGCGGATTCGCCCGGCGCAAGTCGACTGCGCCGCGCTGTCGGCCTCAGCGCGGACGGAGGGCAAAGTGCCAACGATGCCGTTGAAAGACGATGGAACGCCCGCATGCGGGATGCGGTCGAACAACGGTGTCCAGACGCACAGCGGCACAACAATGGCTGGCTTCGCGCGATCGCTCTCATCGGCCGCCGGCCGCTACGTCATCGACAAAACCGGACTGACCGGCGCCTATGACTTCACGCTGGAGTACGCGCCGCGCGCGTCGAGGGACGCCCCGGGTGGGACCGCTTCTACGAGCGACGATCGTCCCGACATCGCGACGGCGCTGCGAGAACAGCTCGGGCTGAGGCTCGAGCCGGACAAAACGACGGTACAGATCGTCATCGTCGATCACATCGAGAAGCCGACGGAGAACTGAAGTACGATCGACGCGTGTTCCGGCGCCCCCGCCCATAGTGATCGCCTCCTTGGCCCTGTCCCTCGCTGCCGCGTCCATCGTGTCGGCGGCCGGAGAGAAAACATCGACGCCAGTGTTGCTCACCGTGAGACCCCGACGAGCGTCATCGGCTCGCTCTCGTCCGGTTCTTCGACAGCGATCACCGCGCCGTTGCAGCCGGGCCTTGGCGCGTTCGGATGACGCACTCCCGAAAACGGATCGAATGGATGTCGGGAACTTCCGTCTTCTGGAGTGAACCCGCCTCCACCACTCGGAATGAACCAGCCTCCGCGGCGGCGACCGAAGCCGCCTCGGCCCCTGCGAACGCGAGCCGCTCCCGGAGCCGACACACTCCCAATCGCGAGAACGGTCGAAGGACTGTTCACTGCCTTACGCCGCAACAGGAACAACAGCAGCACCGCCAACACCCAGCTCAGAGGGACGAGCCAGTCGAACATATCGAGAGTCTACGCCGGGGCAGACTCAGAAGGAATCAGGATGCAGGAATCAGGAATCAGAGTCCGGACAGCGTCAACTCAGGCGACGCCGAAGCTGCCACACACGTTCGTTCGCGGTCAGGGTCATCGTCTCGGCATCGTCGGCCACCTTGTAAATGACCTGCCCCTCTCGACGCGATCCTTGAAGCCTCCAACCTCGAGCACGCGCGGATCCGTCATGGCGTGTTTTCGCTCCGTACGTTTTCTGCAATCGGCATCTGAAAACGTCACTTGACCGCCGGCCCAGGGGTGCAGGTCTACGGCTACCCGAGTGCCTGTCGCAGCTCTGCCTGCGCCTGCTTCGGAAGCTGGTTGAGTCGAATGCCCTTCAGCGTGGCGATCACGTTTGTGCGGCCAGGCAACTGCGACCTCATCGAGCGGCCTGCTACCAGCTCTGTCGGTGCCGCACCGCGCCACTGATACAGGGTGATCTGCGCCTTGGGCAGCGCCGACATCGAGAGATCCTCGGCCGGTATTCTCACCGCGATCTCGTAACTGGGGAGCTCGGTGATGTGATGTCCTCCCAGCCCTGCGCGTCCAGTGGGATCGGGAAATGATCGCCACTGCCCCGCATCGGGAACAACACCCGTAGCAACGCGACGAGATCCGAGCATCACCTCGTATGCGCGTCCGGGGTGAACCGTCTCCGTCTGCGCCAGCGGACCCTCGACGAACTTGGCACCCACGACTGACAGCTCGCCGTCGTGGACGAGCACACGCAGCCGAACGTATCCGTCTTTCTTTTTCGGCGCATCGGACTTCGACCGACGTGGAGGCTTCGGTGGTTCCTGATCCGGATACCCTTCCTTCGGCATTCGCGCATCTCCCGAACCGGCACCGCGCTTGAACGCCGCCATTCGATTCTGCGTGCCGGTGTCCTTCTTTGGTTCGCTGGGCATCACTGCCGCGCGGCCGCGAAGTGGTTTGGGCTCACCTTCACCCATGCGCGGGAGCTTCGGATCCTCGACAACGGGTGGTGCGCCATCCTTCTGACGCTGCGGGCGCGAGCGCGTAGTCTTCGGCGTCTTTCTTGCCATGGCATCACCTACCAGTTACGACCGTAGCGATAGTTGTGGATCCATCGATAGTAGATCTTCTGCAGCGACAACGACGGCAGAGCGCGAATCATCCCGAACCAGTCCTGGTTGTGAACGAAGAGATCGCGCTGCCCTGCGACGCCCTCGTAGTTGCAGACCTCGAACTTGTCGACTGCCCCGAGGTTCCACTCGCCGACCCAGTCTGCACTCCATGATGCCGTCAATCCGGTGCCATTCGAGCGCATCGTGCCGAGATACTGCGTGCCCCAGTCCTGATGGTTGTAGACGAACAGATCTCGTCGTCCATCGCCGTTGATGTCCCCGACCCAATGACGATCGTGGCGCCGCATCTGCCAGCCGGGAGCGTTTCCGTCGTAGCGCTCCACCAGACAGAGACCATTGCCGAGCGATCGAAACATGCCCAGGTATGCAATCGACCAGTCGTCGCCGTTGAACACGTACAGGTCGGCCTTGCCATCACCATCGAAGTCGCCGACGAAGTGCCGATCCCCTGGACGCATCTGCCATCCTGGCAGCTTGTTGTCGTAGCGGCGCGCCATCGAGAGGCTCGTTCCGTTGGAGCGCAGCATGCCGAGATAGGGATAGACCCAGTCTGAACCGTTGAAGACCCACAGGTCCTCTCGCCCCTCACCCGAGAAGTCGCCAACGACGTGCCGATCGCCAGCCGTCATCTGCCATCCCGGCATGTTGGCGTCGTATCGCTGCACCACGCTGAAGCCCGTGCCCGATGAGCGCAGCATTCCGAGGTACGGGATCCGCCAGTTGTTGCCGTTGAAGACGTAGAGATCCTTGCGGCCGTCACCGTCGAAGTCGGCGACGTAGAACTGATCGTTCAGCTGGAACTGCCAACCCGGCACCGCGTCGTCGTAGCGCGCGATCAGCTTGAGCCCGTTGTTGCCGTCGTCGGCGAGCAGGCCGAGGTATTCCATGACCCAGTTCGTGCTGTTGTAGACGACGACCTCGTCCTTGCCGTCGTTGTTGAAGTCGCCGACATAGAACCGATCGCCGGGCTGGAACTGCCATGATCCGGGGATGCGCTCCACGGTGCTGAACACGAGATCGAGCTGAGACCCGTTGGATCGAAACAGCATGATCGAGTTGCCGTTGTGCACCAGCAGGTCGTCTTTTCCGTCGCCGTTGAAATCGCCCGCGTAGCAATTGAGGAAGCTGTGGCCGCTCACCGGGTGCATGAGCGTCTTGAGCTCGGTGTAGCACACAGGACAGTACGGAGGCGCGTTGCCACGCATGCGGCAGTTGACGACCGGCCGGTAGATGCCGCTATCGCGGTAACTGGCGCCTTCGAAGAGCCCCGCATCCTGGTCGTTGCTCCAGCCAGCAGGCGGAGGGCCCTGATTGAATCCGGTGCAGATGCCGGTGCCGGGGGTGGCATTGACGCCGGTCGGAACTGGCGTCGCGGGGTTGACGAACTGTTTCCATTTGAGGGTGGCGCGATTGCTGTTCTTCGTGAGATTGACCGCGCCAGGCTCCGGCCCTGTATATGTTCCGGGCTGGCAATACTCGTCGGCAAGGCCGCCCGTGCCATGGCCGAACTCGTGTGCCATCACCGTCCAGTCCGAGCCGAGCGTGACGATCTGAAAGCCGCCGCCGCCGCAGCCGCCAAAGCCAGGCTCGTTGAGGATGATCAGCACCAGGTCGTAATCGGGCACCCAGGTGTTCAGCGCGTTCTGAACGAGCGTCCCGGTATTCGCGCCGCTTTCGAGCCAGCAGTGCGCCCACGATCCGCTGAAGATGTAGCCGAGCGCCGTGTCCTTGAGGGTGGTGCTGACGATCGTGTCGTCGCTGCCATCGGCGGGCGTGCCATGCTCGTCGTAGACGCGCTGGCTCACGCCGGAGTCGTTCGAGATCAGGTTGACACGAAAGATGTTGAAGGCCTGAGCGTCTTCATAGAAATAGTCGTGCCCGAATACGCCGTCGAGCAGAAGCTCTTTGACCTTGTTGTTGTAGATCGTCTGATCGCCAGCGGCGAAGCCGTCGCCGAGCACCGCAATATTCTTCTTCAGACCCGGCGGCCCGGAGGCGAGGATCTGGGTCACGCTGTCTGGCATGGAGGCTCTCCTTGTCTCGACTCGGTCGGTCGCGATGCGCTGTCAATCGAGAGCGGATGCTTTATTAGTGGTAACGTGCGGCGGGTCCTCGTCGAACGCGAGTCACCTGGGACGATCGAGCAGCACCTTGCAGATTGCGGTGATGGTATTCCAGTTGCGGGTGGTGGCCGGCACTCCAAAGAGGCCGTCAAGTTTTCCGAGGTAGCCGATGACCTTCATGTGACGCTGATACATACCGACGACGAACCGGTTGTCCATTGACAAATGAGCTGCCGCGAGACGCCGAAGCGATCGGCGCACCATCCGAACCTCGTCGAGAAGCCGTAGTCACCGAGCGGCATGAATACCTGACCACCAGATGAGATGCAATCCAGATCTCCAGGCCGCAAGAGGAGTTCCGGTTCAACCTCGCCGCATGCGGATCGTATAGTCGGACCACTCCCTGATCTTTCCGTCCTTGAGGAAGAACACACCGACGCCCTCCCATGTGAACGGTCGCGGTGACACGAATCGGTCGATTCGTCGATTGATCACGATGGGCCCCGCCGCCAACGTCTCCAGCGATCCATCTCCTCGTCGAGCGGCGGCCCAGCCTCGTGAAAATGCAGCGTCCCGCGCGCGTCCTCGACATACACGCCATCGAGCACAAGCGCATGCACGTGGACGTTCAGATTCAGCGCACCCCCGAAGCGTTGGATGATGGCGACAGCCCCACCGCGCCCGCCGTGCACTCCCTTCTGCCGCGCGCGCCGCCGGAGTGAGCCGAGCACCGCCAGATCATGTCGAGCGAAGCGGCGTCGGGAACGGAAAGGGCTTACCGCCGGTGAAGCCGGCCGAGACGTACAAGAGAAGAGGCACGAAGACTCCGTGTCTCCGTGCCTCGGTCGTTCGTGAGTGGGCCGCCCAAAGGCGGCCCCTACGATCGAATGCGTTACTCGACGTCGCCTGCGGGCGGACGGCCCAGCATCGGCTCGTCGGTGTCGAACGCGTACTCGATCTCGCGATCGAGATCGAGATCGTCCTCCGTTGGCTGCGGCGGCGCCGGCGGCGGTGGCGGCTCGTCCGCCGGGATGCGCACCTGTCGATACCACTCGAAGCCCGTGCCGGCGGGAATCAGTCGTCCCATCGTCACGTTCTCCTTCAGCCCGCGCAGGTGGTCGATCTTCCCGGAAATTGACGCTTCCGTGAGAACGCGCGTCGTCTCCTGGAACGATGCCGCGGAGATGAACGAGTCGGTCGAGAGCGACGCCTTCGTGATCCCCAGCAGCATCGGCTGCGCCGTCGCCGGCCGGCCGCCCGCCTGAATCACGCGCTCGTTCTCTTCGAGGAAGCGGAACTTGTCCGTCTGCTCGTCGATCAGGAACTCGGTGTCGCCCACATCTTCGATCCGCACCCACCGCATCATCTGCCGTGAAATGACCTCGATGTGCTTGTCGTTGATGTTGACGCCCTGCAGCCGGTAGACCTCCTGAATTTCGTTCACGAGGTACTTCTGCAGCTCCTTCTCGCCCAGCACCCGCAGGATGTCGTGCGGGTTGCTCGGACCGTCCATCAGCTGCTCGCCGGCGCGCACACGCTCGCCTTCGTGCACGTTGACGTGCACGCCGCGTGGCAATGCGTACTCGCGCGCTTCGCTGCCGTCGTCGGGCACGATGATCAGCTTGCGCTGGCCCTTGACGACTCCACCGTCCTTCACGATGCCGTCGATCTCCGAGATGACCGCCGGATCCTTCGGCTTGCGCGCCTCGAACAGTTCCACCACGCGCGGCAGACCGCCCGTGATGTCCTTGGTCTTGGTCGTCTCGCGCGGGATCTTGGCCAGCACGTCGCCCGCTTCCACCGTCTCGCCGTCCTGCACCATGAGGTGGGCGTGCGACGGCATGTGGTATTTGCGATTGACCTTGCCGGTCTTGTCCTTGATCTCGATCGTCGGCTGCTTCTTCTCGTCGGGCGAGTCGACGATGATGAAGCGCGAGAGGCCGGTGACCTCGTCGACCTCTTCGTGGACCGTCATCCCTTCGATGATGTCCTTGAAGCGGACCGTGCCCGGCTCCTCGGTGAGGATCGAGAACGTGTACGGATCCCACTCGACCAGCACCTGGCCCTGCTCGACCTTCTGGCCGTCTTTCACCTTCAACCGCGCGCCGTAGACGATCGGATAGCGCTCGCGGTCGCGGCCCTTCTCGTCCTTGATGACGAGCGAGCCGTTGCGGTTCATGACGATCAGCTGGCCGCCCTCTTTGTGGGTCTGCACGACGACGAGACCCTCGTAGTGGACCGAACCGGCATGACGCGCGTCGAGCGTGTTCTGCTCGGAGATTCGCGACGCCGTGCCGCCGATGTGGAACGTCCGCATCGTCAGCTGCGTGCCGGGCTCGCCGATCGACTGCGCGGCGATGACACCCACCGCCTGACCGAGCTCGACCAGACGACCGGTTGCAAGGTCACGACCGTAGCAGCGCTTGCAGACGCCGCGACGGGCCGCGCAGGTGAGCACCGAACGGATGCGTACCTTCTCGATACCGGCTTCCTGCACCGCCGACGCCTTGTCTTCGTCGATCTCCTCGTTGACATCGACGATCGTTCCCGCGCCGAACGGATCGACGATCTTCTCGAGCGTGACGCGGCCGACGATACGGTCGCGGAGCGGCTCGATGATCTCGCCCGATTCGACGATGGCGCGCGCCTCGATGCCGTCGAGCGTGCCGCAGTCCGACTCGGAGATGATGACGTCCTGTGCGACGTCCACGAGACGACGAGTCAGGTAGCCGGAGTCGGCGGTCTTGAGCGCCGTGTCGGCCAGACCCTTGCGGGCGCCGTGCGTCGAGATGAAGTACTGCTGCACGGTCAGGCCTTCACGGAAGTTGCTCGTGATCGGCGCCTCGATGATTTCGCCCGAGGGCTTGGCCATCAGACCGCGCATCCCGGCGAGCTGACGGATCTGCTGCTTCGATCCGCGCGCGCCGGAGTCGGCCATGATGTAGACCGGATTGAAGCTCTTGCCGCTTCGATCCATGTCGGCCATCTCGCCGAACATCTCGTCGGCGATCTTCTCGGTCACCTCCGACCAGATCGCGATGATCTTGTTGTAGCGTTCGCCGTTGGTGATCGCGCCTTCGAGGTACTGCTGCTCGACCTTGATCACCTCGTTGCGCGCGTCCTGCACCAGTTGCTGCTTGTTGGCCGGAATGATCAGATCGTCGATCCCGATCGACAGGCCCGACCGCGTGGCGTAGGTGAAACCGAGGTTCTTCAACGCGTCGAGCATGTCGACGGTGCGCTCGAGCCCGAAGTCGAGATACGTCTTCTGTACCAGCTGCTGCAGCCCCTTCTTCTTCAGCAGGCCGTTGACGAAGGGCATTCCCTTCGGGAGCTGCTCGTTGAGGAGCACGCGGCCGACTGTGGTGTTGATGATCTTGCTCTTCACCTCCTGCACGTCGGTGTGCAGGAGGTCCTGATCGTCACGCGCCGCCACCATGTCCTGGAGCATCCCGGTGAAGCGCAGACGGATCGGCGACAACGTTTCGAGCTCGCCGGCTTCGAGCGCCAGCAGCACGTCCTCGACGTTGCCGAACGCGCGGCCCTCGCCCTTGGCGCCGGTCTTCGCCTTGGTCAGGTAGTAGCAGCCCAGGACGATGTCCTGTGACGGCACCGCGATCGGCGCACCGTTGGCGGGCGAGAGCACGTTGTTGCTCGACATCATCAGCACCGAGGCCTCGATCTGCGCCTCGGGTGACAGCGGAATGTGGACCGCCATCTGGTCGCCGTCGAAGTCGGCGTTGAACGCCGTGCACACGAGCGGGTGGATGCGGATCGCCTTGCCCTCGACCAGCACCGGCTCGAACGCCTGGATGCCGAGTCGATGCAGCGTCGGCGCGCGGTTCAGCAGCACCGGGTGCTCGCGGATCACCTCTTCGAGGATGTCCCACACCTCCGGCCGCTGCTGCTCCACCATCTCCTTCGCCTGCTTGATGGTGGCGACCAGCTGTCTCTCTTCGAGCTTGTTGTAGATGAACGGCTTGAAGAGCTCGAGCGCCATTTTCTTCGGCAGGCCGCACTGGTGCAGCTTCAGCTCCGGCCCGACGACGATGACGGAACGACCCGAGTAGTCGACGCGCTTGCCGAGCAGGTTCTGGCGGAAGCGTCCCTGCTTGCCTTTCAACGTGTCAGACAACGACTTCAGCGGACGGTTGTTCGCGCCGCGCAGCACGCGGCCGCGGCGGCCATTGTCGAAGAGCGCATCGACCGCTTCCTGCAGCATGCGCTTCTCGTTGCGGATGATGACGTCCGGCGCTTTCAGCTCCATCAGCTTCTTCAACCGGTTGTTCCGGTTGATGACGCGCCGATACAGGTCATTCAAATCTGACGTCGCGAAGCGGCCGCCGTCGAGCGGCACGAGCGGACGCAGCTCCGGCGGAATCACCGGAATGACGTCGAGAATCATCCAGTGCGGCTGGTTGTTCGACTTGCGGAAGCTGTCGACGACCTTCAGACGCTTGGCGTACTTCAGCTTCTTCTGCACCGAGTTTTCGTTGCGCATCTTGACGCGCAGCTCCTCGGCGAGCTTTTCGATGTTGACGCGCTTGAGCAGCTCCTTGATCGCCTCGGCGCCCATCTGCGCACGGAACTTCGTACCGAAGTCCTCGCGCGCCTT